>NZ_JBIWIO010000003.1:574521-759477 GCF_044764665.1 Streptomyces sp. NPDC093795
CGTGGTGGGGGTCTACCCGGTGTTGTCCGTCGTCTTGGGGGGGTGGCCGGCGGCCGGGGGGGGGCCCCCCGCCCCCCCCCCCCCCCCCGCCCGGCCCCCCCCCCCCCCCCCGGGGGGGGGGCCCCCCGCCGCTGTGCCGTGGGGCGGGGTGGGAGATCAGACCGCCGGGGACGGGAAGGTCGGGTACTCCACGCCGGAGACGTGCTGGACGACCCGGATGACCTGGCACGAGTAGCCGAACTCGTTGTCGTACCACAGGTAGAGGATCGCGTTGTCGCCGTCGACCTTGGTCGCGCCGGCGTCGATGGTCGACGCGTGACGCGAGCCGACGAAGTCCATCGAGACGGCGTCGGGGGCCGTGGTGAAGTCGATCTGACGCTTCAGCGGCGAGTGCAGCGAGACGTCGCGGAGGTACTCGAGAACCTCGTCGCGGGTGGTCTCGCGGCCCAGGCGCAGGCTCAGGATCGCGATCGAGACGTCCGGGACGGGGACGCGGATCGAGCTGCCGGTGATCGGGGCCTTCAGCGCCGGCAGCGCCTTGGCGACGGCCGAGGCGGCCCCGGTCTCGGTGATCACCATGTTGAGCGGCGCGGAACGGCCGCGGCGGTCGGCCTTGTGGTAGTTGTCCAGGAGGTTCTGGTCATTCGTGAACGAGTGGACCGTCTCCACGTGACCGCGCAGCACGCCGTACTCGTCGTCCATGGCCTTCAGCGGCGGGACGATCGCGTTGGTGGTGCAGGAGGCGCAGGACAGGATCTTCTCGTCCGGCTTCACCGTGTCGTGGTTGACGCCGTGCACGATGTTCGGCACGTCACCCTTGCCGGGCGCGGTCAGGACGACCTTGTCGATGCCGGGGCGCAGGTGCTTGGAGAGGCCCTCGCGGTCGCGCCACTTGCCGGTGTTGTCGATGAGGATGGCGTTGTCGATGCCGTACGCCGTGTAGTCGACCTCGGAGGGGTCGTTGGCGTAGATCACCTTGATGGTGTTGCCGTTGGCGACGATGGTGCTGTTCGCCTCGTCGACGGTGATCGTGCCCTGGAACTGGCCGTGGATCGAGTCGCGGCGCAGCAGCGAGGCGCGCTTCACCAGGTCCTGCTCGCCGCCCCCGCGCACCACGATCGCGCGCAGGCGCAGACCGTTGCCCGACCCGGCCTTCTCGATGAGGAGGCGGGCGACGAGGCGGCCGATGCGGCCGAAGCCGTAGAGGACGACGTCACGTCCGTCACGGCGCTCGATCTTGTTCTCGCCGGTCGCACCGGCGACGGCCTCGGCGGTGAACTCCGCCACCGAGAGACCGCGGTCGTCGGTCTTGTACTCGGCGGCCAGCATGCCGATGTCGATCTGCGACGGGCCGAGATCGAGGGTCGTGAGCGTCTGGAGGAAGGGGAGCGTCTCGATGACCGACAGCTCCTCGCCGGCTATCTGCCGGGCGAAGCGGTGGGTCTTGAGGATGCTGACCACCGACTTGTTCACCAGGGAGCGGCTGTGGAGGAGGACGGTGACGTCCTGCTCCCGGTGCAGCTTCCCGATGATCGGGATCATCGACTCCGCGATCTCCTCGCGGTTCTTCCAGCTGGTGAACGAGTCGTCATTGACAGTCACAAGATTATCTTTCGAGCTAGGCGGCGCTCATATGGTAACCCCCGCCCCGTTCGCTCCATCAGGGGGTGGGTCACCGGCGCGGGCGACCGGTGCGGTCACCGAAGAGCGAGGGTCCGGAAGGCGTTCCTGACGCCGGTCAGAGGGCCGGGGTCGCGGGTCAGCCGGAGCCGGTTGGTGAGCAGGACCGCCCACCGGCCACGGGCCGGTGACAGCCACAGGCCGGTGCCGGTGAAGCCGAAGTGGGCCCAGACGTCGTCCGCCGGATCCGTGCCCGGCGCCGGATGCCAGAACAGGCCGCGCGGCGGTACGAGCGCGCCGGTGTGGACGCGGAGCGAGGCAGCCGTCCAGTCGGCGGAGAAGGCGCAGGGCCGCGGGGCCAGGAGGTGGCGCAGGAAGCGGCCGATGTCGGCGGCGGTGGTGAAGACGCCCGCGATCCCGCAGGCGCCGCCGAGGAGCCGGGCCGAGAAGTCGTGGACGACGCCCCGGAGCGGGGCGCCGCTCTCGTCGTCGTACTCCGTGGGCGCGCACCGCTCCCTGACCTCGGCGGGCAGCGGCCCGTACCGGGTCTCCGTCATGGCGAGCGGGGCCCAGACGCGGTCCTCGGCGAGGCGGGGGAGTGGCTGCCGGGTCAGGTGCTCGGCGAGGTAGCCGAGGACGAGCGCGGCCCGGTCCGTGTACGCGACGGCCGCCCCCGGCCGGTGCACGAGCGGCTCGGCGAGGACGCCGTCCCTGACGTCCTGCCGGTCGGAGCCGTACAGGTGCCGCAGATTGGCGCGCAGCGGCAGCCCCGCCGTGTGCGTGAGCAGATGGTGGGGTGTGACCACGGCGAGGGGCCGTCCCGCCGCCTCGGGCCAGAAGGAGCCGAGCGGGGCGGTCAGGTCGAGCTTCCCCGCGTCGACGAGGGTGCCGATGACCGCCCAGACGGCGAGGATCTTGGTCAGGCTGGCGACGTCGTAGAGCGTGTCGACACGTGTCGGTCCTGCGGGGTCCGCCGGGTCGAGGAGGCCGACGGCCCCGGCCGACAGGGTGCTGCGGGCGTCGCCCGCCGCCCATACGGCGCCGGGAAAGACGCCCGCGCGCACGGCGTCGTCGAGCAGCCGCTCGCAGGGGTCGGTGCGCTGTGCCAAGGCGGGCCTCCGACGGGATCGGTGCGGCCCGTCCGGGAGGGCGGGGCCTGTCGTCCGGAGGGCCCCGCCCGGCCCGCGGTGTCCCGAGGGCCGACGACGCTGCTTTCCGACAGGCCCCACGGGCCGCGCTCCGAAGTCATGCCCCGGCCGAACGGGAAGACACCCTTCCGCCGGTGGGCGTCAGCTCGCGTCGGCGGGCTCCCCGGCGGGCTTCTCGGGGGTCTTCTCGGGGGTCTTCTCCAGAGTCTGCTCGGGGTCCGGCTTGCAGGTCACCTCGTCGCGCGGGGTGTAGTGGGTCTTGAACGTCTCCCGCTTGACCTCGGCGCCACCGTCCTTGAACACCCGGTCCACCGCGATGTCGAAGCCCTCCAGGGGCTCCTGCGGCACACACTCCTTGCCGGTACCCTCGCGCTTCGCGGGCTCCTTGAGGTTGGTGCGCGGCCCGGCGACGGCCTCCACCGAGTCGTACTTCTTCGTCCCGAGGAAGCTCACGGTCACGGAGGAGTCCGTCGCGTCCGCCTTGATGTAGATCGGCTTACCCGAGTCGTTGCGGAACTTCAGGTCCAGGCTGCCCCAGGCGACGGTCGCCTCGCGGCCGGCCGGGTAGCGCTCGATGTAGAAGGAGTGGGCGCCGTACTCGACCGGGTCGACCCCGGCGAAGAACATGGCGTTGAAGACGGTGGTGGCCATGGCCGAGACGCCGCCGCCGGGCGCCGACCGGTACTGGCCGTCCAGGATCATCGTGCCGTCGACGAAACCGTTGTCCGGGGTGCGCTCGCCGACCGTCTTGTTGAAGCTCCAGACCTCGCCGGGCCGCACGACCGAACCGTTGATGAGCTCGGCGGCCCGGCCGATGTTCGTCGTGCGGTACGGCGCGGTCGGGAAGTCCACCGTGAACGTCGACATCTCCTCGGTGATGCCGAGGCGGGCGAGGGAGCCGGCGGTCAGCTCGGGCTGGGTGACGGTGGTGGCCACCGGGGCGGTACGCGCGGCCGTGCCCGTCTTGGTCAGCAGCGGGCGTACGGCGTCCCCGAGGGCCTTCGCGGTCACCTCGTGGCCCGGCCGGCCGTCCGACTCCACCACGACCTTGCCGTCCCGTACCCCGAGGGTGGCCTCGACGGGCGCGCCCGTCAGTGAGGCGACCGGCCGGGCCACGTCGGGGTCGCGGAGCAGCGCCTCCGCGTCGAGCGCGGCGGTCAGCCGGCCGTTCTCGGTCTTCACGGCGAGGTGGTCGCCGAGGGTGGCGGGGGAGATCCGCAGCCGCTCGGTGCCCGTCGTGAGCGTCACCGGGCCGGAGACCGCGGGCTTCGCGTACGTGTCGAGGAAGCGGGTCACCTCGGTGGCGGGGAGCTTCGGCTCGGTCAGGGCGACGGGGAGGGTGACGGCCGCGGCGCCCGTGGCGGCGGGGTAGGCCGCGCGCAGGGTCTCGACGGCCCGCCCGGTGTCCAGCTTCTGGCCCGTCACCGGCTGCGTCGCGACGGCCTTGCCCGCACGGAAGGCGACGGATCCCTCGCGCACCGCGCGGTCGTTCTTCTTGGCGAGCCCGGCCACCGCCGCCCGGGTCTTCTCGGTGTCGTACGCGAACACCGGGCGTATCTCGCGCTCACCGGACGAGAAGAGCCGCCCGATGACGGTGACGGGGTCACGGGAGGGGTCCGCCGCCTCGTCCGCGGTCTTCGCCAGGTCCACCGAAAGGCCGGCGGAGGCGGGCTCCACGGTCGCGGTGCGGTCGCCGACCCGCACGGGTATCGGAGCGCTCCACGAGGCCGGTGCCTCCGCCGCGAGCTTGGCGCCGGCCTCGGCGCGGCTCATCCCGCCGACGTCCACCCCGTCGACCCGGGTGCCGGCCGATATGTCGTCACCGGTCGCGAGCAGCCCTGCCACGTACAGCCCGCCCGCGGCGACGGCGACCACACCGGTGGCGATGGCGACCGCCCGGAGACGCGGACGGCGCTCCTCGCGGTGCGTCGGGGCATGGTGGGTCCTGGAGCGGGGCACACGCTCTCCCGTGGCGTCGGGGATGGGGGAATCCACTCGACGATACGCCGAAAGAGTGTCTTATGCACATAAAGACGGTCTGACCTGCGGGGACAGGGAGGGGAGCCGGGCCCCTGCATATGCGTCCCCGTACGAGGAGACCCACGGGCGCGGGGCCCCTGAGCTGGAGCGATCCAGCCGTCTAAGCTGGAGCGATGCCAGCCGTCCCCCCGAGCCCCGGGCCCCAGTCCGTCGACCGGGCCCTCGCCGTCCTCGACGTCGTCGCCGACGCCGACCGGCCCGTCGGGGCCAAGGCCCTTGCGCGGCGGCTCGGTTGCGCCCTCTCGACCGTGTACCACGTCACCGGCCCCCTGCTCGCCCGCGGCTACCTCGTCCGTACCGCCGAGGGATACGCGCCAGGGCCCCGCGTCCCCGCCCTCCACCGCTCCCATCAGCGGCATCACGGACTCGGCGCCGGCACGGGGGAGCTTCTCGGCCGGCTGCGGCGGGCCACCGGCGCGGAGGCGTACCACACCGCCTACCGGGACGGCCTGATCACCGTCGTCGACACCACCGCTCCCGTCACCGACACCGACCACCCCTTCGCGCCAGGTCCCGAGGACCGCGCCCATGCGACCGCCCACGGCAAGGCCCTGCTCGCCGCGCTGCCGCGGCCCCTGCGCCGCCGCTACCTCGCCGAGCACGGAATGGCCCGCTTCACCGAGCGCACCATCACCAGCGCCGAACGCTTCGAGGCCGAGGTCGGCCGGGTGCGCGGCCAGGGCTACGCCGTGTCGGTGGGCGAGGCGGACCTCGCGTACACCTGTCTCGCCGTGGCGCTGCCCGAGCGCGGCGACGGCATCGTGCACGCCCTCTCCGTATCGCTGCCGACCGCCGACTTCGGGCGGCGGCAGGGGGAGATCCGGGCCGCGCTCACCCGCGCCGTACCCGCGTTTCCGGCCCTGCCGGAATCCTGACCGCGGCGACTGGCCGCGCCCGCCGACGCGCCGCACGCTGGACGCATGATCTTCATCGCCGTCCGCTTCACCGCCCGCCCCGACCACGCCGACCGCTGGCTCGACCTGGTCGCCGACTTCACCCGCGCCACCCGCGCGGAGCCCGGCAACCTGTTCTTCGACTGGTCCCGCAGCGTCGACGACCCGAACGTCTTCGTCCTCCTGGAGGCCTTCGCCGACGCGGACGCGGGCGCCGCCCACGTCGCGTCCCCGCACTTCACGGCCGGACTCGCGGCCATGGCCGGAGCCATCGCCACCACCCCCGAGATCATCAACGTCGAGGTCCCGCAGCAGGGCTGGGGAGCCATGGCCGAGCTCACGCCGACCGGTGCCTGAGCCGGTCCCCGGCGCCCCGGGGGCCCGCCGTACCGCCTGATAGGTTCGCGTGCACACGCAGGCGGGGCGGCGGCCCGAGGGGAGAAGCGGCACATGGCGGTGAGCGGGCGACAGACCGGCAGGCCCACCCTGGAAGAGGTCGCCGCGAGAGCCGGAGTCGGCCGCGGCACGGTCTCCCGGGTCATCAACGGCTCCCCCCGGGTCAGCGAGCAGGCCAAGGCCGCCGTCGAACAGGCCGTCGCCGAACTCGGCTACGTGCCCAACCGGGCCGCCCGCGCCCTCGCCGGCAGCCGGACCGACGCCGTCGCCCTGGTGATCCCCGAGACCGAGGCCCGGCTCTTCGCGGAGCCGTACTTCCTCGACATCATCCGCGGCGTCAGCTCCGAACTCGCCGACGCCGACAAGCAGTTGCTGCTCACCCTGATCCGCAGTGAACAGGAGCGGCAGCGCTTCGAGCAGTACCTCGCCGCCCAGCGCGTCGACGGTGTCCTCCTCGTCTCCGTGCACGGCGACGACCCGCTGCCCGACCAGGTCCGCGCCCTCGGTCTGCCCGCCGTGCTCAACGGCCGCCGCACCGAGGACGAGCGCGTCGCCTTCGTCGACTCCGACAACACCGGCGCCGGCCGGACCGCCGTCACGCACCTCGCCGCGCGCGGCCGCCGCGCGATCGCCACCATCACCGGCCCCCTCGACATGTACGTGGCCCGCTGCCGCCTCGACGGCTACCGCGAGGGCCTTGCGGACGCCGGACTCGCCTCCGACGACGCGCTCGTCGCCGGTGGCGACTTCACCGAGGAGGGCGGCCGCCGCGCCATGCGGGAACTCCTGGACCGCAGGCCGGACCTGGACGCCGTCTTCGCCGCCTCCGACGTCATGGCGGCGGGCGCGCGGGGCGTGCTGCGCGAGGCGGGCCGCCGCGTCCCCGAGGACGTCGCCCTCGTCGGCGTCGACGACTCGGCCGTCGCGCGGCACATGGACCCGCCGCTGACCAGCGTCCGCCAGCCCATCGAGGAGATGGGCCGCGCCATGGCCCGCCTGCTCCTCCAGGAGATCACCGCGCCCAGCGACCCGGACGACCAGCCCCGCCGGATGCTCCCGACGGAACTCGTGGTCCGCGCGTCCTCCTGACGCCCCGCGCGGACCTCTCCGCCGTACGGCCTCCCGTCCGCCCTCCCCTCCGCACTCCCGGCACCTCGCCATGGCATGATCGCGCCACCTGCCGGCAGGGAGCCGGAGGAACAGGGGGCCCACCATGGACTGGTACGTCGTCATCCCGAGCGCGCTCGCGCTCCTGCTCGTGCTCTCCGGCGTCGCGGCGCTGCGCACGGGCTGGATCGTGTCCTGGCAGCGGCGCCGGGTCTTCCGGACGGCGCCGCACGGCTGGGGCCAGCTGATGATCGCCACGGCGTTCGCGCTCCAGGCGGTCGGCCAACTCGTCGACGACCGTGCCACCCGCGCCCCCCTGGGCGTCGCCGTCGTCCTCGGCCTCCTCGGCGGACTCGTCCTCCTCGTCCTGGCCCAGCGCCCCCGACAGGACCGCTGAGCGGCCCCGTCCCGCGCGGTCGTCGTTCGGGTGCGTCCAGCGGGCGGGGCCGCCGCGCGTGGGTTCGAATCGGGGCATGGCTTCCTACGACAGGTTCCGCGCGGGCGGCTCCCCGAGGCCGCTGAAGGCCGGTGACACCTGGTGGTACGCCGCCGTGGCAGGCGAGGCGTCCGGCTCGTTCCACACCCGCGTCCGCACCCGGACCCGGCGTGCCTGCCTCGGGGCCGTCCTCGTCCTCACGGTCGTCTACGCCGGCCTGGTGCTCACCGCGACCGGCCGCCGCTGGGGCGACACCGCCACGACCGGCCGCCGCGCCGACACCGTCGCCGCCACCCTGCTCCGCGACTACCCCTCACTCGCCGGGCTCACCACCCTCTCCCTCGTCCTCGGCTGCGTCCTGCTGCTCGCCGTCGGCCTCATACGCAAGCGGTACGCCCACACCGGCGCGGCCGCCGGTGCGATCGTCACCGCCCTCGCCCTCACCGGACTGCTCCAGCGGTACGCACCGCGCCCCCGGCTCCTCGACACCGGCGGGGCGCTCCTCCCCAGCGGCTTCCCCAGCGCCCAGACCACGCTCGCCCTGGGCATCGCCCTCGGCCTCGCCCTCGTCGTCCCGTACCGGCTGCGCGGCCTCGCCGTCGGCGCCGCCACCCTCTGGGCCGTCGCCATCGGCGCGTACACCATCGCGGCCGGCCGCCACCGGCCCGGCGACGTCATCGCCGCCGCCCTCGTCGTCCTCACCGTCCACTGCGGGCTCCTCGCCCTCCTCGCCCGCAGGGGCAAGGTGCGCCCCGGCGCCCGGCGCGGACCCACCCCGGCCGGCCTCTTCGCGACCCTCGCGCTCCTCCTCGTCGCCGCCGCGGGACTCGGCGCGGGCATCTGGCTGCTCGGCCCCACCCTCGCCCTGCCCGCCGGCGGCCCCTACGACCCGGCCGAGCTCCAGCTCGCCCACCGCTGCGGCCAGGCCCTCGCCGCCGGCGTCGTCGCGGCGGCGGGACTGCTGTCACTCGCGCTGCTCCGCCGCGTCGAGCTGGACGGCGCTCCCACCCCGTACCGCCTCGGCGGACCCTTCGTCGAGGCCACCGGAGCGCCCCGCGAGGGCGAGCTCGTGGGCCCCTTTACCGAGGACCTCGATCACGAGATATCTTGATGTCGAGCAATCTCGCATACGCAGACGTGGAGCGGAGCACCCTGGTGACTGACTCGACCATCATCTACACCCACACTGACGAGGCGCCTGCCCTGGCGACGTACTCGTTCCTGCCCGTGATCCAGGCGTATGCCTCGCAGGCCGGCGTCACGGTCGAGACGCGGGACATCTCCCTCGCGGGCCGCATCATCGCCGTCTTCCCGGAGTTCCTCGAGGAGGGCCAGCGCATCGCCGACGCCCTCTCGGAGCTCGGTGACCTGGCCAAGACGCCCGGCGCCAACATCATCAAGCTGCCGAACGTCTCGGCGTCCATCCCGCAGCTGAAGGCCGCGGTCGCCGAGCTCCAGGCGCAGGGCTACGCCCTCCCGGACTACCCGGACGACCCGAAGACGGACCAGGACAAGGACGTCCGCGCCCGGTACGACAAGATCAAGGGCTCGGCCGTCAACCCGGTCCTGCGCGAGGGCAACTCCGACCGTCGCGCGCCCGGCTCGGTGAAGAACTACGCCAAGGCCCACCCGCACCGCATGGGCGCCTGGACCCCCGAGTCCAAGACCAACGTCGCCACCATGAGCGACAACGACTTCGCCTCCACGGAGAAGTCCGTCGTCGTCACCGCGGACGACACCCTCCGCTTCGAGTTCACCGCCGCCGACGGCACCACCAGCGAGCTCCGCGAGCCGCTGAAGGTCGTCGCCGGCGAGGTCGTCGACGCCGCCGTCATGCGCGCCGCCGCCCTGCGCACCTTCCTCAGCGAGCAGGTCGCCCGCGCCAAGGCCGAGGGCGTGCTCTTCTCCGTGCACCTCAAGGCCACGATGATGAAGGTCTCCGACCCGATCGTCTTCGGCCACGTCGTGCGCGCGTTCTTCCCGGCGACCTTCGCCAAGTACGGCGAGGTCCTCGCCGCCGCCGGTCTCTCCCCGAACGACGGCCTCGGCGGCGTCCTGAAGGGCCTGGAGTCCCTCCCGCAGGGCGACGAGATCAAGGCCTCCTTCGACGCCGAGCTCGCCGACGGCCCCGCCCTGGCGATGGTCGACTCCGACAAGGGCATCACCAACCTGCACGTGCCGTCCGACGTCATCGTCGACGCCTCGATGCCGGCCATGATCCGCACCTCCGGCCACATGTGGGGCCCGGACGGCCAGGAGGCCGACACCCTCGCCGTCCTCCCGGACCACAGCTACTCCGGCGTGTACCAGGTCGTCCTCGACGACTGCCGTGCCAACGGCGCCTTCGACCCGTCGACCATGGGCTCCGTCCCGAACGTCGGCCTCATGGCGCAGAAGGCCGAGGAGTACGGCTCCCACGACAAGACCTTCGAGATCGCCCAGGCCGGCACCGTCCGCCTCGTCGACTCCGCGGGCAACGTCGTCCTGGAGCAGGAGGTCGCCGCGGGCGACATCTTCCGCGCCTGCCAGACCAAGGACCTGCCCATCCAGGACTGGGTCAAGCTCGCCGTCACCCGCGCCCGCGCCACCGGCTCCCCGGCCGTCTTCTGGCTGGACGAGAACCGCGCCCACGACGCGCGGCTCATCGCCAAGGTGAAGCAGTACCTGCCGGAGCACGACACCGAGGGCCTGGACATCAAGATCCTGTCCCCGGTCGAGGCGACGAAGTTCTCCCTGGAGCGCATCCGCCGCGGCGAGGACACCATCTCCGTCACCGGCAACGTCCTCCGTGACTACCTGACCGACCTCTTCCCCATCCTGGAGCTGGGCACCAGCGCCAAGATGCTGTCGGTCGTCCCGCTGATGGCGGGCGGCGGCCTCTTCGAGACCGGCGCCGGCGGCTCCGCCCCGAAGCACGTCCAGCAGCTCGTCAAGGAGAACTACCTCCGCTGGGACAGCCTCGGCGAGTTCTTCGCCCTGGCCGCCAGCTTCGAGCACCTCGCGACCTCCACGGGCAACTCCCGCGCCCAGGTCCTCGCCGACACCCTCGACCGCGCCACCGGCACCTTCCTCAACGAGGACAAGTCGCCGACCCGTCGCCTCGGTGGTATCGACAACCGCGGCAGCCACTTCTACCTCGCCCTCTACTGGGCCCAGGAGCTGGCCGCCCAGACCGAGGACGCCGAGCTGGCCAAGGCCTTCGCCCCGCTGGCCGAGAACCTCTCGGCCAACGAGCAGAAGATCGTCGACGAGCTGAACGCCGTCCAGGGCTCCCCGGCCGAGATCGGCGGCTACTACCAGCCCGACCCGGCCAAGGCCGCGGCCGTGATGCGCCCGTCCGCCACGTTCAACGAGGCCGTCGCGTCCCTCGCCTGACCGGCGCGAGACCCGCTGTACCGCCCCGGCCGGAACACATCCGGCCGGGGCGGTCCCGTCGGTGGCGCATCCGCCGTCCGGGTGTGAACCTGGATGGATGAGCTGGGCATCTTGGACGACCGCCGGTGTCTACACCGGGCGAGGTGGGGTGCTGACCGACGAGGCCGGTGTCGTGACGGGCGATGTGACCGTGCACACGACCTGGGCCGAGGGCGAAGCACGCGTGGCCGTGCAGTACAGCGGCGCGTCCGACTGGTTCACCATGTCGGGCAGTCCCGTTCCGTGCGCGACGGAGGAGGAGAGCCGCGATCTCCACGACGACGTCGTGGCAGCCGTCCGGGAGGGGAACGGGGCCACGGTCCCGACCCTGCCCACGGCACCACCCGTGTAGGGGCCCGGGCCCCGCACCGGAAAGAGCTCCGGAGAGGGCTCCGGAGAGAAGTGTTATCCCTCCCACGCCCACGGGTCTCCGAACGACGGGGGACTCGGACCAGGGATGAGGGAGCAGATCCATGCACATCGACGAGGGCCGCACCACCGCGCTGGTGGAGGCGGCCAGGGCCGGTGACGCGCACGCGAGGGACGCACTGGTACGCGCGTATCTCCCCCTCGTCCACAACATCGTCGGCCGGGCCCTCGACGGCCACGCCGACACCGACGACATCGTCCAGGAGACGATGGTCCGCGCCCTGGACGGCCTGGCCGCCCTCCGTGACCCGGCCCGCTTCCGGTCCTGGCTCGTCGCCATCGCCATGAACGGGATACGGCGCCGATGGCGTGAACGCATGCAGGCGCCCGTACCGGGGCTCGACCGGGCCAGCGACCTCGCCGACCCGGCCGGTGACTTCACCGAGGTCACCATCCTCCGGCTCGGCCTCTCCGGCCAGCGCCGCGACGTCGCCCGCGCCACCCGCTGGCTCGACGAGGACGACCGCGAACTCCTCGCCCTCTGGTGGCTGGAGGCCGCGGGCGAGCTGACCCGCGCCGAACTCGCCGAGGGCCTCGGCGGCATCTCACCGCAGCACGCCGCCGTCCGCGTCCAGCGGATGAAGGAACGCCTCGAGACCGGCCGGGCCGTCGTCCGCGCGCTTGACGCCCTGCCGATGTGCCCCGGCCTCGCGGAGACCGTCACAGCCTGGGACGGCCGCCCCTCCCCGCTCTGGCGCAAACGCGTCGCCCGCCATCTGCGAACCTGCGCCGACTGCGCCGCCCGGGTGACCGGCCGCCGCGGCCTCGCCCCCGTCGAAGGCCTCCTCGTCGGCCTGGGCCTTGTGCCTCCGCTCGCCGCCGGGTTCGGTGGGGGCGACATTCTCGAACCGGTCGCTTTCGCGGCCGGCGGTAGCGATGCCGGCGCACCGGGTGCTTTCGCGGCCGGTGGCGGCGACGCCCGCGAACCGCTTGCTTACGCGGCCGGACGCGGCGATGCCCGCGAACCCGTCGCATCCGCCTGGGACGGCCCCGCCCCGGAACCCGTCGCATCCGCCTGGGACCGCCCCGCCCCCGAACCCGTCTCCTTCGACACCGTCCCCCGCCGGACGACGCTCCGCCGCGCCGGGCTTGCCGGAGTGGCCGCAGCTGTCGTCCTCGGGGCGATCACCCTCCTCGTACCCCAGGAGCCGCACGCGCGCGTGAAGCCCGGCGCGCCCGCCGCCGCGCCCCCCTCCCCGGCGGCCTCCTCTCCGTCCCCGGCGACTCCGACGCCGGCCGCCACCGTCGCCACGCCCGCCCCGACGCCCACCCGGCGGGCGCCCCGGCCCACGCCGACGCCCGACGCCGGGGAGCGGCTGACCGGACTCGTCAACCGGCTGAGGGCGGAGGCGGGTTGCGCGCCGCTGCGCGTCGACCCCCGCCTCACCGCGGCGGCCCGCGGGTACGCCCACGACATGGCCGCGCGCGGCTACTACGGACACGCCAGCCCCGAGGGGGAGTACGCGGACGCGCGGATCACCGCCGCCGGTTACGACTGGAGCGCCTGGGCCGAGAACCTCGACCGCGGTACGGCCGACCCCGCGTCCGTCGTCGACGACTGGACGGACGGCGCGATGCACGAGGAGAACATGCTCGACTGCCGGTACCGGGACACCGGAGTGGCGTCGGTGCCCGGTCCCGGCGGCACGATCTGGGTGCAGAAACTGGCCGCCCCCGCCTCCTGAGCCTCCGGAGGGCTCAGTGCTTGTCGCCGAAGTTCTGCACCCACCAGGGGCCGTTGGCGGTGAGGGTCACGCCGACCCCGATGTCCTTGAACGCGCAGTTGAGGATGTTCGCCCGGTGGCCGGGGCTCTCCATCCAGTCGGCCATGGCCTGGGCCGGGGACTTCGGGCCCCGGTGGATGTTCTCCGCATAGGCCGACCACGCGTACCCGGCCTCACTTATCCGGTCGCCGGCGTTGCGGCCCTCCGGGCTGTTGTGGTCGTAGTAGTCGCGGGCGGACATGTCGTCGGCGTGCCGCTGTGCGGCGGTCCGCAGGTGGCTCTCCGCGCGGAGCGGACCGCAACCGGCCTTGTCGCGCTCGGCGTTGGCGAGGGCGACGACATCCTGGACGAAGCTCGCGGCCGACCCCGCCGGCGCCTCGGCTCCCTGGGCCGCGCCCTGCTGTGCCCGCTGCGTCGCCTGGGGCTGCGCGGCCGGTTGTTCCCGCTGCGGCTCCGGCTCCGTCCTCGGTTCCGTCGGCGTGGCCGTGGCCCTGGCCGTGGGCGGGGCCGTCGCCGCCTTCGTCGTACGGGGAGAGGGCGCGCTGGTGGGCGACGGGGGCGGCGGTGTGGACGTCGACGTGGCCTTCCGGACGGTCTCGGGCGCGGCGGGGGCAGTTGGGGCAGGGGAGTTCAGGGGCGCGACCAGCTCCGCGACGGCGGGAGCGGCGGCCGTGCCCGCGGTGGCGGAGCCCGGGGCCGTGGGGCCCCCGGCCGGGGAGGCCGCCACGTACACGCCGGTCGCCACCGTCAGCACGGCGGTCGCGGCCCCGGCGACGGTGACGGCGGTGCGGAAGGACGGACGGCCGGACGGACGCCGTCGTGTCCCACCACCCTTGCGATGACGCCCGTTCGGGCGCGCCGCCGTGTCCTCCGCCGATACGGGTACGGGTACCGGCTGGCCGGGATGGTCGTGGTGCTCGGGGTGGTCGTGGTGCCGCATGGAGCTCCGCTCTCTCGCCGTGGTCGCCGGACGGTCCGGCGCTGTGGGAGAGCCACCGGGGCGACGGCGATAACACTTTCCGGCCCCGTCCGCCCCGACACTCCTCGTCAAGGTGACGCGTCAACACGGCGCGTCACCCCGCATTGACCACTTGAACCCTTTCAGTCCTGCGGGACGACCGCCACCGGACAGGGCGCGAGGTGGAGCGCCGCGTGCGCCACGGAACCGATCCGGGGCCCGATCGCTCCCCGCCCGGCCCGCCGGCCGACCACCATCAGCTGGGCGGCCCCCGACGCGGAGAGCAGCACCTGACCGGCGCTGCCCAGCTCGACGTGCTCGGTGACCGGCACGTCCGGGTGACGCTCGCGCCACGGCGCGAGGGCCTCGCGCAGCGCCTTCTCCTCGTACGGGACGAGCCCGCCGGCCTCGTCGGCGAGCCGCATCGACGTGGGGCTGTAGGCGAACAGCGGCGGCAGGCTCCACGCGCGTACGGCCCGCACCGAGGCCCCGCGCGCGGCGGCGGTCTCGAACGCGAAGCGCAGCGCGGCCGCGCTGTCCTCGGGGCCGCCGTGCTGCCCCACGAGCACGTGTCCCGTGGGAGGTTCGGCCGGCTCGCCGTCGCGGGACCTGACGGCCACCACGGGGCGGGTGGCGGCGGCGATGATCTGCTGGCCGTACGAGCCGAGCAGGAACCCGGCCACGGCCCCGTGGCCGCGTGAGCCGATGACGAGCATCTCGGCGTGTCCCTCGGTGCCGAGCAGCGCGGCGGGCGGCGTGTCGGCGAGCACCTCGGCGGTGAGCGCGAGCCCCGGGTAGCGGTCGGCGATGGTGGCCTCCGCCTCGCGCACGACCGCCTCCGCGACGCGCTCCTGGGCGGCGCGGTCCTGCACCAGGGGCAGGTCGAGCGGTTCCCAGCGCCACGCGTGCGCGAGGCGGAGCGGGAGCCCCCGGTGGCCGGCCTCGCGGGCGGCCCAGTCGGCCGCGGCGAGACTCTCCGGGGACCCGTCCACTCCAGCGACGATCTCATGACTCATCAGAATGCCTCCGTGGGCGCGGTGTCGGGCCCGCCGGACGGTCGGGCCCTTCTCCTCCCAGCTTGGGCCCATCGGCGGTCCGCCGAGAGGGCCGGACGTCCCGACATGCCGGTACGTCCGTCCCCTCGCCCCTCCACCGGCGCGGTGTCCACCGTCAGGCCGGCAGGGTGAGACGCGCGTGGCTGCCGTTGAGGTAGTGGTCCCCGATGTCACGGAGTCGGTGGGCCGCCCGCGTGGGGGCGGTGAGTGTGCGGGCGTTCCGCCAGAAGCGGTCGAAGCCGGGCCCTCCGGAGCGGACGTCGGCGCCCGCCGTGCCGTCGACGAGTTCGAGGACGCGGGTGGTGATGTGCACGGCCGCCCTGCCGGTGACCGTCTCGGCCGCCGCGACCAGGACGGCGATGTCGGCCCGTTCCTCCACGCCGAGCGACCGGGCGGCGAGCAGACCGCGGGCCAGTGCGTCCGTCGCCCGCTCCACCACGGCCGCGGCGGCGTGCGCGGCAGTGGCCAGCTCCCCGTAGGCGAGGAGGAGGTACGGATCGTCCCCGGCGCTGATCGTCCCGGTGCCGTCCGCACCCGGGAGGCCGATCGGGTGACCTCCCGGATAGCCGGCCGGTGCCGGTGCCGGTGCCGCCTTTCCCGCGCGGCGGATGTCCCGGGCCTCGGCGAGCGCCCCCTCGGCGACGCCCAGGGCGACCTGCACGAGGAGCAGCCGCAGGGCCAGCGGGGCGAGCGTGGTGTACGGGGCCACGGCGTGCTCGTCCTGGGGAACGGCGCCGATGACGTCCTCCGGCGGCACCGGGACCCGGTCGAAGGTGACGGTGCCCGCGCCCGCGAGCCGCTGCCCGACCCGGTCCGTGGCGGCGTCGGTGAACACCCCGTCCCGGGCCGGGTCCACCAGGACGACGAGCAGCTCGCCCGTGCCGCCGGGGCGGGCCCCGACGACGAGCCGGTCGGCCACCGTCACGGCGGAGGCGAAGGTACGGGCCCCGTCGAGGACCCAACCGGGGCCGGTGGCGGCGGGCGTGAGCATGAGCCCGGGGCCGGTCTCGGCGCACGGCGGTTCGATGCCGCCGGCGAGCAGCCAGCCCCCCTCGGCCGTACGGACATCGAGCGCGGGCCCGCTCGGGCGCCGACCTCCGGGCTTCCGCACGGGACCGAAGAAGCGGCCGCTCCAGGACAGCGCGTAGTGATGGGCGAGAAGTTCGCCCACCGAGCTGTCGGCGGCGGATATCTCCCGTACGACCGCGGAAGCGGCCCGCCAGTCGGCGCCCCGCCTGCCCGGTCCCGGCGCCGTGAGCAGGGCGGGCAGGCCGGCCTCCTGGAGCCGGGCGACCTCGTCGAATGGCACCTTCCCCGCCCGGTCCCTGGCGAGGGCGTCGAAGGCCAGGTCGTCGGCGAGTTCGCGGGTGACGCGGGGCCAGATCGCGTCGTCGGCGGGCCGGCCGGCGGCGTGTTCGGCGAGATGTTCTGCGAGATCGTCTGCGAGATTTTGGTCGGGGTGGTCACCCGGTCGGCCGAGCGGTGCGGAGGCGGTGCCCATCGCTGCTCTGTTCGGCGATCTCCTCGGCGTACTCACGTCACCTCACCCGATCCCTAGTATCCCCACTGGAATAGTAGGGATACTGACAGAGGGGAAGGTCCTGCCCCAAGGGGCGTCCGCAGAGTGGACAGAGTCGTACCGGCCTATGGGACGCGGGCAAGTCGGCGCAGGTCGTACGGGGTTGGTCGACCGCTCAGGGGTTGGTCCAGGCCTCCGGGTCGTCCGCGAGCGCGATGATCCCGGCCGGCAGCTCGGCCGCCGCCACCTCCGCGAGCGAGACCCCGAGCACTTCGCGGACACCCGCCCTGAGGGCGATCCACAGGGTGAGCAGCGACTCGGCGGCCCCGGTGTACGACAGATCCGGCGGGCGTTCCCCGCGGACGGAGACCAACGGGCCGTCCACGCAGCGGATGACCTCCGCCACCGAGATCGACTCCGCGGGCCTGGCCAGCCAGTAACCGCCGTTGCCCCCGCGCTGGCTCTGCACCAGACCGCCCTTGCGCATGTCGCCCAGGATCCCCTCCAGGAACTTGTGCGAGATGCCCTGGTTCTCGGCGATCGCCTCGGCCTTCAGCGGCCCGGCGTCCTCGGCGGCGGCGAGCTGGAGGGCGGCACGCACCGCGTAGTCGGCCCTGGCTGAAATGCGCATGCGCGCATTATTCCGCACGGCGCGGGAGGTGGCCCGTTCCGCACCCTTGACGTCGTCCATGACCGGTCGGAGACTCGGGGACGGGTAAACCGAGCGAACAGGTAGGGAACCATGGGACGCAGCGGTCGGCGGGACACCTCACCCGCCGTGCCCCTCCCGCGCCCCCTGCCCCTTCCGCGCCCTCTGCCCCTCACGTCGCGTCGGCACATCGATCTGCTGCGGGTCTGCAGCGCCGCGAGTCGCCGTCACCGTCGGCGCGTACGTCCCGCTCACTGAGACGCACGCCGCACCCTGCGAGACCGCCGTCGCGCGCCCACGCCCGCCGAGACCGCCGTCGCGCGCCGCTCCGACCGGGCTTCGAGCACCGAACCCCGAACTCCGACCGCCGAGCACTGAGCGCTGAGCATCGAGCACCCCCAAGGGAGAAGCATGTCCGTCGTCCCGTCCTCACTGCTGCCCGCCTCCGCCGCGCCCGTCTTCCGCGGCCGGATCGGCCGTGACGTGCGCAGCGGCCACTACGCCGTGCCGCACCGCTACCGACTCCATCTCGCACCGTCCGACCCCGGCTGTCTGAGCATCGCCCTCACCCACAGCCTCCTCGGACTCGACGACACGCTCCCGCTCACCGTGCTGCCCGACACCCCCGACACGCCCGACGGCGGGTACACCGCCCTCCGCCCGCTGTACGACGCGAGCGCACACCTCTACGACGGCCCGGCCGCCGCACCCGTCCTCAGCGACGGCTGGGCCGGGCGGATCGTCAGCACCCACGTCCCCGACATCCTCCGGGACCTCGCCCTCCGCTTCCGGGGCGACGGCCCCGAGCTGCTGCCCGAGGAGCACCGGGCCGAGATCGAGGCGATCACCGACCTGTGCGAGAGGAGCGTCAACCGGGCCGCCCAGCGGGCCGGCGAGCTCGGACTCGACCGCGAGTCCGCCCACCGCGACCCCCTCACCGTCCTCTTCGCGGCACTCGGCTCCCTGGAACGCAGGCTCGCCCGCCACCCGTACGTGCTCGGCGACGCGCCGACCGCCGCCGACGTGCGGGTCTGGGTCACCCTGGTCCAGCTCGACACCGTCCACCGCTGGCACCTGGACGCCGCCGCGATGGAACGGGTCGCCGGTCATCCGGCCCTGTGGGCCTACGCCCGACGCCTGGCCGCGCGCCCCGAGTTCGCCCGCCGGCTCGACATCGACGCGGTGGTACGACGCCACCGCGCCCACTGCCGTGGCCGCGAGGCCGCCGGCGGGGCGATCCGGCTCGTCGACTGGCCCAGCACCCCACGCTGACTGCTCGTCGTCCACGCGCGCGTGAGTCGTCCACCCACGCGCGTGAAGTCGTCCACAAGTCGTCCACCCGCGCGCGTGGCGGCCGCCGGATCAGCCCACGCGGCGCCCCGCGAGCGGGCGCGTGTCGTCGCCCGCACCCCCGCGGACACCCCGCAGGAACGCCTCCAAGGCCTCCCGCGAACTCCGCGACGGCGTCCACTCCAGCTCCTGCCGCGCCCGCTCCGTCGCGAGGATCGGCATGTGGCGCATCGCGTCGAAGAGCCCGGGGGAGGCAGGGACGAGCCGCAGGTGCCAGGCCGCCGACAGCGCGCCCCGCACCGCGCCCGCCGGCACCCGTACCGGCCGGGCGTGCAGCATCTCGCCCAGGGTCGTCCCGTCGATCACCGGCTCGGCGGCCAGGTTGAACGCGCCGCGGACGTCCCGCAGCAGCGCCCGCCGGTAGGCGTCGGCGGCGTCCTCGGTGTGCAGGATCTGGAAGCGCAGCCCCTCGAACTCCGGCAGCAGCGGCAGCAGTTCGGGACGCATCAACTGGCCGGGGAAGAAGCGCCCCGCGAAGATCCGCCGCTGCTCACTCGCCGACTCCTCCTTGAAGAGGAACGCCGGCCGCATCCGGACCACCCGGATCAGCGGATGGTCCCGCTCGAAGGTGTCGAGGACCCGCTCCAGATAGGCCTTCTCCCGGGTGTACGCGGCGTCCGGCCAGCCGTGCGTCGGCCACGCCTCGGACACCGGGGCACCGCCCGGGGGCCCGGGCGAGTACGCCCCGACCGAGGAGGCGTACACCAGGGCCGGCACGCGCGCCGCGGCGACCGCGTCGAAGACGCGCACCGAGCCCAGGACGTTCGTTTGCCAGGTCTCCACCGGGTCGTGGGTCGGCCCGAACCGCCAGGCCAGGTGGACGACCGCGTCCGCGTCGGCGACGTGCCGCGCGAGCAGGGGCTCGTCCCCCTCCCGGGAGAGATCCACCTCGGCCCACTCGACCCCCGGGATGTCGAGGTCGGGCCGGCGCCGGGCGAGACCGAGGACCGAACCGACGCCCGGCTCGTCCGCCAGGGCCCGGACCAGACTCGTGCCCACATTGCCGGTGGCGCCGGTGACGACCACCCGCGAAATCGTGCTCGGATTCATGTCTTCGACCCTCCGTCATGGACGGCGGAAGCGCACGCCGGGCGACGCCGTCACTCGACGTGTCCGTGCGGGTCGCGAGCGTCGCCGACGACCGGGACTATGGAGCGACTCAGGAGAAGGAGAAGGAGAAGGAGAAGGAGGACACCATGCTGCTGCCCGACAGGAACACGGTCGACCGGCTGCTCCGGCACTACCGCGCCCAGGAGCGGACCGTGCTGGCCAGGCCGTGCGACCTGTCGGCGCGCCGGCGCTTCGAGGACACGGCGTACACCCTGTGCGTCCTCATGGGAGAGCGAACCGCCCGCGAAGCCGTCCACGCCGCCGAACGTTATGTGGCCGGATCACGCACCGCGCCCCGGCAAGCCCTGGAGGGCCTCCCTGGGGCCTGATGGATGGATCGATCGATGGATCGCCGTGGATCGCCATGGACCGGCATGGACGCCATGGATCGATCAGGATGAGAGAAGCGTCGCCGTTCGGCCGCAGCTAGCGTGGCTGCCATGGACAAGCAGCCTCCCCACCCGGCCGACCGGCACGACCTGATCCGCGTGCACGGGGCCCGCGAGAACAACCTCAAGGACGTCAGCATCGAGATCCCGAAGCGCCGGCTCACGGTCTTCACGGGCGTCTCCGGCTCGGGCAAGAGCTCCCTCGTCTTCGACACGATCGCCGCGGAGTCCCAGCGGCTGATCAACGAGACGTACAGCTCCTTCGTCCAGGGCTTCATGCCGACCCTGGCCCGCCCCGAGGTCGACGTGCTCGACGGGCTGACCACCGCGATCATCGTCGACCAGCAGCGGATGGGCGCCGACCCCCGCTCCACGGTGGGCACCGCCACCGACGCCAACGCGATGCTCCGCATCCTCTTCAGCCGCCTCGGCAAGCCGCACATCGGCCCGCCCAGCGCGTACGCGTTCAACGTGCCCTCGGTCCGGGCGAGCGGCGCGATCACCGTCGAGGTCGGCAACAAGAAGGCCGTGAAGGCCACCTTCAACCGCACCGGCGGCATGTGCCCGCGCTGCGAGGGCCGGGGCAGCGTCTCCGACATCGACCTCACCCAGCTCTACGACGACTCCAAGTCGCTCGACGAGGGCGCGCTCACCATCCCCGGCTACACGCCGGGCGGCTGGAACTACCGGCTCTACAGCGAGTCCGGGCTCGTCGACGCCGCCAAGCCGATCCGCAAGTACACGAAGAGGGAGCTGCACGCCTTCCTCCACCACGAGCCGACCCGGATGAAGATCGCGGGCATCAACATGACGTACGAAGGGCTGATCCCGCGGATCCAGAAGTCGTTCCTGGCCAAGGACAAGGAGGGGATGCAGCCGCACATCCGGGCGTTCGTCGAGCGCGCCGTCACCTTCACGACCTGCCCCGAGTGCGACGGCACCCGCCTCGCCGAAGGAGCCCGGGCGTCGAAGATCAAACGGATCAGCATCGCCGACGCCTGCGCGATGCAGATCAGCGACCTGGCCACCTGGGTGCGCGGCCTCAAGGAACCGTCGGTGGCGCCGCTGCTCACGGCGCTCCAGCTGACGCTCGACTCGTTCGTGGAGATCGGCCTCGGCTACCTCTCCCTCGACCGGCCGGCCGGCACCCTGTCCGGCGGTGAGGCCCAGCGCGTCAAGATGATCCGGCACCTGGGCTCCTCGCTCACCGACGTCACCTACGTCTTCGACGAGCCCACCATCGGTCTGCACCCGCACGACATCCAGCGGATGAACGACCTCCTGCTCCAACTGCGCGACAAGGGCAACACGGTGCTCGTCGTCGAGCACAAGCCCGAGACGATCGCGATCGCCGACCACGTCGTCGACCTCGGCCCCGGCGCCGGTACGGCGGGCGGCTCCGTCTGTTTCGAGGGAACCGTCGAGGGTCTGCGGACCGGAGGCACCGTCACCGGCCGCCACTTCGACGACCGGGCCGGCGTCAAGGACACGGTGCGCGAGCCCACCGGCACCCTGGAGATCCGGGGCGCGACCACGCACAACCTGCGGAACGTCGACGTCGACATCCCGCTCGGGGTGCTCGCCGTCGTCACCGGAGTCGCCGGCTCCGGCAAGAGCTCCCTCGTGCACGGTTCCCTGCCCCACGGCTCGGGGGCCGCGGGCGAGGACGTCGTGTCCATCGACCAGAGCCCGATCCGCGGCTCGCGCCGCAGCAACCCGGCGACGTACACGGGACTGCTCGACCCGATCCGGAAGGCGTTCGCCAAGGCCAACGGCGTGAAGCCCGCGCTGTTCAGCGCCAACTCGGAGGGCGCCTGCCCCACCTGCAACGGCGCGGGCGTCATCTACACCGACCTCGGGATGATGGCCGGCGTCTCCTCCACCTGCGAGGACTGCGAGGGCAAGCGGTTCCAGGCCTCGGTCCTCGAATATCTCCTCGGCGGCCGTGACATCAGCGAGGTGCTCGCGATGTCCGTGACCGAGGCCGTGGAGTTCTTCGGCGCGGGCGAGGCGAGCACCCCGGCCGCGCAGCGCATCCTCGCCCGGCTCGCCGACGTCGGACTCGGCTACCTCAGCCTCGGCCAGCCGCTCACCACGCTGTCCGGCGGCGAGCGCCAGCGGCTCAAGCTCGCCACGCACATGGGCGAGAAGGGCGGCGTCTACATCCTCGACGAGCCGACCACCGGACTGCACCTCGCGGATGTGGAGCAGCTGCTCGGCCTGCTCGACCGGCTCGTGGACTCCGGGAAGTCGGTCATCGTCGTCGAGCACCACCAGGCGGTCATGGCCCATGCCGACTGGATCATCGACCTGGGCCCCGGCGCCGGTCACGACGGTGGCCGCATCGTCTTCGAGGGAACCCCCGCCGAGCTCGTGGCGGCCCGCTCCACCCTCACGGGGGAGCACCTGGCCGCGTACATCGGCGCCTGACGGCACGCGAGGCGGCCCGGACGTCCGGTCAGGGCGCCCGGTGGCCCGTCCTGCGCCGGCGCCCCCACAGGGCGAGCGCCGCCGCGCAGGCCGAGCCCACCAGGGTCAGGGGCAGAGCGGCGGACGCGGGCGAAACGGCTCCCTCCTCCGCCGGGTCCTTTCCGGACGCGAGCGCCGCCTCCGCCCCGGCGCGTGGCGCCGGGCCGTCCGCCGCCGGGCCGTCCGCCTTCGCCCCGGCGCGCGGCGCCCGGCCGGCGGCCTCCGTGTCGCGTCCGTCCCCGGGCGCCGTCACGGCCCTGGTGCCGGGATCGGCCGCCGCCTTCGTCCGTACGGGCAGCAGCGAGCCCACCGGCTGGACCCGTCCCGCCGCCCCGAAGCCCCAGTCGAGGAGTTCCCTCGCCTCCTCGTAGACGGCGAGCCCGCCGCCGCCCTGCGGGTTCATCACCGTGACGACCAGGGTCCGGTCGCCGCGCCGGGCCGCGGAGATCAGCGTGTTGCCCGCGTTGCTCGTGTAGCCGTTCTTGATCCCGATGAGCCCGGGGTAGCGGGCCACCCCGTCCGCGCCCGTGAGCAGCCGGTTCGTGTTGGCGATGCCGTACGACCAGGAGCCCGCCGGGAAGTCCGCGTACGCCGTCGAGCAGTACCGGGTGAACGCCGGGTCCTGGAGCCCGGCCCGGCCGAACACCGCCAGGTCGTACGCCGAGGACACCTGCCCCGGGGCGTCGTACCCGTCGGGCGACACCACGTTCGTGTCCAGGGCGCCCAGGGACCGGGCCTTCTCCTGCATCTGGCGGGCCGTCGACTCCCAGCCGCCGTTCATCGCGGCCAGGACGCGCACCGCGTCGTTCCCGGAGCTGAGGAACACCCCGTTCCACAGGTCGGAGACCTTGTACGTGTACCCCTCCTTCACCCCGACCAGGCTGCTGCCGTCCCCGATCCCGGTCAACTCGGAATCGGCCACGGTGTGCTGCGCGGAGGGGTCGTGGCGGGGGAGCGCGGTGAGGGCGAACAGCGCCTTCAGGGTGCTGGCCGGCGGCAGCTTCCGGTGCGCGTTCCGCGCGGCGAGCACCTCGCCGGAGGAGGCGTCCGCCACCACCCACGACAGTGCGGAGACCGAGGGCACCTCGGGGGCGCCCGGCAGCCGCTGCACCTGCGTGCCCCTCCGGGCGAGCCGCGCGGGGTCGACGTACTGCCGCGCGGGTGGCGTGGGCTCCCCGACCACGCCGACGTGGGCGGCGGAGCCCGCCGGGGTGACAGGAGCGGCGGCGGCCGCGGGGACGGGCAGCACCAGCAGCACCGCCGCGGTGCCCACGGCGGTATGACGGACAGCTGACATGACGATCATTCAGCCACCGTAGGAAGGCGGAGCGGGAGGCGCAGATCGGAGTGCGCCGACCGGGGTAGCGGATGCGGCGTACGGCGGCGCGTCGTGAGCCCGCCCGGGTGGCGGAGGGACGCCGCGGCGAGCAGACCGTGCGCGGCGGCGCCCGGGGCCGCGGCCGCTCCCACGATCGGGCCGAGCCTCGCGCCCTCGGGCGGACGGTGGTGCCTCGGGCCGAGCCTCGCGCCCTCCCGATCGGGCCGGGCCGGCGGCGGCGTCCGGGGCGAGAGCACCGGCCAGGACCCGAAGGCCGGGACCGCCGGGCCTCGCGTCCGCTGATCGCGCCGGGCCTCGCGGCGTATGGGATCGGGGCCGGGACCCGGGCCGGGCCCGCCGCGTTGTCGGTGCCGCAGGGCATCCTTGTGACGTGCCCTCACATCCGTACCAGAGCAACGCGGTTCCGGCAGGAGCCACCGGAGTCACTCCCGTCGAACCTGCCCCCCGGTCCGTCCCGGGCCCCGCCAGGCCCCCGGGGGCCTCCGCCGGCGGCCCCTTCGGCGCGCCGACCCTCCGGGGCGATCGGCAGCCGCGTCAGGCGCCGGCCGGGCACATGATCGTCTGCGGGGACGACGCCCTCGCGCACCGCCTCGCGGGCGAACTGCACGAGGTGTACGGCGAGCAGGTCACCCTCCTCGTACCGCACCGGCCGGACGCCCCGCCCACCCCCATCGCCCGGGCCGGCCGGGCCCTCGCCCTCTTCGGGCGGGTCACCGCCGCCGTCACCCGCACCACCGGTGCCACCACCGCCCCGGCCGGGGGCGTCGCCGACGGCGGTGAGCCCACCGGCACCCTCCGCGTCGTCGAGGCCGCGGAGGCGGACGACCGGGCCCTGACGGACGCCGGGGTGGAGCGGGCCGCCGCGCTCGCCCTCGTCCACGACGACGACGAGACCAACATCCGGGCCGCGCTCACCGCCCGCCGCCTGAACCCCCGCCTCCGCCTGGTCATCCGGCTCTACAACCGCAAGCTCGGCCAGCACCTCGAAACCCTCCTCGACCAGGCCGCCGCCGTCGCCGAACCCGGCCTCGACCCCGAGAAGCTCGACGCCGCCACCACGGTCCTCTCGGACGTCGACACCGCCGCCCCCGGCCTCGCCGCGGCCGCCGTCGCGGGCACCAGCAAAGTGGTCCAGGCCGGGGGACTGCTGCTGCACGCCGTCGAGCGCCCGCCCACCGCGGGCGAGGCCCCCGACCCCGGCCTCTGCACGCTCGCCCTGCTCTCCGCCACGGCCGGCGACCCGGCGGGCTGCGAGGGCTCCGAACGCAGCGGCGACGAGGGCCCCCGGCTGCTGCCCGACGACCGGACGGTCGCCGCCGCCACCGGCCGCGCCGCCGTCACCCTCGAAGCGGTCACCCCGGCGGGACCGACCCTCTCGCCGGGCCGTCTCGCCGCCTCCGCGCTGCCCGTCGCCTCCCTCTTCTCCCGCCGGCTGCGCTGGTCCCTGGCCGGAGCGGCCGCCGCGGTCCTCGCACTCGCCCTCGCCTCCACCTTCACCACCGGCGACCACCCCCTGCACGCGGCCTATCTGACGCTCCTCGACATCTTCGCCATCGGCGAACCGGCCCTGGAGGAGTCGACCAGCCGGCAGGTCCTCCAGATCCTCGCGGGGTTCGTCGGACTGCTCCTGCTGCCCGTGATCGTCGCCGCCCTCATCGAAGGCCTCGGCACCTTCCGTACGGCGACCACCCTGCGCAGACCACCGCGCAGCCTCTCCGGACATGTCGTCCTCCTCGGTCTCGGCAAGGTCGGCACCCGCGTCCTCGCCCGGCTGCGCAGGCTCAACATCCCGGTGGTGTGCGTCGAGTCCGACCCGGAGGCCCGCGGCGTCGCCGTCGCCCGCAGGCTCCGCGTCCCCACCGTCATCGGCGACGTCACGGAGGAAGGCGTCCTGGAGGCCGCCCGGATCCACCGCGCCCACGCCCTCCTCGCCCTGACCAGCGTCGACATCACCAACCTGGAGGCCGCGCTCTCCGCCCGCGCCGTCACCCCCGACCTGCGGGTCGTCCTGCGCCTGTACGACGACGACTTCGCCACCGCCGTCTTCCGCACCCTGCGCACCGCCCACCCGGCGGCCCTCACCCGCAGCCGCAGCGTCTCCCACCTCGCCGCGCCCGCCTTCGCCGGGGCCATGCTGGGCCGGCAGGTGCTCGGCGCCGTCCCGGTCGAGCGCCGGGTCCTCCTCTTCGCCGCCGTGGACGTCAAGGACCATCCGCTCCTGGACGGCCTCACCGTGGCGGACGCCTTCCACGCGGGCGCCTGGCGGGTCATCGCCCTCGACGGAAGCGCCACGGCCGCCGGTACGGCCACCGGGGCCGGTTCCCGCTCCGGCGCCGGGGGGCAGGGCTGGCGGCTGTGCCCCGAGCGCGTCCTCGGACCCGGCGACCGGGTCGTCGTGGCCGCCACCCGCCGTGGCCTGGCCGAACTCCTCGGCAGGGGCGGGGGACCCGACCGGCCGGGCGACGACAGCGCCCTCGACAACGCCGTACGCACGGCACAGAGTTGACCGTAGAATCCGACCGCTCACACCCCTCGGCCGTCAGGAGTTCCCGCCGTGAACACACCGCACAGCGCCGCCTCCGGCCGGCCGCCGCACCGCCTGGACCCGGCCGGCGGCTGTCCGCACGCGGCCAACGCCCGGCTGCTCGCCGAGGGCGCCGTGGCGCCGGTGGTCCTGCCCGGCGGCATCGAGGGCATGGCGGTACTCGGCCATGACGCCCTGCGTGACTTCCTCTCCCACCCCGACGTCGCCAAGGGCGCCCAGCACTTCACCGCCCTCACCGAAGGCCGCATACCCGACGGCTGGCCCCTGCGGACCTTCGCCATCGTCCCCGGCATGACCACCGCGGACGGCGCCGACCACCGGCGGCTGCGCACCCTCGTCAGCAGCGCCTTCACCGCCCGCCGGGTCGAGGAACTCCGCCCGCGCGTCGAGACGGTCACCGCCGGGCTCCTCGACTCGCTCGCCGAAGCCGCAGACGTCGGCGACGGCGTCGCCGACCTGCGCCGCCACTACGCGCTTCCGCTGCCGCTCGGCGTCATCTGCGAACTCCTCGGCGTCGACCCCGCTCACCAGGACCGGCTGCACCGTCTCTCCAGCCTGGTCGTCGCCACCGACACCGAGCCCGCGCGGGCGGTCGCCGCCAACCGTGAACTCGTCGAACTCCTCGCCTCCATCGTCGGGGAGAAGGCCGCGGCCCCGGGTGAGGACCTCACCAGCGCCCTCATCGCCGCCCGGGACGAGGACGGAGACCGGCTCAGCGAGCCCGAACTGATCGGCACCCTGCTCCTGCTGATCATCGCCGGACACGAGACCACCCTGAACCTGGTCACCAACGCGGTCCGGGCGCTCTGCGCCCACCGTGACCAGCTCGCCCTGGTCATCGAGGGACGCGCCACCTGGTCCCACGTGGTGGAGGAGACCCTCCGCTGGGACAGCCCGGTCAGCTACTTCCCGTTCCGCTACCCCACGCGCGACCTCACCATCGACGGCACCCTCGTCCCCCGGGGCACCCCCGTCCTGGCCGGCTACTCGGCGGCGGGCCGGGACCCGAAGGCCCACGGCCCGGACGCCGACCGCTTCGACCTCACCCGCGCCGGGGCGGTGAAGCACCTCTCGCTCGGCCACGGCCCCCACTACTGCCTGGGCGCCCCGCTCGCCCGGATGGAGGCCGCCATCGCCCTCGAGGCGCTCTTCACCCGCTTCCCGGACCTGGACCTCGCCGTCCCGGAGTCCGAGCTGCCCCGTCACTCCGGCTTCGTCGGCAACAGCGTCAGGACGCTCCCCGTCCGGCCGGGTGGCTGACGGCCCCCACGTGGGTCGTGGGAGCCGGGCGGGGCTCAGCCGGCGCGCCCCCACGCGCTCGCGGGGGAGGCCCGCAGCGAGGAGACGAGCCGCAGCAGCCGGTCCTCGTTCCCGGCGAGGCCCGCGGCGCGGAGCGCCTCGTCCGCCTCGGCCATCGGGTTCGTGAGCATCACCCCCGCGTACGGGGCGAGCTGGGGATCGGTCAGAACGGCCTGGGTGGATTCGAGCAGCCGCAGGTACGCCTGGGCGGCGGCGCGCTCGCTGGCGGTGATCGTGGTCATGTCGGGCTCCCTCTCGACAGTTCGGCGCTGACCACCCTCTCGTACGGGTCTGACAATCGTCCTCAGCCCCGCCCGTCGAGATGCGTCACCAGCCGTTCGAGGAAGACCCGCTGCCCCGCGACGAGCAGCGGAGCGGCCTCCTCCGGGGCGAACCAGCCCACTCGGTCGATCTCCGGGAACTCCGTCAGGACACCGGACCGGGGCGGCCATTCCAGGGTGAAGGTGCCCGGTACGACCGCGGCCGGGTCGAGCGTGCCCTCCACGGCCCAGACGGTGACGAGTTTTCCGTTGCGCTGCCGGCTCTCACCGAGATCCGACCACTCGCCCTCGGGGGCCGGAAGCCCCAGCTCCTCCTGGAACTCGCGGCGCGCCGCGACCTCCGGAGCCTCGTCCGGCTCGTACTCCCCCTTGGGGATCGACCAGGCGGCCTGCTCACGGGACGCCCAGTAGGGCCCGCCCATATGACCGATGAGGACCTCGACGCCACCGTCCGTCGTACGGCGGAAGACGAGCAGACCCGCGCTGCGCTTCTCCGGCATGCCGCCCAGTGTCGCCGAAGAGCCGCACCCCCGCAGCGGCGCAACACACCGGCCCGCGCACCCCCGGCTCACACGCCCCGCACTCCCCTCACTCCTCCGCGCTGATCACCACCGGGCCGCCCGCCGGATCCACGCCCCTCGTCCAGTGCGGCGGCAGCCGTACCGAACGCCACGGAGCGAGCACCCCGCTGAGCCGCTCCCGCCGCAGCGGGGTCCCGTCCTGAGCGGCGGTCAGGACCGGCCGTACGAGCCGGCGCTCAGGACGGACGAGCAGCGGGACCGCCACCGGACCCAGGAGACCGGGCGAGACCCATCGCAGCGGCCCCTCCGCCACCACCGGCACTCCGGTCACCGGCGAGGAACCTCCGTCGAGCCGCTCCCGTACGGCGGCCGCCACGGCCCGACCCTCGGCTGCGGCCACCAGCGCGGGTTCCACCCCGTGCAGGAGGTTGCCGACCGCGAAGACCCCGGGCTCGGCGGTGCGGAAGGCCCCGTCCACGGCAGGGCCGCGCGTGCCCGGGGCGAGCGGCAGCCCGCAGGCGCGGGCCAGTTCGTGGTCCGGGATCCAGTCGCCCGTGAAGACCACCGTGTCGCACCGCAGCACGGCCGCACGGCCGTCCCCGCACCGGACCGCCACCCCGGTCAGCCGGCCGCGCCCGATCAGCTCCGTCACGACCGCCCCGGCGAGTACCGGGAGCCTTCCGAACGCGGCCCGTCGTACCGGGTGTTCGCTCACAAGGGCGGCCACCTCCACCCCCGCCGACCGCAGCGTCCGCACGGCGGCGCGGGCCACGGGATCGCCGCCGACGACCACCGCCCGCCGCCCGATCCGCTCCGGCCGGGCACCGAACCGGCACACCGTCCGCTGGAGCTCGCCCGTGGTCAGCACCCCGGCGGGCCGTGAGCCCGGTACGAGCCGGGCGCTGCGGGGCCGTTCACGCGCGCCCGTGGCGAGGATCACCGCACGGGCCCGGACGCGTTCGAGCCCGGTCGGGGCGGTGACGTCGAGGGTCAGCGGACCTGCCCAGCCGGTCGCCGACACACCGGTCCGTACGGTCGCCCCGGCCCGCAGCGCCGCCCGCAGGGCACGCCGCGCGTACGCCGGGCCGTCGAGGGGGCGGCCCAGCGCGTCCGCCCCGAATCCCGTACCGGCGCAGTGCCGTGGCACCCCGCCGGCCGCCTCCTCCCGTTCCAGGACCTCGACGCGGCCCGCGCCCGCCGCCGCCAGACGGGCCGCCGCGGCGAGCCCGGCGGGCCCCGCGCCCACGACGAGCACGTCGACCGTACGGTTCACCGCGAGCCCTCCCCGTACTCCTCGACGTACTCCTCGAACAACGCCCGCACCTCCGCGCCGCAGTAGTGGCCCTGGCAGCGGCCGCCACGCGCGCGCGTGCGCCGCCGCAGCCCGTCGAGGCCCCCCGGCGGGATCGTCGAGGTGAGCGCGGACCGGATCTCGCCCCGGGTGACCCGCTCGCAGTGGCAGACGATCGAGCCGAAGTCGGGGTCGCGGGCGATGAGCCGGGCGCCCCGGTACGGGCGGGCGAAGGCCTCCCCGAGGTTCGGCATACGGAGCGGGGCGAGCGGCCGTTCGGGACCCGGGTCGAGCCCGCAGTCGGCGAGCAGCCCGCGCACGTGCTCGGCGATGGCCAGGGACGCGGTGAGCCCGGTGGAACGGATCCCGCCCACCGTCACGTACCGCAGCTCCGGGTGGGCGGTGATCCGGTAGTCCTCCTGCCCGGTGGCGGCCCGCAGCCCCGCGTAGACGGCCGTGACCTCCTCGTCGAGGAGCGCCGGGAGGATCCGGCCGCCCTGTTCACGGAGTCCGGCGAGTCCGTCCGCCGTCGTGCCGGTGGCGGTCTTGTCGTCCAGGTCCTCGGCGGTGGGCCCGAGCATCACGTTCCCGTACACCGTCGGCGCGATGAGCACGCCCTTGCCGAGGGGGCCGGGTACGGGCAGCAGGATGTGCCGGACCAGGTCACGGGCGAACTTGTCGAACACGAGCAGCTGCCCCCGGCGCGGGGTGACGGTGAAGTCCTCGCGTCCGACCAGCGCGTCGAAGGCGTCGGCGTGGAGCCCGCAGGCGTTCACGAGGTGACGGGTCCGCAGCACCCCTCGCCCGGTGACGATCCGGTGGTACGGATCGCCCGGACGTACCTTCTCCACCTGGCAGTTCAGGTGCAGGTCCACCCCGGAGCGCACGGCCTGCGTGGCGTACGCGAGGGTCGTCGTCCACGGGCAGATCACCGACTCGCCCGGGACGGCGAGCGCGGCGAGCGCCCCGTGGCCCAAGTGTGGTTCCCTCGCGCGGAGTTCGGAGGCGGAGAGCAGCCGGGTCGTGCGGTGTCCGTTGCGTTCGGCCTTCTCCGCGAGGCGGGGGAGGGTGGCGCGCTCCTGCTCGTCCCAGGCGACGAGGAGGGCGCCGAGCGGCTCCACGGGGATGCCGGTCTCCCGCGCGTACGCCGAGAGGAGCCGGTGTCCGTCCCGGACGAGCCGCGCCTCCAGGGAGCCGGGGACGGCGTCGAAACCGGTGTGCAGGATGGCCGTGTTGGCCTTCGACGTACCGTCGCCGACGTCGTTCGCCGCCTCCACGAGCGCGACCCGCAGCGGGTGGCGGGCCAGCGTGCGGGCGATGGCGGAACCGACGACTCCGGCGCCGACGACCACGACGTCGTACGTCGCGTCGGCGCCCGCGGGGAGGGGGCCCGTGCGGGTGACGCTCATACGGAACCGGAACCCTCGCCGCTGGAACCGGCACCACCGGCACCACCGGCACCACCAGTACCGCCGCCGGGCCCCGCCCCCGCCCGTTCCACCGCCGCCTCCACCTCGTCACGGAACCGGCCGAGCCGCGCCGCCGCCTCGTCGCCCGAGATCCTCGGCTCGTACACCGCCGACGGCTTCCACTCCGGTACGGCCTCGCGGAGCGTGAGCCCCGGGTCGTGCCCGAGCCGGGCCACCGCGCCCACCCCGAGCGCCGTCGCGTCGGGTGACGAGGAGACCTCGACCGGGAGTTGAAGGAGGTCCGCCTGGGTCTGCATGAGCAGCGCGGACCGGGTGAGCCCGCCGTCGGCGCGCAGCGAGGTCAGGGGAGCGCCCCGGTCGGCGGCGACGGCGGCGGCGAGCTCGACGACCTGGGCGGCGATGCCCTCGCACAGGGCGCGCACCAGATGGCCCGGCGTGGTGTCCAGGCCGAGGCCGGTGAGCGAGCCGCGCACGTCGCCCCGCCACCAGGGCGCGGCCAGCCCCGCGAGGGCGGGGACGAAGGTGACCCCGCCGGTGTCCGGCACTCCGCCGCCGACCGGGTCGATCTGCTCCGCCCCGGCGATGACGCCGAGGTCGGTGAGCCAGCGCACGGCCGAGGCGACCGTGTACACCTGGCCGTCCAGACAGTGGGTGACACGTCCGCCGAGCCGCCAGGCGACACAGCTGACGAGGCCGGAGGCGGCGCGCCGGGGCACCGGCCCCGTCCGGGCGAGGAGGAAGGCGCCCGTACCGTACGTGCACTTGGCGGCGGCCGGGTCGTCGGCGCTCTGGGCGAGCAGCGCCGCCTGCTGGTCCACCAGGAGGCCGGTGAGCGGCAGCGGCGGCCCGAAGGCGCTCGTGGTGCCGACGGGCGTGTCGCAGTCCACGACCCGGGGGAGCCGTTCGCCGCCGAGGCCGTAGAGGTCGAGGGCGGTCTCCGACCAGGCGACGGTGTCGAGGTCGAGGAGCCCGGTCCGGCCCGCGGTCGCCGCGTCGGTGACGAAGGCGCCCGTGAGCCGGTGGACGAGCCAGGCGTCGCTGGTGGTGACGACGCCGGCGCCGGTGCCGTGGCGGCGGATCCAGGCCATCTTGGGCGCGGCGAAGTAGGGGTCCACCGGAAGCCCGGTGAGGTGCCGCAACCGGTCGGCGTGGGCGTCGAGTTCCGCGCAGATCCCGGCCGCCCTGCGGTCCTGCCACACCAGGGCGTCGGTGAGCGGTTCGCCGGTGGCGGGGTCCCAGGCGAGGACGGTCTCGCCCTGGTTGGCGAGGCCCACGGCCACGACCGCGGTGCCCGCGTCGGCGAGCGCGGCCCGCCCCGCGGCGACCACGGAGTCGTACAGCTCACGCGGGTCGACCTCGACCAGGCCGCCCGGCAGATACCGGGGCCGTACCGGGGCCGTACCGCTGCCGACGACTCCGCGTTCGGGACACAGGACGAGGGCCTTGGTGCCCGAGGTGCCCTGGTCGACGGCGAGTACCGGGCCGCCCGTCATCGTGCCGCTCCTGTCGCTGGACCTCTCGGTGACCGGACGGTCACCGAAAGGGGTCAGGGTGCCGTCGCGACGGCCCTTCGTCAAGCCTCGGCGGATGACCCCGTCAGGTCCGCCGCGGCCGCCTGACAGTAAGTCAAAATCGGTCGCTGGCTGGATAGTTACGGTCGGGCAAGAAAGTGGACCGGTCGCATCCAGCGCCCTCTATAGTGATCGCCGATCAACGGCCGGGACGCCCGCCGGGGGACTGACCACCCCCTCCACCCACCGAGGACCCATGTCATCCACACCACGCCCCACCCCCTGATGGCCGGACACGGCTTCCGGCCCGTCTACCACCCCGCGGGCCACGACCACGCCCTGCGCAACGCCGTCCAGGACTTACGCACCGGCCGCTGGGTGGCCATGGCACGGCTTCTCGGCGAGACGGCGGACTGGGACAGCTGGACCCGGCGCACCCAGGTCCTCGCCGCCGTCGCCGCCGGCACCGACGTCGTCCACACCTGGCGTGCCGAGCAGCCCGACAACCTCGCCGCCACCGTGATGCACAGCCGCGTCACGGTCGAGCGGGCCGTACGCGCGCACCGCGCCGGCCACCCCCGCACCAGGGAACTCTGGCAGGAGGCCGGGACCGCCTGCCGCGAGGCCGCCGATCTCGCCCCCGCCGACCCGGTGCCGTGGGTGGGCCTGCTCGCCCTCGCCGCACTCGACGTACACCAGCGCATGGCCGACCACCGGCTCTCCCCGCCGGCCCCCATGCTGCCGCCCGGCCCCTGGGGTCTGCTCGCCGAGGCGGAGAAGCGCGCCCCGCACAACCGCGAAGCGCACCACCGCATGCTGCAGTTCGTCTACGCCCGGCGCCCCGGGCCGCTCTCCGAGGCCGTCAACTACTGCCACTGGGCCGCCTCCTCCGCACCCGTCGGCTCCGCCCTGCACGTCCTGCCGCTCTATGTGCGCGTCGAGCGCTACCGGCGGGAGCGCGGCCACGAGCGCGCCCTCGACCTCCACTGGGTCGCGGAGGACGCCGTACGTGAAGCCCGGCGCGCCCTCGACACCTGGTTCCTCTTCTGTGCCACCGACGAGGCCTCCCTGCTCGACCTCAACCACCTGGCGCACGGCCTCTTCGGCGCCCTCCGCTTCGACGACGCGGCCCGGGTCTTCGACTCGCTCGGCCCGTACTACACGACGCTGCCGTGGGCGTACCGGACTCCCCACCCGGACGACCGCGCACTCGCCGAAGAGGTCTTCCTGCGCGCCCGCGCCCGCTGTCTCGGCGGCTGACGCCCCGGCACACCCCCTGCTTTCCGGACTGCCCGCTCACCCCCGTCCCCGGAGGAACGATGTCACGCACGGCCGCCCCCACCGACGCGATACGCAAGCCACCCCCGGCCGCCGCCCAGGACGAGGAGGCGCGGCTGAGAGAGCTCGGCTACCAGCCCGTCCTCGCCCGCCGCATGGGCGGCTTCGGCAACTTCGCGATCAGTTTCTCGGTCATCTCCGTCCTCTCCGGCTGCATGACCCTCTACGGCTTCGGCATGGGCACCGGCGGCCCCGCCGTCATGCTGTGGGGCTGGGCCGGCGTCGGCCTCTTCGTGCTGTGCGTCGGCCTCGCCCTCGCCGAGGTCACCAGCGCCTACCCGACCTCCGGCGCCCTCTACTACATGGCGGACCGGCTCGGCGGACGCCGCTGGGGCTGGTACACGGGCTGGCTGAACCTGCTCGGCCTGCTCGGCGCGATCGCCGGCATCGACTACGGCGCCGCGCTCTTCACCGGCGCCTTCCTCAACCTCCAGTGGGGCTTCGAGCCCACCGCGGGCTCCACCTTCCTGATCTTCCTCGCGATCCTGCTGCTCCACGCCGTCCTGAACCTCTTCGGCGTCCGGCTGGTCAGCGTGCTCAACTCGATCAGCGTCTGGTGGCACCTGGCGGGCGTGGCGCTCATCGTCGGCGCTCTCACGTTCGTCCCCGACCGGCACCAGTCCGTCGGGTTCGTGTTCACCGAGTTCGTCAACGACACCGGCTGGGCCAACCCCTTCTACGTCGCCGCGATCGGCCTGCTCCTCGCCCAGTACACCTTCTCCGGCTACGACGCCTCGGCCCACCTCTCCGAGGAGACCTCCAACGCCTCCGTCGCCGCCGCCAAGGGCATCGTCCGGGCCATCTGGGTCTCCTGGATCGCCGGATTCGCCCTGCTCGCCGGATTGAGCTTCGCCATCCAGGACTACACCGCCACGCAGAACAGCGCCACGGGCGTCCCGCCCGCCCAGATCTTCCTGGACGCGCTCGGCAACGGCGGTGCCACTGCCTTGCTCCTCGTCGTCATCGTCGCCCAGCTCTTCTGCGGCAACGCCGAGGTGGCCGCCGCCAGCCGGATGGTCTTCGCCTTCAGCCGTGACAACGCCCTGCCCGGCTCGGCGATCTGGCGCAAGGTGAGCGGACGCACCCAGACCCCGGTCCCGGCCGTCTGGCTCGCCGTGGCGGTCGCCGCGCTGCTCGCCGTCCCCTCGCTGTACTCCGCCACCGCCTACGGCGCCGTCACCGCGATCAACGTCATCGGCATCACGCCCGCGTACGCCATCCCGATCTACCTGCGGCTGCGCGCCGGTGACCGGTTCACCCCCGGCCCGTGGAGCCTGGGCCGCTGGAGCAAGCCGATCGGCTGGACGGCCGTCGTCTGGGTGGCGATCGTCACCGTGCTGTTCTGCCTGCCGCAGAAGGCCCCGGTGACGGTCGACACCATGAACTACGCCGTGATCGCGCTCGCCGTCGTCCTGGTCCTGGCCAGCGTCTGGTGGTACGTCGCCCGCCGCTCGTACGGGACACCGACGGCGTACGGCACCGCCCGCGAGGAGGCGGAGATCTCGGAGGGCATCGTCTGACGGGGCCCGGTTCCCGTCCCCGTACCGGACGGGAACCGGGGCGCCGTCAGCCGCTGAACTCGTAGGTCCAGGCCGCCGACCGGGCCGAGAAGTCGATGTCCGTGATCTCCAGGGCGTGCCCGTGCTGATCGCTCACCACCCGGTGGACGAGCAGCCGGGCCGCGCCGCCGTCCGCCGCGGTGGCCGGGCCGGGCGGAACGGCGACCGACTCCCGGTGGGTGATCCGCAGGCCCGCCTGGTGCATCCAGTGGTAGAGCAGCCGCAGATCCGGCTGCTGACGGCTGTCGCGGTACCGGCGGTACCGGGACAGCTGGGGGATCTCGGTCAGCGCCGGCCGGGAGAACCACGACACCGCCCGCTGGAGCGCCGCGCCGTGCGGCCCGAGCACGACGTGCCGGTGGACCAGCGTCGGCTCGCCCGGTACGAGCAGCAGTCGCGCCGCGAGCGGGGTGGGTGGCGGCTCCCAGGTCAGGGAGGCCCGCACCAGCGCCTCGGCCGCGCGGGGGCCGCCGGGGAACGTCGGCCGGCGGGCCGTCAGGGCCGGGACGACCGGCTCGCCGCCGGCTCCGGCGGCGGCGAAGGTGCCGCGCCGGTCGGTGACCACGAGCCGCTCGTCCCGCAGGAGCTGGAGCGCGCTGCGTACGGTCTGCCGGTTGACGTGGTACCGCTGGGACAGGGATCGTTCCGAGGGGAGACGGCTGCCGGGGGCGATGTGCCGGTGGGCGAGATCCTCGCGCAGCGCGGCGGCGACCCGGAGATAGAGCGGCGCCTCCGCCGGCGCCTCGGAATCGGGCTCGGCCATGATCAGACCCTCTCTTCGCTCAGCGTGACCGCATGGGCCGTGTGGGTGATCAATTCCTATCATTGGTCTAAACCATTTTGCTAGACCACTTCGGCAGAGTGGCCGAAACGAACGCCGCGCCGTGTAATGAGGTACCAGGTGGCGGGGACGAGACCGCGGCGGCGGAAGAGGCGGGTGAGGCCGGATGACGACACCGTCGGAGCGCGCCGCACGGGGCAGAGCGGCCCGCAAGCACACCCCCCGCTCCTCCCACGGCCGCTGGATACCCAGCTCCGAGCGCCCGCACCCGATCGACGTGCTCGAACGCCAGTCCCGCGACCGGCTGCCCGATCTCGTCCCCCTCCGCTACGGCCGGATGGCGACGTCCCCCTTCGCCTTCTTCCGCGGCGCCGCCGCCGTCATGGCCGCCGACCTCGCCGCCCAGCGGCACACCGGGCTCACCGTCCAGCTCTGCGGCGACGCCCACCTCCTCAACTTCGGGGTCTACGCCTCACCCGAGCGGACGCTGCTCTTCGACGTGAACGACTTCGACGAGACGCTCCCGGGCCCCTTCGAATGGGACGTGAAGCGGCTCGCCGCCAGTGTCGCCGTCGCCGCCCTCCAGAACGGCAGCACCCGTCCCAAGGCCCACCGGGCGGCCCTCCTGGCGACCGAGTCGTACCGGACGACCGTGCGCCGGCTGGCCGGCCTCGGGGAGCTCACCGTCTGGTACGAACGGATCGCCGCCGACGACCTCCTCCCCCTCGTCCACCGCGACGAACGCGCCCGCTTCGCCGACCGCCTCGCCCGCGCCCGCCGGCGCACCAGCCTCCAGGCCCTGGGCAAGCTGACCGAGGCCGACCCGGCCGGGGTCCGGCACATCGTCGACGACCCGCCGCTCCTCGAACGCGCCACGGACATCGACCGGGTCACCCTCGGCAAGATCTTCAGCGACTACCGCAGCTCGCTCGCCGAGGAGCGACGGATCCTCCTCGACCGCTACCGCTTCCGTGACGCCGCCCGCAAGGTCGTCGGGGTCGGCAGCGTCGGCACCCGTTGCTTCGTCCTCCTCCTCGAAGGCCGGGACGAGGGCGACCCGCTCATCCTGCAGATCAAGGAGGCCGGCCCGTCCGTCCTGGAGACGTACCTGGCGCCGAGCGCGTACAGCCACCAGGGACGCCGGGTCGTCTGCGGCCAGCGGCTCATCCAGGCCGCGAGCGACATCTTCCTCGGCTGGATGACCGGCCCCGAGGAACGCCACTTCTACTGGCGCCAGCTACGCGACATGAAGGGCTCCGCCGAGGTGGAGACCATGTCCCCGGCCGCGCTCAGGGACTACGCGCAGCTCTGCGGCCGGGCCCTGGCCCGCGCCCACGCCCGCACCGGGGACCGCATCGCGATCGCCGCCTACCTCGGCGGTTCCGACGTCTTCGACCGCGGTGTCGCCGACTTCGCCCTCGCCTACGCGGGCCAGAACGCCGACGACTACGCGGCACTCGGCGCCGCCATCGCCGCGGGCATGGTGACGGCGGCGCCGGATGCCTGAGGACTGCCGAGGGCTCTCCGCGATACCCAGCGCCGGGCGCGACTGAGCCCGCCGTGGCCCCCGGCGCCGGACGCCTGAGGACCGCACGAGGGCCCCGCGCCCCCGGCGCCGGACGCCTGAGGACCGCCGAGGTCCCTTCGCGGTACAGCAGCTGACGGGCGAAGAGCGCGAGGGAACGGCCGACGCGCTCGGTCGACAGGCCGAGTATCCGGCGCCGGGCGGGCCTGAGCCCGCCGGGGCCCCCGCGGCCCCGGCGCCGGGCGCGCCTGAGCCCCCCCCGGGGCCCCGGCGTTCTCCGGCGCCGGCCGCCTTCGCCCGCCGAAGGCCGTCCGCGGTCCTCAGGCGTCGCGCCGCAGCGGCGGCTCCTCCGGCGTGTCCGCCACCGGCCCGAAGAGCACGGCCCGCGCCACCGGCGGCGCGAAGAGCGAGGACAGCGGGGCCGTCAGGGTGAGCGCCGCACGGAACGGCGCCCCCACCACCGGATCACCCGCCGCTCGCGCCTGCACCCGGCTCAGGTACCAGCCGACCGCCTTGTCCAGCGGCCCGGGGCGGGCCGCGTCACCGGTCGCGCCGGGCATCTTCTTGTCGGCGCCCACCGAGATGTCCCAGGCCTGCCGCGAGGCGTCGAGCAGCGCGCGCTGCACCTGCCGGGTGGTGGGGGTGCGCCGCGGGTCGGCGAGCGCCCGTCGCAGCGCGAGCGCGCTGAGCGCGGCGACCGCCATCCCCTGCCCGTAGATGGGATTGAAGGCGCACAGGGCGTCGCCGGTGGCGAGAAAGCCGGCCGGGCGACGGCCCGGACGGTCGTACCGCCGCCGGATGTTGGCGGTCTTGCGGAACCCGTACACCGGGGACTCCGGCTCGGCCCGCGCCAGCCAGTCGCTGAGCACGGGATGCGGCAGCCGCTTCGCGTACTCCTCGAACGCGCCCTCCTCCGTCGGCGGTTCGTCGCCGCGCAGCCCCGACAGGGTCACCAGGTGCCGCCCGTCGCCGAGGGGCAGCACGACACCGCCGTAGACCTGGGCCGGGTGGGGCACGATGTAGTAGCCGGTCGCGTCGGTACCGTCGTCCACGGCCGGAGCACGGTAGACCCGGGTGCCGTACGCGAGACCGGTGTCGACGGTCTCCTCGTGCGGGGCCTCCGCACCGATGCCCGCCAGCCAGTCGGCGGCCTTCGTGGACCGCCCCGAGGCATCCACGACCAGATCGGCCGCGAGGGTCCGCGGCTGCTTGTCGGCCCCCGCGCCGCGCTCCCGCAGCCGTACGCCCCGGACACGCGAGGAGTCGCCGGTCAGCCCCACCGTCTCCGTACCCTCGATGAGCTCGATCCGCGGGTCGGCGAGCACCCGCTGCCGCACCAGCCACTCCAGCTGGGGCCGCGGACCGGTGTAGAAGTGCGCGGTCGCCGCCGTACGGCGGAACCACCGGCCGCTCTGCCACTGGACCATGTCCTCGGGAACGCCCACCTTGGGCGCGCCGAGCGCGTGCAGCTCGCCCATGAACCCGGGGAGCAGCTCGTCGAGCGCCTGCTGCCCGCCGGCGATCAGGACGTGCAGGTGCCGTCCCTGCGGCACGCCGGGCCTGGCCTCCTGCCCGTCGGGGAGCCGGTCGCGCTCGACGACCGTCACCTTCTCCGCGTGCTCGGCCAGTACCCGAGCGGCAAGCAGCCCAGCGAGACTTCCCCCGATGACCACCGCGTGACGTGTCGCACGGCGCCCCAAGTCGTCGGCCATACCCGCCCTTTCGTGTCGTGGAACTCCAACGGCCCAGTATCCACGCCGGTACCCGGGCCGTCGCGTGCCGTCACCCGCACGCCGACCACGGCCGTACGGTTTCGGCCTTCCTGCTCGCGGGTGAATGGATTCCGGGCATCCGGGCAGAGGCGGGGACCGAGGCTGTCCAGAACCGAGGAAGAGGAGGGGAAGAGCATCATGGCAGTCTCCCGGCACCATGATCTCAGGGGCCCGGGGGCCGCTGCCCGAGCACGCCAGGAGGTGCACCGCCTCGCCGGTGACGCCCTGGTCGCCGGGCGCCCCCTGCGCTCGACCACCGAGAACGACGCGGTGTTGGTCGTCAGCGAGCTGGTCACCAACGCCATCCGGTACGCCGACGGGGAGTGCACCCTGGACCTCGCCCTGGAAGGGGGCGGCATCGGCATCGACGTCCACGACCACAACCCCGAACCACCGCGGCCGACAGCCCACGACCCCGCCAGGGAAGGCGGCTTCGGCTGGGGCATCGTCACACGCCTCGTCGCCAGCCTGACCGTCCACCGCGACGCCGACGGAAAGACCGTGCACGCGCACGTGGAGAACTAGCGCGCGCCGGAAGGCGCCGCAGGCGGCGTCTCGTCCCCGCCCGCCCCCGGCGCCCCCAGCTCCGCCAGCGAGCTCGTCAGCCACTCCACCCAGAAGCGCTCCATGTCGATCCCGCCCCGCAGGACGAGATGGCGCAGCCGGTCGGGCTCCGTGCGGCGGCGCTCCGCCGGGAAGTCCCGTGTCTCGATCGCCAGGTACTCCGCCAGCTGCTCCTCGTGGAGGGCGAGATGCCGGGAGAGTTCCGCGCGCAGCCCCACCGCGCCGACCACGGCCGCCGCCCGCATCCGCAGCAGCAGGGCGGCCCGCATCGGCTTCGGGTCCTCGGACCTGGCGACCCAGGTGCCGAGCTCGGCGCGGCCCGCGGGCAGCACCTCGTACTCCTTGCGCTGCCCCCGTACCGGAACCGGGGCGGGCAGGGCACGGATGTGCCCCGCCTGCTCCAGTCTGCCCAGCTCGCGATAGATCTGCTGGTGCGTGGCCGACCAGAAGTAGCCGATCGACTTGTCGAAGCGGCGCGTCAGTTCGAGGCCGGAGGACGGCTTCTCGAGCAGCGCGGTGAGGATCGCGTGCGGCAGGGACATGCACGCATCCTAGGAGCGGCCGGCCACGGCGATCGCGGCGATCACAGCGTCGCCGCGAGCCGGGTGCCCTGGTCGATGGCCCGCTTGGCGTCCAGCTCGGCGGCGACGTCCGCGCCGCCGATCAGGTGCGCCACCCGGCCCGCCGCCACCAGCTCCTCGTAGAGGTCGCGGCGCGGCTCCTGGCCGGCGCAGAGCACGACGGTGTCGACCGGCAGCAGCTGGGCCTCGCCACCGATCGTGACGTGCAGCCCCTCGTCGTCGATCCGGTCGTACGACACGCCCGCCACCATGGCCACGCCCCGGTGCTTGAGCTCGGTGCGGTGGATCCACCCCGTGGTCTTGCCGAGGCCCGCGCCGACCTTGGTCTCCTTGCGCTGGAGCAGGTGCACCTGGCGCGGCGGCGCGGCGCGCTCCGGGGCCCGCAGGCCGCCCCGGTTCTCGTACGAGGTGTCCACACCCCACTGGCGGAAGTACGTCTCGGGGTCCTGGCTCGCGCCCTCCCCGCCGTCCGTGAGGAACTCCGCCACGTCGAAGCCGATGCCGCCGGCTCCGATGATCGCGACGCGCTCGCCGACGGGCGCGCCGTCCCGCAGCACGTCGAGGTAGCTGACGACGCTGGGGTGGTCCACGCCCGCGATGGCGGGGGTGCGGGGGGCGACGCCGGTGGCGACGACGACCTCGTCGTAACCGTCCAGGTCGGTCGCCGCGACCGGGGTGCCGAGGCGCACGTCGACCCCGCGCTCGGCGAGCTGCACGCGGAAGTAGCGCAGCGTCTCGTTGAACTCGTCCTTGCCGGGGACCCGCTTGGCGACGTTCAGCTGGCCGCCGATCTCGTCGGCGGCGTCGAAGAGGGTCACGGAGTGGCCGCGCTCGGCCGCCGACACGGCGCAGGCGAGGCCGGCCGGGCCCGCGCCGACGACGGCGATCCGCTTGGCGCGGCGGGTGGGGGAGAGGACCAGCTCGGTCTCGTGGCACGCACGCGGGTTGACCAGGCAGGAGGTGATCTTCAGGTTGAAGGTGTGGTCGAGGCAGGCCTGGTTGCAGCCGATGCAGGTGTTGATGGTGTCGGCGCGGCCGGCTGTGGCCTTGGCGACGAAGTCCGGGTCGGCGAGGAAGGGGCGGGCCAGCGAGACGAGGTCGGCGCGGCCGTCGGCGAGGATCTCCTCGGCGACCTCGGGGGTGTTGATGCGGTTGCTGGTGACGAGCGGTACGGAGACCGAGCCCATCAGCTTCTTCGTCACCCAGGTGTAGGCGCCGCGCGGCACGGAGGTGGCGATGGTGGGGATGCGGGCCTCGTGCCAGCCGATGCCGGTGTTGATGATGGTGGCGCCCGCGGCCTCGATCTCCTTGGCCAGCTGGACGACCTCCTCCAGGGTGGAGCCGCCGGGGACGAGGTCCAGCATGGAGAGGCGGTAGACGAGGATGAAGTCCTCGCCCACGCGCTCGCGGATGCGGCGGACGATCTCCAGCGGGAAGCGGACGCGGTTCTCGTAGGAGCCGCCCCACCGGTCGGTGCGCTGGTTGGTGGCGGAGGCGATGAACTCGTTGATGAGGTAGCCCTCGGAGCCCATCACCTCGACGCCGTCGTACCCGGCCTCCTTGGCGAGCTCGGCGCACCGGGCGTAGTCCTCGACGGTCTGCTCGACCTCGGCGTCGGTCAGCTCGTTCGGTACGAAGGGGCTGATGGGGGCCTTGAGGGCGCTGGGCGCGACGAGGGCGGGGTGGTACGCGTACCGGCCGAAGTGCAGGATCTGCATCGCGATCCGGCCGCCTTCGGCGTGCACGGCGTCGGTGATCAGCCGGTGCTCGGCGACCTCGTCCGTGGTGGTGAGCTTGGCGCCGCCGTCCCAGGGACGGCCGGCGTCGTTGGGTGCGATGCCGCCGGTGACGATGAGGCCCACACCGCCCCGTGCGCGCTCGGCGTAGAAGGCGGCCATGCGCTCGAAGCCGTGCTCGGTCTCCTCGAGACCGACGTGCATCGACCCCATGATCACCCGGTTGGGCAGGGTGGTGAACCCCAGGTCGAGCGGGCTCAGCAGGTGCGGGTACGGGGTCATGCGGGCGCCTCCTCGCGCAGGATCGTCGACCTCAGTTGTAGGGGACCCCCTCCCGTTGTGCAACTAGTTGCAGAAGATCTGGCACGTGATTTCTACTACTCGGTAGCAAAGTGGCTACTAGTCGGTAGCGAGGGGCGCCGAGGCAGCCCCCACCCACACGTCCAGGTCCTCCGGCGTCCGAGGCTCCGGTGCGTCCGCGTCGAGCAGGCCGTGGGCCCGGAGCAGCCGTGCCACGGCCGTGCCCCAGGGGCGTCGCAGCCGGGCCGCGTCGAGCAGCGCGTCGTCCGCGAGCAGCTCGGCGACCGGGCCCGTACGCAGGCCGGCGGGGGAGAGCACCGCCGCCTCGTCCGCCCAGCGCAGCGCCAGATCCACGTCGTGCGTCGCCATGAGCACCGTCGTACCGGCCTCCCGGAGCCGCTGGAGCGCGTCGAGCAGCCGCTCCTGCCCGTGCGGATCGAGCCCGGCCGTCGGCTCGTCCATGATCAGCACCCTCGGCCGCATCGCGACGGCGCCCGCGATCGCGGCCCGCTTGCGCTGCCCGTACGACAGCAGATGCGTCGGCCGGTCCGCCAGTGCCACGATGTCCAGCGCCTCAAGAGCCTCCTGGACCCGCAGCCGTACCTCCTCCTCGGGCAGCCCGAGGTTCGTCGGACCGAACGACACGTCCTGGCCGACCGAGGCGGCGAACAGCTGGTCGTCCGGATCCTGCGTCACCAGCTGCACGGTGGTCCGCAGCCGGGTCAGCCCCTTCCGGTCGTACGCCACCTCCGCCCCGTCCAGGAGCAGCGACCCGCTCCCGCAGCGCAACCCGCCGCTGAGGAGCCGGAGCAGGGTCGTCTTGCCGCTGCCGTTGCGGCCGAGCAGCGCCACCGCGCGTCCCTCCGCCACCGAGAAGTCCACGCCCGACAGGACCGCGGGCCCCTCCTCGTAGGCGAAGCCCGCGTTCACCAGCTCCACCACGGGAGCCGCAGGGACCGAAGGCGTCGAAGACGTCACGGCAGGAACCTTTCCAGTACGAGGGTGAGGGCGACGAGCCCCGCGAGCAGCGCGCCCGTGGCGGCGAGGAACCGGCGGGACACCACGCACACGGGCACGAGCACCCGCAGCGTCCCGTCGTATCCCCGCCCGGCAAGCCCCGACTGCAGGCGCTGCGCCCGGTCGAAGGCCCGCACGAACGTGGTCGCGCCGAGACCGGCGAGCGAACGCCAGGTCGCGGCCCGGGTGGTGTGTCCGAGCCGGGCCGCCTGCGCCTGCCGGATCTTCGACAGGGAGTCGAGCAGCAGGAAGATGATCCGGTACATCACGAGTGCCACGTCCACCACCGGCGCCGGCACCCCTGCCCGGACGAGCCGGGGCAGGACGTCGGAGACCGGCGTGGTGAACGCGAACAGCAGCACCCCGAGCGACGCCGACGCGGTCCGCAGGAGCAGCTCGACCGCCTGGATCGGGCCTCCCGGGGCGAGTGCGACGAGCCCCCGGGCGCCGCCCACCTCGAAGAGCAGCGGGATCGCGCCCGTGACACAGAAGCCGAGGGGGATGCGGAACGCCCGCCACAGCGCCCGGCCCGGCACACCGGCCGGACCGAGCAGCACGCCGAGCGTGGCCGCGGCCACGAGCACAGCGCCCGGCCACGGGGGCAGACAGACCGCGCACAGGGTCAGACCGAAGCCGAGCAGCGCCTTCTCGGCGGGATGGCGGCGGCGCCAGCGACTGCTGTGCGCCGCCGCGTCGATCGGCAGCATCGGCGGCTACGCGCCCGGCTCGCCCGGCTCGCCGGGGTCCCCGGGGGCGCCCCCGTCCGGCGCGCCCTTCGCCCCGGCCGCCTCCGCCAGGGCCGCTCCCTGCCTCCGGCCCCTCCGCAGACCGAAGTAGTACGCCAGGACACCGGCGCCCAGCGCCGCCTGGAGGGCGAACAGGGCGGACTCGATCTCCCCGGACGGCGGTTCGTACAGCGGCGTGAACCACGGCTCGTAATCCGGCTGGAGCTCGGTGATCGCGGTCTCCGCCTCCGCGTCCGCCCCGGTGAACGGTTCCTCCTTGTGATCCCCGAGCCCCAGCGCGAGCGGCAGTACCGCGAGCGCGGCGACGACGAGCAGCAACAGGGTGTTGATCTTCGCGTTCCGGCTCATCACGCGGCCGCCTCCTCGCGTCGCTCCGCCGTGCGCCCGGCGAGGACGCCGAGCCGGATCAGTTCGCCCTTGCTGGACTGCGTGAGCAGCCGCATCACGAGCACGGTCAGCAGGCCCTCGCTCACCGCGAGCGGAATCTGCGTCACGGCGAAGATCCCGCCGAACTTGGCGAGCGCCCCGGCGATACCGCTCCCCGGGTCGGGGAAGGCGAGCGCCAGCTGCACACTGGTCACGCAGTACGTCGACAGGTCGGCGACGAACGCGCCGAAGAAGACGGCGACCATCAGCGGCGTACCGGACCGGCGCAGCAGCCAGTACGTCCCGTATCCCGCCCAGGGGCCGACGATCGCCATCGAGAAGGCGTTCGCGCCGAGCGTGGTGAGCCCTCCGTGGGCGAGCAGCAGGGCCTGGAAGAGCAGGGTGATCGTTCCCAGGACCGCCATGATCGGCGGCCGGAAGAGGATCGCGCCCAGACCCGTACCGGTCGGATGTGAGCAACTGCCGGTCACGGACGGCAGCTTGAGCGCCGAGAGGACGAAGGTGAAGGCGCCGGCGGCGCCGAGCAGAAGAGTGGACTCGGGGTTGGACCGTACCTCGCGGGTCAGCGCGCGGACCCCGTGGACGATGAACGGTGCGGACGCGACGCCCCAGGCGGCCGCGTGCACAGGGGGCAGATACCCCTCGGCTATATGCATGGTTGGGAGACCCTCTCCAGCACCTCGTGGATGGACAACGCACCCTGGCCGGTCTCCTGGCTGACGGTCATACGTCCGGACTCCGCCTTCCCACACCACGACGGTCTCCCGTCGCGGTCCAGTGGCTTCCCCGAGGGTGTGTCCCCGCGGGGGTGGAGCCGGACCTCCCGATCACAGTGGCGAGGGCCGCACCGGTACTGCACCGGTTTCCCGTACACCAAGGCCCTGTGACACTAGTGCGTTGACCAGGTACATCACAACACGGTCGCCACCCGGTGCGGTTTCTCACTCACTCCACGCAGTCACTTCACGCCGTACTCCGGGTCGTCACACCTTGCGGTAGGCGTACGCCTCCGAGGCCGCCGCCGCCACCGCGTCGAGGTCGCCGCCCGCGCTCGCCGTGACCAGCGCGGCGACCGCGCCCTCGACGAAGGGCGCGTCCACCAGACGGGAGCCGTCGGGAAGCTCGTCGCCCTCGGCGAGCAGCGCCTTCACGGTGAGCACCGCGCTCCCCAGGTCGACCAAGACCGCCACTCCGGCGCCCCGGTCCGCGGCCTTCGCCGCCTCGCAGATCAGCTCGGAACTCGTCCCGAGCCCCCCGTCCGGGGTCCCGCCCGCGGGGACGATCGGCGCCAGGTCGCCGCCGCCGGACAGACCCCGGGCGAGCTCGGCCACGGCGGTCGCGACGGCGGCGCTGTGCGAGACGAGCACGATGCCCACGGGCGCGGAACCACCGCGGCCCTCCGCACCACCGGTCACGGCGCTCACGATGCCCCCTCCGTACCCGCGGTCGTCCGCGCGGTGGCGTCGAGCGCTGCGCTCACGATGCCCCCTCCGTCCGCGCGGTCGTCCGCGCGGTGTCGTGGAGCGCGGCGAACAGCAGCGCCGACGAGGTCGCCCCCGGGTCCTGGTGTCCCACCGACCGCTCGCCCAGATAACTGGCCCTGCCCTTGCGCGCCCGCAGCGGTACGGTCGCGAGGGCGCCCTCCTCGGCGGCGGCGCGGCCCGCCGCGTACGACTCCCGCAGACCCTCCACGGCCGGGACGAGGGCGTCCAGCATCGTCTTGTCGCCGGCCTGGGCGCCGCCCAGCTGGGAGACGGCCGCCACGCCGGACCCGAGCGCCTCCGCCAACCGCACCCGGGTGACCCGCTCGTCGTCGCCCAGCGTCTTGCCGGTACGGCGCAGCAGCGTGCCGTACAGCGGTCCCGACGCGCCGCCGACAGTGGAGATCAGCTGCCGTCCGGCGGTGGTCAGCACCGCGCCCGGCGTGGCCGGCGGCTCCTTCGCCAGGGTCTCGGTGACGGCGGCGAACCCCCGCTTCAGATTGGCGCCGTGGTCGGCGTCGCCGATGGCGGAGTCGAGCTCGGTGAGCCGGTCCGCCTCACGGTCGACGGCCTCGGCGACCGCGGCCAGCCAGCGCACCAGGAAGTCCGCGCCGAAGGTCTCCGTCATGTCGGTCCCCTCTCCCATCCCTCGTCTCACCGGCCCCAGCGCAGCGCGGGCGTCTGTACGGGCGCGTCCCACAGGCGGAGGAGCTCCTCGTCGACCTCGCACAGCGTCACCGAGCAGCCGGCCATGTCGAGCGAGGTCACGTAGTTGCCGACGAGGGTACGGGCCACCGGCACGCGCCGCTCGCCGAGTACGCGCTGCACCTCGGCGTTGAAGCCGTACAGTTCGAGCAGCGGGGTCGCGCCCATGCCGTTGACCAGCGCGATCACCGGCCCGGAGGGTCGGAGGTCCTCGACGACGGCGTCGACGGCGAAGTCCGCGATCTCCCGTGAGGTCATCATCGGCCGCCGCTCCCGACCCGGTTCGCCGTGGATCCCGACGCCCAACTCCAGCTCCCCGTCGGGGAGATCGAAGGTGGGGCTGCCCTTGGCGGGGGTGGTGCAGGCGCCGAGGGCCACGCCGAAGGACCGGGAGCGCGCGTTCACCTGGCGGGCGATCGCCTCCACCCGCTCCAGCGGGGCGCCCTCCTCGGCGGCGGCGCCCGCGATCTTCTCGACGAAGAGCGTGCCGCCGGTGCCGCGCCGGCCCGCCGTGTAGAGACTGTCCGTGACGGCGACGTCGTCGTCGACGAGGACCTTGGCGACCTGGATGCCCTCGTCCTCCGCGAGTTCCGCCGCCATCTCGAAGTTCAGGACGTCGCCGGTGTAGTTCTTGACGACGAACAACACCCCGGCGCCGCTGTCGACGGCCGCCGCGGCCCGCACCATCTGATCGGGCCGGTGGAGGCCGCGGTGGAGGCCGACGCCGCCGACGCGGCGGTGAGCCACAGCGATCTGGTCGTACGGGGCCCGCTGTTCGGGGTGGCCGCGCAGAGCGAGGACGACGGACCGCGGTGGCGGGTGGTCGTCGAAGTCACCAACGGCTGTCCGCAGCAGGCCCGCGACGGGCTGAACTCGCTGCTCTGGTTCCGGGCGAAGGACGACGCGAAGAGCCCGGCGGAGCGGCGGGCGCTGCTGGCGGCGGTCGCCCGGCTGGAGAAGGAGTACGTCGACGAGCTCACCGTGCTCGACACCCGCTACCGGGTGGTGCGGGCCGAGGAGTACGCGGCCGCCGACGCGTACGGCGACCTCGAAACACCACGACCCACCGATCCCGAACCCCTCACCCCTGACTGGAGCCCCGGCTCCGGCGCCCTCAGCCCGAGGGTCGACGACGGCCTCGTCCTGGACCCTGACGCACCCCTCTCGCCTCTCCAGGCGGCGGAGCGGCTGTCCTTGCGCTCCCTGGCCTACACCGGCGCCAGGTTTCCCGACGCCGTACTGCACGACTCCGCGCGGGCTCTGGAGTCTCACCCCGACGTGATGCTCATGCCGGCGGCGTTCCTGATCGTCGAGCGGTCCGGTGCCGAGCCCTGGACGCCGGGCAGCGGCCTGCAGGCCACCGCCCACGACGCCCGCCGGACGCTGGCCTTCTCGCTGAGCTGGTGGGAGCCGCGGCAGCGCGGCCTGATCCCCTTCGACGCCGAGCCGGACGTCGACGCCCGCACCGTCGTCGCCGAGAACACCAGCCCCGCGGCCGTGGAGCTGGCGGTGTTCGCCGAGGCGACGGAACGGCTCCGCGCCGGCAATCTCAACCAGGTCGAGGTCCACGGCACCGTCTCCCGGATCGCCCGCGCCCGCCGCCTGCTGCGCTGGGGCCACGACGGACCGGAAGGCCCGCGCCCGTCCGACATCAACACCCATGGCCCCCAGGCCCTCCACCCGCGCCTCGACGAGCACGGCACCGTCCACTTCGAAGAGCCCACGGAGGACGAAACCGCCCCCTGACCTGGGAAGCGCGTTTCGCAGCTCCTGCTCAGCCGAGGAGGCCGAGGTCGGATTCCGGCCGCAGATGTCGCAAGCCGGGAGGCCGCCCTCGGCCAGGGCGCGGCGGGCTTCGTCGCGGGTGAGGGGCCGGGTGTGCCGCCCGGCGAGGTGGCAGCCGCCGATGTGGACGGCGGCGGGTACGGGGCGGCCGCCTTCGCGGAGAGGGGCGAGGACCCAGCCAGGAACAGCGGGTCGCGGGTGCGGCGGGCGATCAGTCGGGGCAGCAGCTGGGCGATCTGCACGACCCGGTCTTCGCCCGTGACGTGCTGGAGTCGCCGCGCCGCGAGCAAGGCGGCGGCGAGGCGGCGGTGGAGACGATCCGTTCGGTTTCGTGTACGGCCTGCTCGGCCAGGAGCCTGGCAGGCATCGGCGGACTCGGCGGACCCCTTGAGAGCGAAGCGTAGACCGTGCGACGCGCAGCTGTAGCGGCCGGGCAGGCCGCGTCGGCCCGGGTTGGGTTCGATCATGCAGGCGAGCGTCACGCGCAGGTCCACGGTGGTCGCCCAGAACCACAGCGCCGTGGGCGTGCCCGCGAGGGTCTTCGCGTCGAACGGCTTGCCGTCCACGGTGGTTGCCGTGAAGTGATTCGTAGTGATTGCACACCTTTTGAACCCCATGAGTGAGACGCTCTCCATGGCTCTATTGAAAATGAGTGTCATAATCGTATAGAAGTACGGGGTGCTCATCTCGCAACAGGTGCTGGAGCGCTCGATGGTCGGAGTCCGGCCCTTCGCGCTCACCGCACTCCGGCATCCCACGGTCTCCACGCTTCTGGCGGATCACCGCGTCCTGCTGGCCGACCTTCTGGACGGCCTGGGGTCACCGCTCCACATCGTGCTGCCCGAGATCTTCGAGGAGAACGTCGTCAGACTCCGCCAGGCGTTCGCCGAGGCGGGTGCCACTGCCGACATTCTTTTCGCCAACAGGCTGCCGTATTGCGTTGGATGCAACACATGGCGCGCTGGGCCAACTTGCTGAGCTGCAGCTGGTGCCTAGGTTAACGCCGGGTCGGTGGCTGGTTGGGATGCGCTGACCAGGCACCCGTTACCGACTCAACGATGATGCGTTAGATGCATCATGAGTGCTGTCGTTGATATGCCAGGAGCCGCGCACCTGGTGCTCGCTGACGGAGTCGTGTACCTGGACCCCGAACCCGCGGTCCTGGAAGCGATGCTGGAGGGCTGGGCTCTGCAACAGCGCACACGCTTCTTGAGAGAGTCGACGATCCAACCCCGGATCGCGCTGGTCCGTCGACTGGCTCGCTTCACCAATGAGTACCCGTGGCAATGGGACCCCGCCGAGGTGGAGGCCTTCTTCGACGATCTTCGTACCCGGCGGCCTGACAGGCCCTTGGCGGTATCGACCGCACGGAACTACCAAAACGACCTTCGGCTGTTCTTCGACTACATCACCGACAGCCGCTACGGCTGGCCGTCCACGTGCAACGAACGATTCGGCCGGGCTCCGGTCCAGCTTCTGCACGAGTGGAACACGATCACTCACACCAGCGAGTACGAGGGAGCCGCCGAGCGTCGTCCGCTCACCTACGACGAAGTCCAGACCCTTTTCGACGCCGCCGACGGCCGCGTCGAGGAGATCCGCGCACGACGGCGCAAGGGCTCGCTCGCGGCCCTTCGCGACGCCATGGTCTTGAAGACGGTCTACGCCTTCGGCCTGCGGCGCCAGGAAACCTGCGGCCTGGACTTGTGCGACCTGCGCCGGAATCCCAAGGTCGCTGACTACGGCCGTTTCGGGGCGATCTTCGTCCGTCACGGCAAGTCCTCCAAGGGCGGACCCCCCAAGCGCCGCCGCGTTCTGACTGTCCCGGAAATGGACTGGGTCGTGGACGTTCTCGACCAGTACGTCAGCGAGGTCCGCCCCGCTTTCGTGCCGGGCAAGCACCCGGCGTTCTGGATCACCGAGCGCCGCGACCGGATGTCCCTGAGACGGCTGAACGACGCCTTCGAGACAGCACGCCGGGCCGCAGACCTGCCCGAGGAGCTGGACCTGCACTCGCTGCGCCACAGCTACGTGACCCATCTGATCGAGTTCGGTTATCCAGAGAAGTTCGTCCAGGACCAGGTCGGCCACGCCTACGCCAGCACCACGGCCATCTACAGCCACGTCTCGGATGAGTATCGAAACCGGCTGCTGCGACGCTCACTGCAAGCCCGGCATGGCGATCTATGGGGGCAGGAAACGTGATCAGGAAGATGGGCATCGACTGGCAGCTACGGATCCGTATGGCAGAGAAGGGCATGTTCCAGACCACGGAACTGGTCCCGCTGCTGGCCGAACGCGGCGTGCATCTGTCGCGTGAGCAGGTCTTTCGTCTCGTGACCCAGACACCGCGAAGGCTGTCCATGGACACGCTCGCCGCGCTGTGCGACATCCTCGCGTGTGAGCCCAACGACCTAATCCGGGTGGAAGTCACCAACGCTGAGGTGCGCAAGACTGCCGGCGAGCAGCCAGTTTCCCGGCCGCAGGCGCGTCGCACGACGATCCGGCGCCCTAGCGCGGAATGACCGCTCCCCTCCGCCTCGACGAGGCGCATCGACAGGTCGTCGCATACCTCACCTCCCAGCTCACGGGGGTGACCGGCGAGCAGGCTGCGGAGGCACTGGAACGCGGGAAGATCACAGTACGTTCCTGTGTCGGCCTTGCCCGCCACTTCCAGCAGCATCAAGATGCCCTGACGAATCCGGGCCCGACACCTCCACAGAATCTGGTGAGGCTCGCCTACGCCCTGGTGGCTTCCGGACACGGCCCGGTCACCCTGCCGACGTGCGCCGGCTGCGGAAAGATCTCGCGCGAGCTCACGCATCGCCTCCCGGCCGGGCATTGCTGTTCGAGCTGCGCCTACAGGGTGCGGTCGCCGAAGACCTGCTCAGGCTGCGGCCGCCAGATGAGGATCAACGGCAGCGGCCCGAACGGCCCTCTCTGCGGCACCTGCTATGGCAAGCACGTTGCTACCGCATGTGGGCAGTGCGGGCGCGTACGCCGCGCGACCGCCCGTATGCCCGACGGCAGTGTCCGCTGTCAGGGGTGCCACCCACGCCCTGAGCGCACCTGCGTTGGGTGCGGAGCTCAAGCCCCGGTCCAAGCGATCTCGGCGGACGGTCCGGTCTGTCGGCGCTGCTACCGACAACCTGAACGGCGCTGCGGCAGCTGTGGAGAAGTACGCACGGTCGACCGGCGCGGTGGCGACGGTAGGCCCGATCTGTGCTCCCGCTGTTATAGCGCTCCGCCGGTTGCCTGCTCCTCCTGCGGCCGGCTCCGGACCTGCACGCGCAGGGTGGCGGGCAAGCCGTTCTGCCAGAGCTGCTGTCCCCGCCCTACGAGCCCATGCGCACGCTGTCTCCACGACCGTCCTGTCCACGCCTACTGGCCGATGGGCCCGGTCTGTAAACACTGCTACGCGGCAGTGCGCGCACGCCCCGGCACCTGCGCTCAGTGTGAAGAGCGACGTCCACTCATCGGTTCCACCGAAGCAGGGGCCAGCATCTGCGGACCCTGCGCCGGAGTCGACCTCACCTACGCGTGCCAGCGCTGCGGCACAAGCGACAGGATCTTCCGCGAGCAGTTGTGCACCCGCTGCTTCGCCACGAAACAACTGGCTGAAGCTCTCGGTGGACAAGACGCAACGGTCCCCGCACAGCGGCAGAACTTCCACTCGGCTCTCGCCGCCGCAGGACGCCCCCGCAGAGTGGCGCATTGGCTGACCCGCGCCGGAGTGCCCGCCCTCCTGTCCCAGCTAGCCATTTCCGATGAGGAGATCACCCACGAACAACTCGACGATCTACCCAACACGCCGACCACTCGCTACATCCGTGACGTCCTCGTCGCCGCCGCGGTTCTGCCGCCGCGCGACGAACGATTGGAGGCCCTGCCCCGCTGGGCGGACGCCCTCTTGGCCCAGGCACCGCTCCCTCAGCGGCAGCTCGTCACCCCCTTTACCCATTGGTATCTGCTCCACCGCATCCGCCGGGCCTACCGGCACCACCCGCTACGCGCCAGCACACAACACCAGATGCGATCGCGGCTGCGCCGGGCCCTGGAACTGCTTGACTGGCTCGACGAGCACGGCACCGCTCTCGGGGAACTCACACAGCCGGAACTCGAGATGTGGCTGGAGGAAGGAACTGGAGAACGTCGTGAGGTGCGTGCCTTCGTCACCTGGGCGCGAGGTCGTGGCCTTGTCGGCGAGCTCGTAGTTCCCCGGGCACGCATCGCCGTCCCCAGCGTCTTCATGACGGACGAGGAGCAGGCCGAGCAGCTGCACCGGTGTCTCGGCGACGATTCTCTGCCTCTCGATGTTCGTACGGCTGGTGCCCTGACGCTCCTCTTCGGGCTGCAGCACACCAAACTGCTCGGACTCACCGTGCGCGACGTCATGGACGACAACGCGATGGTGGCGCTCAACCTCGCAGGCCATCGTCTTCCGCTGCCGCCCGAAGTCGCCCAACTGGTCCGTGCGCAACGCGACCAGTGCCAGGCGCGCTGGCAGCTCGATCAGACAGCCAGCACAACACCGTGGCTGTTCCCCGGCCAGGAGCCCGCCCGCCCCCTTGGAGCCACCTACCTCAATTTGAAGCTCCGCCGACACGGCATCGCGCCTCGCGCCGGCCGCAACAACGCTCGTCTCGCGCTGGCCACGGACCTGCCGGCGTCCGTCCTCGCAGACTTCACCGGCACCAGCATCAGCGACGCCACCCGCTGGACCGGATACGCCAGACGCGACTGGCTCGACTACATCGCGTCCCGCACACAGATCTGACCACTCCCCCAGGAGGCGGCCATGGTCAAGGAAGACCACCACGAGACGGGTACGGTCATGGTGTCTCTACACATTCGTCGACGAACGCGCAAAGCCGACGAATGAGGCTCAAGAAGTAGGGGGTGGGATCCGAGTCGCCCTGCATGTGAGGTGCATCCTGGAGCCATTGCTGCCATAGACCCCCCGGTTGCCGGAAGCGGTCGGCTTGACTACTTCCATGGTTCAGGTCGATGAACTGGAGAGCGCCCATAACGACGGTCTGGTCGTATCCGAGGTCAGGGCGACGGAGGTAGCGATCAAGGTAGGCAGCGAGTAGATCAGCGTCGTGCGCCGTTCCGAAACTGGCCAGGGCCACGCTGTAGGCCAGTCCAACGCAGCAGACCTCGCTGGCCAGCAGGAGTGATCCGAGGCGCTCCCGGAACTCGGTCCGGCGTGAGACAGCTACGAGCCAAGCCGCAGTCCTCCGCTCTCGCCAGCCGCCCTCAAGAAGCTTGGCGATCTCATCTGCGGTGATGAGTCCCGCGTCCTCACGGAGATCTCGCATGAATCGGCCGCATGCAGGATTCTCCATGCGCAGCAAGCCGCCGCCGAGCTTCAGGTAGCGCCGCTCGGGCGTGACATAGCGGCGAACCAAGGCCAGCAACTCGGCATCATCGTGAGGATTGCGTATCACACAGTCGATCTTGCCTTGCCGCCGCGAAACAGAGCTAGCCCCTCCCTTGCCCTGATGTGAGTGAGAAGGCCCTGTTCTCGTATAGCTACGCCGAGCGGACATGTAGCGCTGAGTAGCTGCCATAACCCTCGTTTTCTCCGCTCTGGCCGCCTCGTTGAGCTGAATGAGTGACGGCGAGGGGTGGGGCGAATGACTAGGGCAGGTGCCGGAGGATCGCCCGGTACGCGGGCCCTTCCATGTAGTCGTCGTCGGGGGCGACCCGGTCGACCTTGGGCGGACCGTATGAGGGTTCCCACGTGTCGAACCACGGCGTCCGGGGGCCGACGTACACGGTCCCGTGCTCGGGGAACTGGGCGGCGGTGATGTCGGCGACAAGGCCCTCCCGCTCTGCCCAGGCGTGGGTCTCGTGCGGGTTCTCCCTTTTGTCGCAGGCATACAGCCAGCCGTCCAGACCCCGCTCGACGAGGTAGGTGCACAGCATGACCGTGGCCGCGCCGCAGCTTCCCTGAGGGAAGTCCCGGAACCCTGGGTGTGGTGCGTCGAGGTCGCCGGCCTGCTTGGCGTCCTCGATGGCGCGGCGGAAACGCGTGGCCTCCAGCAGCACGTGATCTTCGTACGAAGCCATGGCCGGAACCTACCTGGTGCGGTGAGAGGCAGCGGGTAGGCGCTCTGACGGCCCTTACGTACCTACGGCCGCTTGAGCGGGGTGCGTCCGCAATCGATCGCTTCGGCGGCCTCGTTCTCGTCGTAGCTCATGGTGCCTTCGCCGTGGCAGTCCTCGCAGGTGTCCCACACGAGGGAGTAGCCGGCGGGTGCTTCGTCGTCTTCCTGGCCGACCTGGATGGATCCTTCACCGTCGCATTCGAGGCAGTCGAAGACGTACTCGCCGGGTTCCAGAGCCAGTTCGTCGGCCCACGCCTCGAAGTCGTCGACATCAGTGTCGGGCGCGCTCGAGCGGGCGCGGGCGAGGACGGCGATCCCTCCGGCGAGCACCGTCATCGCGCCGACGGCCACGGCCGCCCGGCCTACGGGGCCCAGGCGGTCCCAGCGGGCGGCGATACGCCGACGCAGCGGCGGCCTGGTCTCGGCGCCGTCTGCTGGCTTCTGTGGTCCGTCGGTCATCGTGTGCCCTCGAGTGAAGTGGAGTAGTGGCAAGGGGCGTTCAGTGTGGCAGGAGCGCGGCTGCGACAGGGCGGGAATGCAGTGATCCCGGCCTACAGCTACGCGGCCGCAGCCCCGTGTAGTTCCTCAGCGCTACATGTCCGTTCGCCGTAGCTATACGAGAACAGGGCCGAGTATGGCAGTTGGCACTTGTGCCGAAGTACGTGCTCAGATCCAAGGCCCGCAGGTCAGCCGTCGTAGAGGCCCCACTCGTCGAGACCCCCGTAGATGTGCGCTTCGAGGCATTGCGGGGCATCAAGGCCCACAGCCTCACCCCGGTACACGGCGATGAGGGAGTCCTTGCCCCGCCACCAAGAGTCGGTCACACCCTGTACTTCGGGCACTGGCTCGAATTCACCGAGATCCAGTGCATCGACGGCCTTGCGCGTGACTCTTGTGACGGTTGTGGCCCAGCGGCGGGCATGAGCGGCGAGCGCCAGGGATTCCACCCATCCGTCAGTGCTGGCATGCAGGGGCGTCCAGCGGTAGGCGTCGATACCGAACGCACCGTCGGGGCCAATCACGAAACTGTAGGCCATGGACACCCGGCAGTCCCCTGCCGGGAACGACCAGCCTTCTGCGGGCATCTCCTCGGGGCAGCCGGCGTCCAGGACGCGCGGACCGCCCTCGTAGAACGGGGCCGGTGGCAGGGCGAGGCCGCCCCAGCGGTCCTGGAAGGCAGTGGCCCGTTCGATCTCCGTAGCGGGGATCCCGTGCTCGAGCCACGCGTCGCGGTGTCGCCGGAAGTCCTGCCGGCGAACGCGGATGCCCTCCGTCTCGATGAACCGCTGGGCCCTGCGGCTCAGGCCGGCAGGCGCGATCGGGACGGGCGATACGGGCTGGTCAGCCATTACCGCTGCTCGCCATCACCGGCGTGGAGCACGGTTGACGCAATCTCCCGCACGCGCTCCAGGCTGATCCCTGTGCGCTGCTCGATGGCGAGGGGGTGGTCGGTGGGCTCCAGCTCGACGAAGGGGCGCTCGCCGACCGGACGGGTATGAACGCGCGTCTTCAGGTTGAGCGTCGTCGCTGGGTACACCGGAAGATCGGTGGTGAGCCAGCCGAAGTACGGCTTCTCGGCCTCGCGGCCGGGCCTATCCCACAGATCTGAGGCCCGGGAGAAGCCTTCTCGGCTGAGCGAGACCCAGACGCCCCAGGAGAACACCTCGTCACTGCCGATGATCGGTATCTCGATCAGGCCCTTTACGAAGTAGTGCTGCCCGCGGACCACGCACTGGTCCGTAGAGAGCAAGCAGTCGTCGGCGCCGGCGAAGGCTGGATCCCACACGGCGGGGGCCTCGGCTGTGTAGTTCATCGGCAGCTCAGGGTGGTGGGCCCCGCAGCACGCGCAGGTGAACCCCAAATCACTGGTCATGGGCCCGGAGCCTAGCGACGGACTTCAGACGTACCCGAAGGGGGCTTGCCGGGCCACCGCTCTCTGCGCGGCCAACTACCGCGCTACCCGACCACAGCTGGTTGCCCCGAGGACAGGTGATGGCAAGCGGCTTCCCTGGCGCCTTGGCACTGGAATACCGCAGCTACGGAAACAAGTGCACTCCGCCAACAGAAAGCGAACAAAGCCGACTGTTTCGTCACGTCGGCCGCTTCCCTCGGTATCGGGATCGACGTGGCCAGCGCTCCCGAACTGGTCAGGGCCCTGGCCGGCGGGGTTCCTGGACACCGGATCGGGATCTCCGGTCCGGAGAAGGGCGACACGCTGCACTCCCTTGCCGTGCAGCACGGCTGTCTGGTCGCCGTCGACTCGATCAGTGAACTCCGCAGGCTTGCCGCGACCGCTCGGCTCGCGCAACGGCAGGCGAGTGTGCTGCTGAGGTCCCGGACGGTCGGGCAGCCGGCAAGTCGCTTCGGGCTTTCCGCCGCTGAAAGAGAGGCCGCTGTCGGTCTGTGTGTGGAACTCGCCGACCGCATCAGCCTCCGGGGATTCTCGTTCCACCTGAACGGTTATTCCACAGCGGAACGCGCGACTGCGGCGAACGAGATGATCGAGCACTGCCTCGACGCCCGGCGGCGCGGCTCGCTCTCCGCGGAACTGGTGAACATCGGCGGCGGGTTGCCGGTTCGCTATGTCGAGCCGCGGCTCTGGGACGAGTTCCTTGAGCAGAACAGGCCGGCCGATTACCACGCGGCCAAGGATTTCAAGGACTTCTATCCGTACGGGGGACAGTCCCCGGCCCAGGCCGTGCGCGCGATCATGACGCACCCGGTCGACGGGGACGAAAGCCTGGCGGCGAAGGCGGAACGCAGCGGCGTCCGCCTCGTGGTCGAGCCCGGCCGGGCCTTGTTGGACCAGGCCGGATTCACCGTGTACCGGGTGCAGCAGGTCGACGACCGGCGGGACACCGACGGGTACGCCATCGTCACCGTCGCGGGCAGCAGCTTCAGCCTCTCCGAACAGTGGTTCAACAGCGACTACCTGCCCGACCCGCTGCTGATGTCCGCCCAGCCGGCCGCGGACGAGTTGTTCCCGGCCTGTGTCGCGGGTTCGACCTGTCTGGAGAGCGACCTGGTCACCTGGCGGAAGATCGGCTTCCCGCGGCCCGTACGCCGCGGCGACCACCTGGTCTACCTCAACACCGCCGGCTACCAGGCTCGAACGGCGAGCCGTCGGAGCGGGGCGTCCAGCCGCTCGACCGCGCGGCCCGGACTCCCGCGGCGACTCGCGTGGCAGGACGGGCTCGGCCGGCACCGGGCCCGGTTCCATGGCGGCCGGTCGACCGGTCTCCACGACGAGTGCCGTCCCGGGGCGGGTCGCATCCTCCACCACGTAGCCCAGGGTGCCGAGGTGGTATTCACAGCACCGGCGGTTCCTGCTCACCCGCCAGCGACGCTCGACACCGTCGACGACGATACGGCGGGAACCCCTCTTCGTCAGTGCCGCTCTCTGCCCCTCCGCGAACGGCCGACCGGTCGCCACACCCGCGCCCCGAGGCGAGGAAGTGGCTGCCCCTTTGTTCGTACCGGATGGTCAGACGGCGGTATCCGAAGAGCCAGGAGATCGCCCTCTCGATTTTCCATCGGTGCCTTCCGAGGCGCTCGGAGGACTCCACGCCCGGCCGGGCGATCCGTGGAGTGATGTGGCGTTCGCGCGGCCACGCCAGGTTGCCGGCCGAGTGGTACGCCTTGTCGGCACGAACCTCGTCAGGACGTCGCCGACGAGGGCCGCGGTGCGAGCGGACGGCCGGGATCCCGCGGATGAGCGGGCGAAGCGCTTGGACATCGTTGACGTTCGCGGCAGACACCCCGACGACCACAGGCAGCCCCTGCGCGTCGGTCAGAACGTGCAGTTTGCTGCCCGCTTTGCCTCGGTCGACCGGATTCGGCCCCGTCAGCGAACCCCTTTCGCGCGCACCGAAGCGGCATCGGCGATCACGGAACTCCAGTCGAGTCCGCCACGGAAAGACGGCAGTACCGGCTCGATCATGGCCCATAGATCATCCGGCACGAGCCGCTGCGACAGATCCCCACCCATGAACGGTCACGATGCCGTCGCCGGCCACCCCGGCGACGGCCGGTGGAGGCGTTGGGCTGGTTGCCCCGCCACCTCAGAATGGGCGCATGGCCCCTCTTTCCATCGACCCGCGCTCCTTGAACGCCGACGAGCGCGCAGTACTCGAACACATCCTGTCGACGGAGTTCGTCGGCGCCTCGCAACTGCGAAGTCAACTGGACCGCACCAAGGTGACCGCCGTCTGGGGACCCGATTCCGTGAGCGTTGTCCTACAGGTCCGGGAACCTTGCGAACATGCAGCACTGCCGACAGAGCTCGTGCCCGTCGATGCGCATGTCCATAACTCGTCCGGCAACTACGTCGGCGAGATCCTCGTATGGACGGACCGCGGAGCCACGCTCGCGGCCCTGGAGTTCGCCTGGGTCACCGACGAGATGCCCACGTCTCTCCCGGCGGTCGTGAATGGTCGGCTCAGCTGGTCGTCCTGACGGCTGTGCCCGCCTCAGCGCCTACGGCCTCGCAGCGGGCGAGATCGCCACGTGAGGCACCGTCCAAGGCCTGTCCCATAACTGATCTTTGGCACGAGAGTGGTCGGCTGAGATCGGATCCTGGGCCCCACCTTTGGAAGAGGCGCCGACGTCGGTTCCCCCCTGTGACCGCACGACACAGCAGCGGATGGCATGGGCCGTCCTCCCGGCAACGTGTGGATCCACCCGCCCGGGGAGATGAGCAGGGCCCCTGTTATCGTGCGCCGATGTCAACGATCAGGCAGTTCCAAGTGACCTTCGACTGCGCGGAACCTGCGCGCCTCGCCGCCTTCTGGTGCGAGGTGCTGGGGTACGTCGTACCGGCAGCCCCGGAGGGCTTTGCCACGTGGGAGGAGTACCACCAGTCGCTGCCGCCTGAGGACGAGGTCTACTTCGCGTGCGCTGATCCCTCGGGTGGGGGCCCGCGCGTGCTCTTCCAGCGGGTTCCCGAAGGCAAGGTCGTCAAGAACCGGGTGCATCTTGATGTGCGGGTCGGCACAGGGCTCGTGGGTGATGAGCGCCTGGCCACACTCGAGGCCGAATGCGCACGGCTGATGGCGCTCGGCGCGAAACACGTGCTGACGCAGCGGGCCGATGGCGTCAACGAGTCGTGCATCACGATGCAGGACATCGAGGGCAACGAGTTCTGCCTCGCCTGATTCGATGCACTCGAACGACCGTGGAGTCGACAGACACCACCCAGCTCAGGTCCTCATCGGCATCTGCCTGAGCCGGCAGGGCGGTGAACACCCGTTCCCAGGTCCCGTCAATCGCCCAGTTCCGCAGACGACTGTAGGCGCCTTTCCACGAGCCGAACTCCCCAGGCAGGTCCATCGGCAACGGCATCGATAACCTGCCGGTGAACACGCCACCGCCCTCCTCGGCGAGGAGTCCGGTCCGGCAGCAGGGGCTCGATCCTGGCCCACTGGGCGTCGGTCGACACGCTCAAGACAACGACAGGCGGCCTGCGCCGAAACGGCTCAGAACCCGGCCATGGACTTGTCGAGCACTCCGCCCAGGGCACCGTAGGCGCTGCAGCGAACCGAGTGCATTGCCCTGCGGCGCAGCCCGAATCCCACGCCGAACGACAAGGCGAAGAGTCCGCCAAGGACCATCGTCACGACCGGGTTGTAGACGAAGTACGTGAAGCACGACACTCCAGTCCAGACAAGGACCGGCAGGAGCGAGCCGCGCAGTACCGTCCAGAACCCGATCCGCTCAGGTCCTGACGGCAGCGCACGGTCATGCCACACCTCGATGTGGTTCCTGGTCACACAATGCTCAGGTCGCATGGATCCATGACATCACCGGTAGCTCGGTACTTGTCCAGTGATCCATAAGAAGCGGCCTAGGTGTGCTGGGCTGATGCCAGGTGGTGCAGCCGGGCCCCGGCAGTCGCATGATGAGGCCTGGCCTAAGGCCTACCGGGTGGCTTGAGGAGCTCAGACGGTGAGGAGGTCGGGGCTGGCGGCCTTGTCGGTGGCGATGACTCCGTCAGGATCGGGGTACTGGCCGAGGACGATGGGGGGGATCGCGGAGTGCATCGCTTCGACGGAGGCGCGGCGGCGGTATTGGCAACGCCGACGTCCTCCGCGGCGAGGTTACGCGGGCAGGGCTCCCGGCCACGCACCGAGGACAGGGCCCGACCGGCGCCGCGCCATCCGGAGTCCGGAGAAGAGCGACGCCGGGTCAGATGCGGGCGGTGGGTGGTGTTTACCGGGGGGGCTACGGCGCGTCGAGGGCGTCGTCGTCGCTTCCGGTGATGTCCCCGCGGGAGGTCACCAGGCGGGCGCTGCCCTCGGTGAGCTGGTAGCCGAGACCGACCACGGCGATCTCCCCGGCCTCGACCTGCTGCGAAAGGAGACGGGAGCGGTCGAGGAGCAGGTCCACGGTGTGCCGGATGTGCTCGTCGATGATGTCGCTGTCGCTGGTCAGACCGGCCGCCCGGGCGGCGAGGATGCTCGGGGTGACGCGCTCGACGACGTCACGGACGAAGCCGCCGGCCGAGAAGCCGTCTTCCACCGCCGCGCGGGCGGCGGCGACGGCGCCGCACGAGTCGTGTCCGAGGACGACGACCAGACGGGCGCCGAGCACGCTGGTGGCGTACTCGACGCTTCCCAGCACCTCGGACCCCAGCACATGGCCTGCGGTCCGGACGACGAACAGGTCCCCGAGGCCCTGGTCGAAGATGATCTCCGCGGCGAGGCGCGAGTCGGAGCAGCCGAGGACGACGGCGAACGGGTCCTGACCGGGGGCCAGCTCGGTACGACGGGCGGCGTCCTGGTTCGGATGCTCGACCGTGCCCGCGACGAAGCGCTTGTTGCCGGAGAGGAGGGCGTCGAAGGCGATGTGGGGTGAAGTTCTGGGCATACCCGCAGCCTATGATCCGGCCTCGCTCCATGCCCGGCCGGGTGCCCGTTGACGCGCGCTCGCTTCACTCCGGCGCCCAGGCCGGGTGTTGAGTGCTCAACCGGTTATGAATCAACCAAATATGGTGGGATATGGGTGTTTTCATCGCCCGGGGACGGAAAGTCGCGCGGTGACCGCGACAGAATCAGGAGGGCCATCATGATCGCCCAGGAACAGATCCCCGCGGTGGTGGACCACCCGGTCTACGACGCCCAGGGCAAGAAGATCGGCGACGCCAAGCACGTCTATGTCGACGACGCCACCGGTCGCCCCGAATGGGTCACCGTCAAGACCGGGCTGTTCGGCACCAGCGAGTCGTTCGTACCGATCAAGGACGCGTCCATGGTCGACGACCACCTGGAGGTCCCGTACCCCAAGGAACGGATCAAGGACGCCCCCCACGTCGACGTGGACGGCGGCGGTCATCTGTCCACCCACGAGGAACGGCGCCTGTACGAGCACTACGGCATCGCCTGGGACGAGGCCTGGCAGCGGGCGAACCAGCCCGGTGACGGCGGCTGGGCGCACGGCATGGCGGACACCGACACCGCCCGGCGTGGAGACGGCGACGCCGCCCGCGCCCGCGCCCGTGCAGACAGTGGCACGGCACGCACGGGCGACGACTCGATGACCCGCTCCGAGGAGCAGATGCACGTCGGCACCGAACAGGTCGAGACCGGCCGCATCAGGCTGCGCAAGTACGTCGTCACCGAGGACGTCCAGCAGACCATCCCCGTCAGGCACGAGGAAGTCCGCGTGGAGCGCGAGCCCATCACCGAGGCGAACCGCGACCAGGCTCTGACCGGACCCGAGATCTCCGAGGCCGAACACGAGGTCACCCTCCACGAGGAGCGCCCGGTCGTCGAGACCCGGGCCGTCCCCGTCGAGCGGGTCAGCCTGCGGACGGACGAGGTCACGGAGGAGGAGACGGTCGCAGGCCAGGTCCGCAAGGAGCGGATCGACATCGAGACCGATGCCGTCGACGACGCCGAGGCGTCCGACGAACTCCGTGAGCGCCGCGGCCGGACGGACGAGGGCCTTCTCTGACCCCTCTGTCGGAGGAGACCGACCCGTACCGACCCGTACCGATCCGTAAGAACGCACGTGCCCGGAGGAACGACGGCCACCCGGCCACTGTCCCTCCGGGCCGTCGTCCTGCCGACGGCCGTCGAGGCGACTGCCGAGGCGCCCCCCAGCCGTTCGCCGCCGGACCCGTGCGGACCACGGCCTGGTGCGAATCACGGCCTCGTGCGGATCACGGCCTGGTCCCCGTGAGGGCCGAACAGGTGCAGGATCTCCACCGCTTCGCGGCCTGCGGGTCCGAACCAGTGCGGTTCACCGGTGTCGAACTCGGCCACCTCGCCCGGCCGGAGGACGACCTCACGTTCCCCGAGGATCAGCCGGAGCTCCCCGGCGAGCACGTAGAGCCACTCGTAACCGGCATGGGTCACCAGTTTCGGTTCGCGGTGGGCGAGGACCTGCTTGAAGACCTGGACGCGGCCCGGGTACTGCGTCAGCGGGACGAGCACGCTTCCCCGCTCCCGGCTCCGCGGTGTCAGATGGACCCGCGGATCGCCGGTGGCCGGGGCCGCCACCAACTGGTCGAGCGCCACGCGGTGGGCCCGGGCTAGCGGGATGAGGAGGTCGAGGGTCGGCCGCCGCCGGCCCGATTCCAGGCGCGACAGCGTGCTGACGGAGATCCCGGTGTCCTCCGCGAGGGCTTCGAGGGTGAGGTCGCGGTCGTGCCGCAGGGCGCGCAGCCGTGGCCCGATGCTGTCGAGGAGTTCCGCGAGTTCGGCGTCCATGCGCCCATTTTGCAGTCTTCGCAAAGTTCCTGGTCCCGGGCCCTTCCCCCGCCCGAACCTGGCGGCGTCCGGTCGCGTCGAAGTCGAAGGGGGAACTCCCGTGCTCACCACGTCCCTGTCCGCTCCACCCGTGCCACCCGTTCCGCTGAGCCCACGCCGGCGCTGGACGGTGCTCGCGGTCTGCGCGCTCAGCATGTTCCTGGTCGGTGTCGACACCACCATCGTCAACGTGGGGCTGCCCGAGATCGGGCGCGGCCTCGACGTGGGCACCCGCGGTCTCGAGTGGGTCGTCGACGCCTACACCGTGGTCATGGCCGGCCTGCTCATCGTCTCCGGCGCCCTCGCGGACCGCTTCGGGCGCCGCCGGGTCTTCCGGTGCGGACTGCTCGTCTTCGGTCTCGCCTCCCTCGCGTGCGCCCTCGCCCCTTCCCTCGGCGCGCTCGTCGCCGCCCGGGCCGTTCAGGGGATCGGGGCTTCGATGCTGAGCCCGGTGGCCCTGGCGATCGTGGTGAACGCGATGCCCGACCCCCGGGAACGCGCCCGCGCGATCGGGGTGTGGGCCTCGGTCTTCGGCCTCAGCATGGCGGCGGGCCCCGTCACCGGCGGGGCGCTCATCGCCGCGTTCGGCTGGCGCTCCGTGTTCTGGATCAACGTGCCGGTGGTCCTCGCCGCTCTCGTCCTCGTCGCCGTCTTCGTGCCGGAGTCCCGAGGGGAGCGTGCCCGCCGCCTCGACCTGCCGGGTACGGCGCTCCTCACCGTGATCCTCGGTCTCTCCGTCGGCCTCCTCATCGAAGGGCCCCGCATCGGCTGGACGTCACCCCTGGCCCTCACCGGTTACGTCCTGACCGCGGCGGCCACGGCCGGCTTCGTCCTGGTCGAACTGCGCCGCGACGACCCCCTGATGGACCTCGGCCTCTTCCGCCGGCCGCCGTTCGTCACGGCCGTACTCGGGGCGACGGCGGTGTTCGTCGCGCTGAACGTGACCCTGCTGCTCAACACCCTCCACCTCCAGCACGCCCGCGGCTGGACCCCGCTCGCGACCGGCGCCGTCACCCTGCCCCTGGCGCTCGGGGCCACGCTGTGCGCGCCCTGGTCCGGCACCCTGGTGGGGCGGCGCGGAGCGAGGCTGCCGCTGATGCTCGCGGGCGGGTTCACCGCGGCCGGCGGGCTGTGTCTGGTGAACCTCGACCGGGACACGAGCGTATGGCTGATCCTCCTCGCCTTCCTGCTCGTCGGCATCGGGTTCGGTTTCGCCAACGCCCCGCTGACCAACACCGCCGTCAGCGGCCTGCCGCCGTCCCGCGCCGGAGTGGCGGGCGCGATCACCTCCACCGCCCGCCAGGTCGGCGCGGCGGTCGGCATCGCCGTCGCCGGAGGCCTGGTCGCGGGCGTCGACCCCGCGGGACTCGCCGACGCGACCCGTCCCGGATGGCTGCTCGTCGCGGCCTGCGGACTCTTCCTCCTCGTCGTGGCGCGCGCGGCGACGCCCTTGCTCCGTAAGGGAGTTGACTCCACGTCTGACAAGAGAGAGCGTTCGGTGGGGTGAACATCCGGCCCCGGTGACGGCAGGACGGACGGGGGAGTCGGTCATGTGGGCACGAGTGCTGCGCGTTTCCGCGCTGCGGAAGCAACTGCTGTGGACGGTGCTCGCCGTCGTCGTCTTCCGGCTGGGGCAGAACCTGCCCCTGCCGGGCGTACGCGGCGGGGCGCCGGCCGAGGCCGTCGCGGGTGACGGGGGAGGGCCACCACTCCACGGCCTCGTCGAGCTGCTCACCGGCGGCGGGCTCGGGCAGCTCTCGGTGTTCGCGTTCGGGATCGCGCCCGTCATCGCCGCCCGCCTCGTCGTGGACGTCGTGGGCCCGCTCGTCCCGCGTATGCGGTCTCTCAAGGCCGCCGGCGAGGAGGGCGCCGCCGTGATCGCGCGCGGAACCCGCTGGGTGGCCGTCATCCTGGCCGCCGTGTTCGCCGGGGTGGTGGCGGTGGCGGTGACCGACGGCGGATGTGTCCCGCTCACCGGCGTCTGCGCCCCGGGCGACTCGTCCCCGCTCCACGCGCGCGCGGACGGCCTGCTCGTACAGATCGCCCTCGTGGCCTGTATGACGGCGGGTACGGCGGTCGTCGTCCTGCTGGCCGGACTGATCACGGCCCGGGGCGTCGGCGAGGGGTTCTCCATCCTCTTCCTCGCCCAGATCGCCGCGGTCGTCCCGGACCAGGTGCTGAGCGCCGCGCGGGAGACCGGAGGCACGCGGGGCGCCGTCGTCCTCCTTCTCGTCGCCGTCGCCCTCGTGGTCATGGTGGTGGTCGTCGTCACCGTCCAGCAGGGGGAGCGGCGCATCCCGGTACAGCAGGCGCGGCGGATGATCGGCCGCCGCCTTCACGGTCCCACGCCGACGTACGTACCCGTCAGGGGCGGCCAGGGCGGCTTCGGCGTGATGATCCCGGCGTCGCTGCTGCTCCTCGTGCCGGCGCCGGTGGGGCCTTGGCTGTTGCCCGTGTACGTCCTGGTCGTCTTCGCGCACGCGTGGCTGCGGGCGGGCATCGAGCCGGACGCCGCCGGACTCGCCGACCGACTGAAGGGGGCGGGGCTCTTCGTCCCCGGTATCCGCCCGGGCCGGCCGACCGCCGAGTACATCGCCTACGTCCAGTCGCGGATCGGACTCGCCGCCGCGCTGTGCATGACGGCTGTGGCCCTCATCCCCGTCGTCACGCTCCTCGTGCTCGACGGGCCGGCCGAGAGGTTCGCCCTCAGCACGACGACCCTGCTGATCACCGTGAGCGCCGCCGTGGGCACCGCTCTTCCGGTGACGAAGCGGATGGAGACCGTGGCGGCGCTCCACAGATACGCCCCGACCCTCCGCTGACCGACGCCGACGAACCCGACCGCGCTGACCGCGCCTGCTGTGACGCCCGCACGCCGGGCGCCTGCCGCGACGCCCACACGCCGGGCGTCACGCCCCGGCGGCCGTGCCGGTCACGCCGAGGCGCAGGTGTTCCACGTGGTAGAGGGCCTGGTCGAGGAGGCCGGCGACGTGGTCGTCGTGGAGCGCGTAGACGACGGAGCGGCCCTCGCGGGTGCCGGTGACGAGACCGAGGTTGCGGAGCAGGCGCAGCTGATGGGAGCAGGCCGACTGCTCCATGCCGACGGCCCCCGCGAGCTCCGTCGCCGCGCAGGGCCCCTCGCGGAGACGGGCCAGGATCAGGAGCCGCGACGGCGTGGAGAGCGCCTGGAGCGTGGTGGCGACCTGCTGCGCGTTCTCCGGGGTCAGACGGGTGCGCGGTGCCGCGCTGCTGTCCGGTGCGTTCACTCCGTGGCCCATGGCAGCATCCTACGGAAATGAACACATGAATGGATGTTCAAGTGTTCCTGTACGGTGTGGGCGTACGACTCCTCCCGTGAAGGGACTCCCTCTGTCATGGTCTCCACCCTGACCAAGCCCGCACCCCCGTCAGCCGACCCGGGGAACGCCCGGCGGCGCACCCGCGTCCTGGCGCTGCCGGAGGCCCGCTGGGCCCTGGCCGCCCTGCTGCTGTTCCTGGCCGGCCTCCCCCTGGACCTCCTCGGGGCCCCCGCCTGGACGTGGGGCCCGCTCTTCGCCGCCACCTATCTCACCGGTGGCTGGGAACCGGCGTGGGAGGGCCTGAAGGCGCTGAAGGGCAGGACCCTGGACGTGGACCTCCTGATGGTGGTCGCCGCCCTGGGCGCCGCCGCCATCGGGCAGGTCCTCGACGGGGCTCTGCTGATCGTCATCTTCGCGACCTCCGGAGCCCTTGAGGCGGTGGCGACCGCCCGTACCGAGGACTCGGTACGGGGCCTGCTCGACCTCGCCCCGGCCACCGCCACCCGGATCCTGGACGCCGACGCGGCCGACGGCGCCGACGCAGAGGAGAGCGTGCCGACCGGGGACCTGGTGGTCGGGGACGTCATCGTGATCCGCCCCGGTGAGCGGATCGGGGCCGACGGACGCGTCCTGTCGGGGGCGAGCGAGGTCGACCAGGCCACCATCACCGGCGAGCCCCTGCCGGTGGCCAAGGAGACCGGGGACGAGGTCTTCGCGGGCACCCTCAACGGCAACGGAGTGCTGCGGGTCGCGGTCGGACGGGACGCCTCCGACTCGGTGATCGCCCGGATCGTACGGATGGTCGAGGAAGCCTCCGAGACCAAGGCGCCCACGCAGCTGTTCATCGAGAAGATCGAGCAGCGCTACTCGCTCGGCATGGTCGCGGCCACCCTGGCCGTCTTCCTGATCCCGCTGGCGTTCGGCGCCGACCTGACCGCCTCCCTGCTGCGCGCGATGACCTTCATGATCGTCGCCTCGCCGTGCGCCGTGGTCCTGGCCACCATGCCCCCGCTTCTCTCGGCGCTCGCGAACGCCGGCCGGCACGGCGTCCTCGTGAAGTCCGCCGTGGTGATGGAGCGCCTCGGACAGGTCGACGCGGTGGCCCTCGACAAGACCGGCACGCTGACCGAGGGCACCCCGCGGGTCACCGCTGTCCGCCTGCTGTCCGTACCGGACCCGGCGACGGACGACCTGGACGAGGACGGGCTCCTCGCCCTCGCGGCGGCCGCCGAACACCCCAGCGAGCACCCGCTGGCCCGCGCGGTCGTCCTCGCCGCGCACGCCCGCGGCCATCGGCTCGCGCCGGCCGAGGACTTCGGCTCCACCCCCGGCATCGGAGTCACCGCCACCGTCGCCGGCCGAACGGTCCAGGTCGGCGCCCCCGCCCGGCTCCTGCACGGCGCCGACGACCCTGCCGACGACCCGCTCTCCACCCGCGCCGCCGACGTGGCGGCCGAACTCGAAGCGGGCGGACACACCGCCGTACTCGTCAAGGTGGACGGAGCACCGGCCGGCCTCCTCGGCATCGAGGACCGCCTCCGCCCGGACGCTGCCGCCACCGTCGCGGCCCTCACCGGCCTGACCGGCACCGCGCCGACGCTCCTCACCGGCGACAACCCGCGCGCCGCCGCCCGCCTGGCGGCGGCGGTCGGCATCACCGACGTCCGGGCCGGACTCCTGCCGCAGGACAAGGTCGCCGCCGTCCAGGCCCAGGAGAAGGCCGGACGCAAGGTCTTGGTGATCGGCGACGGCGTCAACGACGCGCCCGCCCTGGCCGCCGCCCACACCGGCATCGCCATGGGTCGCGCCGGCTCCGACCTCGCCCTGGAGACCGCCGACGCGGTGATCGTCAGGGACGAACTCGCCACCGTCCCCACCGTCGTCGCGCTCTCCCGCCGCGCCCGGGGCCTGGTCGTGCAGAACCTCGTCATCGCGGGATCCTTCATCACGGTCCTGGTGCTCTGGGACCTCCTGGGCACCCTGCCGCTGCCCCTCGGCGTCCTCGGCCACGAGGGCTCCACCGTCCTCGTCGGCCTCAACGGCCTGCGGCTGCTCCGCGAATCCGCCTGGCGCCACGCCGCCGCAGACGCCGTCGAGCCACGTCCCGTACGCACGGGGTGAGCCGAGGCGGGCGGGTCACCAGGCCCGGCCGGCCTCGATCAGCAGGTCACGGACGCGGGTGACGTCCGGGTCGGCGGGGCGGCCGGGGCGCTGGGCGAGATAGGCGGTGTTGATGGGCGGGTCGTCCGGACGGTGGAGGAGGACGAGGGCTCCGGAGGCCAGTTCGGCCTCGCAGAGATAGCGCGGCAGGACGGCGAAACCGGCTCCGGCGGTGACCGCGGCCAGGACACCGCGCAGGTCGGGGACGGTCACGGCGGCAGGCCGTGACAGCCGGGCGCCGAAGACGTGCCGCCAGTAACGGCGGGCGATCGGCAGGTCCTCCGCGTACGAGATCAGCGGGATCCCGTGCAGCGCCGCCGGAGCCTCCTCGGCCGGCCGGTCCTTGATCCGGTCGGCCCAGGAGGGTGCGGCGACCAGCACGAACTCCTCGTCCATGAGCGGTACGGCCGTCAGGGCGCGCCCGCGCGGCCGGAACGTGGCGATCACCAGGTCGTGGCGGCCCGCGCGGAGTTCGTCCAGGAGCGGTTCGGTCAGGCCCGGCGTGACGCGGAGCCGTACCCCTTCGGCCGTCAGCGGGGCCAGGGCCGGGAGGACGCGGGTGCAGAGCAGTTCCGCGGGGCCGGCCAGGTGCACCGGGGCGGCCCGCTCGTGGGGTGCGGACTCGTGGCCGCCCGCGGCGGCGAGCGCGTCGAGAGGGGCGGCGACACGGGCAGCGAGATCATGGGCGACGGCGGTGGGGGCGACACCGCGTGGCAGCCGCTCGAACAACTCCCGGCCGGACTGCCGCTCCAGGGCGCGGATCTGGGTGGTCACCGTGGGCTGCGACAGGCCGAGGAGCCCGGCGGCGGCGGTGAACGAACCGGAGCGGTAGACCGCGAGGAAGGTACGCAGCAGATTCAGGTCCGCCACCGGCGCCGCGGCGGGCCGCGCTCCACCCGTCGCCCCATCAGGATCCGTATGCCTCACGCGGAAAGCCTACGTGTTCCCTATGGCGGGCAGCGTCACGGACAGGCGACGACCCCGGTCGAGGGCGTCCGACCGGTGTCGCCACCCGACCGATGGCGTCAGCCGGCCAGGGCCTTGAGGACCTGGGCGGCGAGCGGGGCGGAGGAAGAGGGGTTCTGGCCGGTGATGAGGTTGCGGTCGACGACCACGTTCGGAACCCACGGCTCGCCCACCTGGACGTTCACGCCGGCTTCACCGAGACGGCTCTCCAGAAGCCACTTCGCCTTGTCGGCGAAACCGGACTGGGTCTCCTCGTCGTTGGTGAAAGCGGCGACCCGGTACCCGGCGAAGGCGTTCGCGCCGTCGGCGTCCGTCGCGGCGAGGAGTGCCGCGGGGCCGTGGCAGACGACGGCCAGCGGCCTGCCGGAGTTCAGGGCGTCGACCAGCAGCCTGCCGGAGGTCGGGTCGACGGCGAGGTCCTCCATGGGGCCGTGGCCGCCCGGGTAGAAGACGGCGGCGTAGTCGGCCAGGTCCACGTCCTCGAGGCGGAGCGGGTGCTGGAGCTCGGTGATCGAGTCGAGGGTGGCGGCGACCTTGTCGGCGCCGTCCTGGCCGCCGTTGAACTCGGGGGCGAGGCTGCTCCTGTCGACAGTGGGGACGACACCGCCGGGGGTGGCGACGACGACCTCGTACCCGGCGCCGGTGAACGCCTCGTACGGGGCGACGGCCTCCTCGGCCCAGAAGCCGGTCGGGTGCTTCGTACCGTCGGCCAGGGTCCAGTGGTCGGCGCCGGTCATCACGAAAAGGATCTTGGGCATGTGGGTTCTCCCGGGAGGTACGGGCCAGGGTCCGGCCCGAGGGGCGGTGATCGCGTACCCGGCGCCTCGGTCCGAGACCGTCGGGGTGGCGATGTCCTCGAACGTAGTCCCGTTCCGGAGAGCTTTCCAATGCGGAATCCAATGGCTGCCATGGGAACTCCGATGGGTTCCGGGGAATAACCTCATGCCTCTGGCCTGCGAGAACAAGATTCCCGCGGCGCGGGCACGGACGAGGGCGCGTGCCGCGACGTCCCGTGCCCGAGCCGGGGAGCGTGTGGGCCCGGCGGGTGACGACGGGCCCGTGCGTCAGATCCGGTGCACGGTGTGGAGCTTCGTGGCGTACGTGCCCGTACCGTCCAGGGTGGAGGAGCCCGCCAGGTCCGACATGGTCGGGCCGTTGCCGGTCTTGCGGCTGGAGAGGAAGCGGCGCTTGCCGTTTGCGTCCTTGCCCAGGTAGATGCCGACGTGGTCGACCGTGACGGTCGCGCCGTCGTCACCCGAGTCGGCGTTGAAGAGGACGAGGTCGCCCGGCTGCAGCAGGACAGCGGCCGGCGGGGTGCCACCGGCCGTCCGGTCGATACGGACCCCCGGCGCGTGGTCCACCATGTCACGGGACTTGCGCGGCAGCCGGGTCCCGGAGGTGTCGGCGCCGGCCGCCAGCGGGACCTTGTGGTGGTAGCCGAACACCATCCGGGTGTAGCCGGAGCAGTCCAGGTTGCCGATCTGCTTGCTGGAGGGGCCGGTGTACGTGCCGTCCGGGAAGGTCCAGCCGAGGTTCATGTACTCGTGGAAGTCGGCGCCTTCGTAGCGGTTGCCCTGCGGGTCGAGGTAGCCGTAGCCGGCCTCCCCCAGGACCTGCTTGCCCGCGGCGGTGCCCGCGCCCGCGGTCACCTTCGGCGCGCCCGGCAGGAACATGGCCGCGTAGGCGAGTACGTCGGGCGCGGTCGAACCGGCCCAGGCGCGGATCTGGGTCTCCACGGCCGGGGTCCAGGTGCCGTCGAAGGGCTGGTCGAGGACCCGCACCCAGTCGCTGTGGGTGACGGTCGGCGGCGCGTCCCACGTGGCGTCGGTGACCTCGAAACGGCTGACGGTCAGCTTGACCGGGAGGTTGGTGCAGCCGTCGTTGGCGAGGGCGCGCAGGCCCACCCGGCCCTTGGCGAACGTGGAGTCGTCGGTTTCGGTGGCCCAGGCGTCGGGCTCGGCGGAGGCCGTACGCCAGGCCTTGACCTGGATCCTGGTTCCCTCGCGGCGGACCCGTATGGCCCAGTTGGTGCCGGCGGGGACTCCGGTGGCCAGGGTGACGGCCGGTGCCAGCTGTGTGACGGCGTCGGCGACCTCCTTCTCGACGCGGAGTTCGACGGCCCCCGTGGTGGTGAAGGACAGCCGGGCCCGGTAGTTGTTGTGCGAGTCCTGGTAGCCGAAGGACAGGGCGTACGAGCACGCCTGGCCCGTGGGTACCTTGTCGAACCTGGCCACCGAGCGCACGTCGACATCGGTGATCTCACCGTCGCGGATGCTGGCGTGGCGGCTCGCGAAGTCCGTCGTCAGGTTGATGACGCCGGCGCCGGGGGTCACCGAGAAGTCGGTGGCGGAGCCGCCGAGGGTGGTCCAGCCACCGCCTTCGGGGGCGGTGCCCCAGTACACACGGTCGGCCTCGGGGACCGCCAGGTCCGGCAGGGTGCGCTGGAAGTCGTCGATGAAGAGCCGCTTGTCCTCGGTGAAGGTGCGCTCGGGCCCGGGGAGGACCACCGTGCGGGCGCCGTGCGTCAGGAGCGCGACGCGCTTGCCGCCGGAGGTGACCTCGGTGCGGGCCGGGGTGCCGGCCAGCACGCCGACACCGAGCGCGCCGAGAGCCACGGAACCGAACCAGTCGGCACCGAGAGAGGCGATGGTGACGGCGGATCTGGGCCCGCCGAGCCCGGTCACGGGGGCGGCGAGCGGAGCCGCGGCGGGCGCGGCGGCCGGAGCGCCCGCCTGCGCGGCGCGTGCCGGGGAGGCGGTGAGCGACGCGAGGGGGACCGCGGCCGCCGTAGCGGTCAGGGCGGCGAGGAGACTGCGCCGGGAGGTGCCGGCGACACGAGATGTAGGGATCATGACAGTCATCATCCGGACGCCCCGCGAACAGCCCTCACCCGGGTGCCTCTTGGGGCGTGTCGGGCGGCGGGCAGAATGCCCGGGGGTACGTACCCGACCGGAAGGCATCCTCATGAACCTGCCCGCATCTGGCCGCCGCGTCCTTGTCAGCGGTGCCTCCCGCGGTCTCGGGCGGGCCGTCGCCCAGGTGTTCGCGGCCAACGGCGACCGGGTCGCCGTCCACTTCGGCTCGCGCGCCGACGAGGCCCGCGCGACCCTGGACTCACTCGACGGCACGGGGCACACCCTGGTCGGAGGCGACCTCGCGGACCCGGCCGGAGCCGTGGCCGTGGTCGACACGGCGGCCGAGGCGCTCGGCGGGATCGACGTCCTGGTCAACAACGCGGCGGTGAACGTCCGCCACCCGCTCGCCGAGACGCCGTACGAGGAGTGGGTGGCGGTCTGGCAGCGGCACGTGTCCGTGAACCTGCTCGCCACGGCGAACCTCAGCCATCTCGCCGCTCGCCGGATGATCGACCAGGGCTCGGGCGGCCGGATCGTCAACATCGGCTCCCGGGGCGCCTTCCGCGGCGAACCCGACCACCCGGCCTACGGGGCGACCAAGGCCGCCGTCCACGCCCTCGGCCAGTCGCTCGCGGTCTCTCTCGCCCCGTACGGGATCGCCGTCGCCTCGGTCGCGCCCGGCTTCTTCGCCACGGAGCGTGTCGCGCCCCGCCTGGAAGGGCCCGAGGGAGCCGCGATCCTCGCCCAGAGCCCCTTCGGCCGGGTCGCCGAGCCCGCCGAGATCGCGGCCGCGGTCCTCTGGCTGGCCTCTCCCGCCGCCGAATGGTCGTCCGGCACGATCCTCGACCTCAACGGAGCCTCGCACCTGCGCGGCTGACTCCGGCCGCGGGGGTGGTGGAACCCGCGGCCGTCCCCGTGCGCCCCGGCCTCCGTGGATGGATCCTGGAGGGAGAGGAAGGGGCCGCGCTTCGATGTCCGCACGGCCCGGTGTACGAGGAGGCAGGCCATGACCCGCAACCTGGAATGGACGGTCGGCGTGGAACTGGTCGAGGAGGGCGGCAGGACCAACGCCGAGGCCCGGCTGAGCACCGGGAACTCGACCCTCACGGGCCACGGCTCCGCCCGGTGCAACCCGGCGGACGTGGACGTGCCGGCGATCGGTGACGAGCTCGCCGCGAGCCGGGCGATGAAGGACCTGGCCGGCAAGCTCATGCGCGAGGCCAACCGGGAGATGGAGGCGGTGGGCGCGGGGACCGTACCCCAGCACACCGGCCCCGGATACGGCTGGCCGGAGGCGGTCTCCTGACGGGACCGCCGCCCGCGGCGAGGGCCCGGCGGGCAGCTGTCAGGCGCCCGCCGGTCGCTGGTCCGCGCCTTCGGCTCCCGCCACGCCCTCGGCCGCTCCCGCCGCGCCTTCGGCTTTCGCCGCGTTCTCCATGTCCTCGGCCGCGCCCTCGGCCGCACCCTCGGCTCGCGCCGCGTTCCCCATGCCCTCCGCCGCGTCCTCCGTGCCCTCGATCTCCTCGTACGCGAGCCGGTCCGCGACCTCCACCACCCCGTCCACCGTCTCGCACAGCCGGACGAGGATCGGGCCGAGCCCCGGGCGGTCCAGGGTGCCGCTGAGCGTCACCCGGCCCTCGTCGACGTCGATGTGTACGGCGGAGGGGGAGAGGCGCAGGATGCGGACGACCACGTCCTCGCGGATCTCCTCCTGGATCGAGCGGTCCCTCCGCAGGAACAGCTGGAGCAGATCGCTCCGGCTCAGCACCCCGATCAGCCGTCCCTCCGCGTCCACCACCGGCAGCCGCTTCACCCGGTGCCGCTCCATCAGGCGAGCCGCCTCGACCGCCGTCCAGGAGGGCCGGGCCGTCACGACGGGACTCGACATCATGGCCTCCGCCGTGCTCGGCCCGTCCTTCGCCGTGTGCCGCCGGAGCAGGTCCGCCTCGGAGACCACGCCCACCGGCCGGTTCTCCTCGTCGACCACGGGGACCGCGGTGATGCCGTACTCGTCGAGGAGCCGCGCGATCTCCTTGAACGGCGTCCCGGGCTGCACCGCCACCGCGGTCGGCGTCATCAGGTCGGCGACACTGCGGTGCCTCATCGTCCGTTCCGTCCCTTCTGGGTTCCGGATCCCATGATCTCCTACCGGGAGCCGTCCGAGTCGCACATGTGCGGAAAACGGGCGGGGGAAGGGCTTGCGAGACTTGTCATGTCCATGGTTACTTCGGGTAAGCCACCCCAGGCGCAACCCTGCGAGCCGGAAGAAGGACCCCCGCATGCCCTCTCCCCGCCCCCGCCCTCCCCGCCCCGGGCCCCGCCGCCACACCGCGGCCGTCGCGGTCGCCCTCGCACTCGTCGCCACCGTCGGTGGCACCGGTTCGGCCGCCCCCGAGGGGACGGCGTCGCCCGCCGGGCTCCGCGAGGCGATGTTCGTCGGCAACAACTGGGACGGGACGGCCGACGTCATCGCCTCCCAGGGCGACTTCCACCGCATCGGCCGTCTGAACGTGATCCCCGACAAGGAGCAGCGCCTCCGGGAGATCTATCTCAACCCCGTGAAACTCGCCTTCTTCCTCGGCGTCCGCAACGGCCCGGGGGAGGGCCACGACCAGTTCGTCGACGACATGTACGCGACCCCCGACGGCTCCGCGATGGTCGTCTCCCGGCCCAGCTTCGCCGACGTCGTCTCCCTCGACCTGCGCACCGGGCGCGTCAACTGGCGCTTCCCCGTGGCCGGTTACCGCGCCGACCACATGGCCGTCTCGCCCGATGGCACCCGCGTCGCCGTCTCCGCGTCCACGGCGAACACGGTCCACGTCCTCGACATCACCACCGGCCGCGAACTCGGCTCCTTCAAGACGGGTGACAAGCCGCACGAGAACGTCTTCACCTCCGACGGACTCCTGTGGAACATGTCCATCGGCGAGGTCACCACCGCGCTCGACGCGCCCTGGCTCGACTGGACCAAGGGCGACCGCCGTATCACCGTCGTCGACTCCCGCACCTTCGAGACCGTCCGCGTCATCGACATGCGCGGACGCCTCGATGCCTTCGGACGCGGTGACCTCTCCGACGCCGTCCGCCCGCTCGTCTTCACACCGGACGAGAAGAAGCTCTACTTCCAGGTCTCCTTCCTCAACGGCTTCCTGGAGTACGACATCGCCACGGACAGGATCACCCGCGTCAAGGCCCTCCCCGGCAACCCGGCGACCGATCCCGACCGCACCACCTGGGTCAACGACTCGCGCCATCACGGCCTTTCGATGAGCCCCGACGGCACCAAGCTCTGCGTCGCGGGCACGATGGACGACTACGCCACGGTGGTCGACCGCGCCACCCTCCAGGAGGGCCCGCTCGTCGAGGCCTCCAAGCCGTACTGGGCGACCGTGAGCGGCGACGGGCGGTCCTGCGTCGTCTCCGAGAGCGGCGCCGACCGGGTGACCGCGATCGACTTCGCCACCGGGCAGCGGGTGGCCTCCGTGGACGTCGGCGACCATCCCCAGCGCGTACGGCTCGCCCGCATCCCCGCCGACTGGACCGGCGCGAACGGGAGTTGACCGCCGGGAACGGGGCCGGCTACAGGGCCGGCCCCGTTCCCGTACGGCTCTCAGGCCCTGTGGACCGCGACCTCGTGGAGCGAGTACCCCCACGTGGTCGCCCGCCGTTCCCCATGGATCCGTACGTAGCGGGCCGACGTCGACGAGAACACCGCCGTGTCGTACCCGCCGTCCCCGGCGTCCGTGGACCACACCGTCCGCCAGTCCGCGCCGTTCTCGGACACGTCGATCCGGTACTGACGCGCGTACGCCCGTTCCCAGTCGAGCGTGACCCGGCCGACCCGGCGTACGGCCCCGAGGTCCACGCCCATCCACTGGTCGTCCGACCAGTCGCTCGCCCAGCGCGTGCCCACGTCGCCGTCGACGGCACGCCCCGGGGCGTAGCTCGTGAACGGGTTCCACTCCGACGAACTGGCCGAAGAGGCCGCGCCCGCAGCGAGGTTGACGCCGGGCTGGTGGTCCTCGGTCGACTTCCAGGTGGTCAGGTACGACTCGGCGCCACCGGCCAGTTCGTCCACGACTCCGGGCCCGCCGGCCGTGAGCCGGATCTGCTCGATCCAGTCCGGCACCAGACCGTTGTGCGCGGCGCCGTCGGTGTTGAGGTCCCAGGGGCGCTCGCCCGTCACCTGCCGGTCGATCACCGAACCGCCGTCGAAACTCCGGAAGGGGTACTTCACCGCGTTCGGCGCGCCCGCCCCGACCGGGCCCGGCCAGCCGCCGACCCCGTTCATGTCCGTGCCGTAGCCGAGGCCGACCCCGTACTTCTCGCGCAGGTCCGCCTTCTGCCCGGCCTCCCCGATGAAGCCCTCCGCGCCGTGCATGTACTGGGCGACGAAGCCGCCCAGGCGGTAGAGCCGTTCGGTCCAGTCCAGGTCCATCCAGCTGTGGGTGGAGAGAACGCCCGGGTATTCCTCGGACTCCAGGATGTCGAGCGCCCGCCCGGCCGCCTTGACGCTCATGTGGTCGAGCTCCAGCATCATGCCCCGGTCCATCATGCCCCGCAGCGCGTACTCGCCGAGCCGGCTCAGACCGCGGGTGTTGCACCGGGCGTCGGAGGCGTACGAGGGGACGCTCACGCCGGGCGGCAGCTTGGAGGCCATCACCGGGGCGGCCGCCAGACCGATCGGGTTGTCGTGCTGCGGGCCCGCGCACTTCTCGGTGGCCCAGAAGGTGCCCGTCGACAGGAACTGGCCGATGTTGACCGCCGTGCCGATGGTCCCCGAGTCGAAGCGGACACCGCACAGCGCGTTGTCGAACTTGTGGCAGAGGAACATGCTGCGCACCCCGAGCCCGTACAGCTCGTCCAGGCCGCGGTCGATGTCCTCCTTGTCGCACTGGGCCACGTCGAGGATCATCTTGCAGCCGAACGGCTCCGAGGTCTCCACGCCGAGGACGACCGCGAGCTTGCCCTGCTCTACCACCGAACGCGCCTGCGCGGCCGAGGTGACGATACGGAACCAGCCCTTGCCTGGGCCGCCGTACAGCCCGTCGACGTAGTCCTGGAGCTCGTACGTCTTACGGGCCTGGAGGCGGATCGACGTCATCTCGTCGCAGCTGCGGTCCCGGGGCAGGATCGAGCAGATCAGGCCGTTCGTCACCAGGTCGTTGACGAGCACGCGCTGCCCGCCGCGCCAGGCCCGCTCCACCCACGCGTAGTAGTTCTGCTGGTGCGTCAGCGAGTCGTGGGCGGGCCAGTCCTTGAACGTCGGCCAGCCGACCGGGTCGTGATGGCCGTCGGAGCCGCCGGTGATGTTCTCGAACAGCGCGCCCGAACCGTCGGGGTAGTGCTCGGGGCAGTCCTTGAGCGCCTCGGCGGCGCCGCCCGTGGCGAACGTCTTGCCGCAGATCAGCCTGCCGCCGAAGCCCTCGTCGGACATCAGGTGGTTGTGCGCGTCGACGAATCCGCGCACCTTCCCCTGCGCGTCCGTTCCCGTGAACGGCGCGCCCGTGACGTCGATCCGCGAGTCGGCGGCGGGCCGGGACGTGGGCTCCCACCACGAACCGGCGGCGTCCGCCGCGGGGACGGGGCCGGAGCCGAAGAGGACGGCGGCCAGGGCGAGGAACAGCGCCAGGAGGGCGGATCGGCCGCCGGTCCCGCGCGAGTGGGGTCGAGTCATGGTCAGCGATGCCTCCGGTCGGTGGGGGTGTACCGGGCGCCCCGAGGATCGCGGTGTCGGTGGATCGAGTCAATAGTCCGGGACAGATGACCTGTTGACGGGCGGGAGAGGCCGCCGGGTCCGGACCGGGCCCGCCGCCGGGGCCGTCACCCCTCGATCAGGACCACCAGCTGATCAGCCGACAGATCGAGCTGCTGCGCGGCCGCCTTGTCGTCGCCGAGGACGAGGAACTGCAGAGTGAGCCCGTCGATCACCGCCGCCAGATACCGCGCGATCGTCTCCACCGGCACCCTCGGCTCAAGGCCCCGCAGTGCGAGGACCTGCTCGACCAGGGCGCCCGCCGAGAGCGTGTACTGCTCGTACTGGGCGCGCGCCAGATGCTCGAACCCCGGCTCCCGCAGGGCGTACTGGGTGAGGTCGTACGTCAGCATGTGCTCACCGGGGTGGGCCGTGACGTGGTCCCAGTACGTCTGGAGCGCCCCGCGTACGGTCTCCCGCAGCGTGGCGCCCGGCTCGACCGCCGACATCACCCGCGCCACGTAGTTGCCGGTGATCGTCTCGATCGCCGCCTCCAGGAGCGCTTGCTTGGACTCGAAGCAGTAGTGGAAGACACTCAGCGACACCCCGGCCTCGGCGCAGATCGACCGGGTCGTGGTCCGGGCGACTCCGTCCCTGGTCATCGCCCTGATCGCCGCCTCGACCAGCTGCCTGCGTCGTTCGGCCGACGGCATCCGCCCCATGATTCCTCCTCGCGTCCGGCGCCAGGGTAGGCGAGAGCCACGGCCGGTGTAACCGCCTCAGCCGAGGTCCCGGCCCAGGACTTCGCGCAGCGCCGCCACCGCGTGGGCCCGGTGTTCGTCGAGCCATCGGACGGTGGCCTCCTCGTCGCCGTGGCGGAGCGCGGAGATGACGGCGCGGTGCTCGCGCACGGCCTGCTTCCGGTGCGGTCCCTCGGTGTAGTAGAGCGAGCGGTACGCGTCGGTGGAGTCCCACAGGGTCGCGATGAGGCGGACCAGGCGCGGCATGCCCGACGCCTCGATCAGGGTGAAGTGGAAGAGCCGGTTCGCCGCGGCCATCCCCGGCACGTCACCCTCGTCGGCGGCCCGTTCCACCTCGCGCTGGATGCGTTCGAGGGTGGCCACCGTGCCGTCCGGCATCCACCGGACGGCCATGCGCACGGCCTCCGTCTCCAGGAGCTCACGGATCCGGTAGATCTCCTCGAGGTCGTCGAGCGACAGCTCCGCGACGAAGTAGCCCCGGTGAATGTGATGGACGACCAGGCCCTCGGCCTCCAGGGCCTTCAACGCCTCGCGCAGCGGCACCCGGCTCACCTCGAACCGGGCCGCGAGCGCGTCCTGCCGGATCTGCCCGCCGGGCCTGAGTTCCCCGCTGGTGATGGCGCGCCGCAGTTCCTCCAGGACGAACTGCTGGGCGGTCTGCGGCCGCCTCTTCTGCACCGCGCTGCTCATCGCCTGTGACCTTCCGTTCCCTCGTGTCGCCCACCCGCGCATTCCTGCGCCGGTGCCGACCATCTTCCTACGTGCGTCCGTTCGCCGCTGAGCCCCTGTGGACAGGCCGTCCCAGCTCCTCCAGCAGGCCGTCCGTGTGTTCGCCGAGGCGCGGGGGAGCGGCGCGGTACGTGGGCGGCGTCGCGTCGAGCCGGATCGGGTGGGCGACCTGGCCGGGACCGGCCGCGGACTCCGGGACCCGGGGGGCGAGCCCCAGCCGGTCGGCGAGGTCGAACGCGGCGGCCAGGTCGTTGATCGGCCCGCACGGCACGCCGGCCGCCGTGAGCTCCTCGAACCAGCTGTCGGCCGTACGGGCGCCGAGCGGCCCGACGAGCGCCGCGACCAGCTCCTCCCGGTGGGCGACCCGGGCCGTGTTGGTGGCGAAACGGGGATCCCCGGCGAGCCCCGGCAGGCCGAGCCGCTCGCAGAGGGCCCCGAACTGCCGGTCGTTGCCCACGGCGAGGACGAGTGGCCGGTCCTGGGCCTCGAACACCTCGTACGGGGCGATGCTCGGGTGCCGGTTGCCCATCGCGCGCGGTACGACCCCGGCCCCGAGGTGGGCGGCCGCCTGGTTGGTGAGCGCCGAGAGGAGCGAGGAGAGGAGGGAGACCTCGACCCGCTGGCCCTCGCCGGTTCGTTCCCGGTGCCGGAGGGCGGCGAGGACGCCGAGGCCCGCGTGGAGCCCGGTGATGACGTCGACCAGCGCGACCCCGGCCTTCGTCCCCTGACCGCCCGGTTCGCCCGTCACGCTCATGAGACCGCCCATGGCCTGGACGAGCAGGTCGTAACCGGGCAGCCGGGCGCCCTCCGCGGTGCCGAAACCGGTCACGGAGCAGTAGACGAGCCCGGGGTTGGCCGCCCGGACGTCCTCGTAGCCGAGGCCGAGCTTCTCCATGGTGCCGGGACGGAAGTTCTCCACCAGGACGTCCGCCCGGGCCACGATCGCGCGTGCCGCCGCCAGGTCCTCGGGGTCCGTGAGGTCGAGGGCGACGGAGCGCTTGTTCCGGTTCACCCCGAGGAAGTACGTGGCCTCCCCGGCGGCGAACGGCGGCCCCCACGCGCGCGTGTCGTCGCCGGAACCCGGACGCTCGATCTTGATGACGTCGGCGCCCAGGTCGGCGAGGAGCATCGTCATGTACGGCCCGGCGAGGACCCGGCCGAAGTCGGCGACGACGATCCCGGAGAGGGCGCCGCCCTCGGACGTCGGTGTGCCAGGCTGATCTGCGCGCATTCCGCTCTCCCTCACCGGCGATCGGATCCAATCGATCGGATCCGGTCGGTCGGACCGTACGGCCCGGATATCGGATTTTCAATACTGGATCCAATATCCGATCTGGCGCTACGCTTCGGCACGCCGAGTCGCCACAGCCGCCAGGAGGCCGTCCGTGAAGTCGCCGCAGTCCAGCACCGCCCCCGTCCACCCCTTCGACCTGCTCGCCGTCGACGGACTGCTGACCGACGAGGAGCGCGAGATCCGCCGAACCGTGCGCGCCGTCGCCGACCGCGAGCTGCGCCCGCACGTCGCCGGCTGGTTCGAGAAGGGCGAGATCCCCGCCCGGGAACTGGCCCGCACCCTCGGTTCCCTCGGCGTGCTCGGCATGCACCTGGAGGGCTACGGCTGCGCGGGCACCGGCTCCGTCGCGTACGGCCTCGCCTGTCTGGAGCTGGAGGCCGTCGACTCGGGCCTGCGCTCCCTGGTCTCCGTACAGGGCTCCCTCGCCATGTACGCCATCTGGAAGTACGGCTCCGAGGAGCAGAAGCAGCGCTGGCTGCCGCGGATGGCGGCGGGCGAGTACATCGGCTGCTTCGGCCTCACCGAGCCCGACGCGGGCTCGGACCCGGGCGCCATGCGGACCAACGCCAAGCGCGACGGCTCCGACTGGATCCTCAACGGCACCAAGATGTGGATCACCAACGGCTCCGTGGCCGATGTGGCCGTCGTCTGGGCCCGCACCGAGGACGGCGTGCGCGGCTTCCTCGTCCCGGCCGGCACTCCCGGCTTCAGCGCCCCGGAGATCAAGCAGAAGCTGTCCCTGCGCGCGAGCGTCACCAGTGAACTGGTCCTGGAGGACGTACGCCTCCCGGCCGATGCGATGCTGCCGGACGCCCGCGGTCTCTCCGGCCCGCTCGGCTGCCTCAACGAGGCCCGCTTCGGCATCGTGTTCGGCGCGCTCGGCGCCGCCCGCGACTGCCTGGAGACGGCGATCTCGTACGCCCGCGACCGGATCGTCTTCGACCGCTCCCTCGCCTCGTACCAGCTGACGCAGCAGAAGCTCGCCGACATGTCCGTCGAACTCGGCAAGGGCATGCTGCTCGCCCTCCACCTGGGACGGCTCAAGGACGCGGGCGCGCTCACCCCCGAGCAGGTCAGCGTCGGCAAGCTGAACAACGTCCGGGAGGCCATCGCCATCGCCCGCGAGTGCCGCACGATCCTGGGCGCCAACGGCATCACCCTGGAGTACCCGGTGCTGCGCCATGCCAACAACCTGGAGTCGGTGCTCACCTACGAGGGCACGAGCGAGGTCCACTCCCTGGTCATCGGCAAGGCGCTCACCGGCGAGCAGGCCTTCCGCTGAGCCGAGCACGGCCAGGCCCGTCGCCGTGACGCCGATCTCACCCCGGCCCGGCCCGTGGCCGTCACGCCGATCCCGGCCCGGCCCGGCTCAGCCCGACGTCACCCGGCCGACGAACGCGTCCAGGTTGCCCGTCAGACGGGCGACCTGCTCGTCGAGCGTGAGGGACTCCTCGTGGCGCCCGCCGCGCAGCTTCGGCAGCCGCCTGCCCCGCACGTACAGGGAGCAGGCCAGGTCGGCGCAGAGGTAGATACCGACCGTGTTCCCCTCGCGGCCACGGCTGCCGGCGAGGGGCGCCACGAGGAGCGTCACACCCGAGGAGGCGTGCCCGGTCAGACAGACCTGGCACATGCTCGACTTCACGGCGCTGGTGCGGCCGGAGGCCGGCACGCGCAGGGTCACGCCGACCGGCCCGTCCGCGCGCGGGACGACCAGGTGCGCGCGCAGCGGCGCGCCCGGGTCGACCCAGCCCAGGAAGTCCAGGTCCTCCCAGGGGAGTTCGGCGAAGTCGAGCGGCAGCTTGAGGCGCGCCGCCTCGCCCTTCGTGCAGTTCACGAAGGACGAACGGATCTGTTTGTCGGTCAGTGCTTCCACTCGGTGGACCGTACACGGATCTCCGCGAGCGGGCATCCGAATAACACCTCGTGCCCGGCCGGGCCGCCGTGCTCCACGGCACCATCCGCGGCCGCGAGCCGCGCGTGTCCTCGGGCAGGGGTACGTGCCCCGGATGCTGCCCTCACGGCCCTTCTCCCGCATGCCGCCCTACCGATGGGCTCGGGTACGTCCGGTACCCGACGAAAGGCACCCCATGAGGCACGACCAGAGGCCGGACCAGGCGTCTGCCGTCAGGAAGCCCGACCGGCTGGGAGGCCGGGCTCCGGCGGAGCGGCCCGGGCTCCCGGAAATCCAGCGCCTCGCGGGAAACGCCGCCGTCGTGCAGCTGCTCCGGCAGGCGGGGCACCCCTGGGCGCAGGAGACGGCCGTCCAGCGGGCACCCGCCGGGACGCCCGGCGGTTCCACGGCGGTGGTGCAGCGCGTGAGGAACGACAGGAAGAACAACGGGGAGGGCACCTCGGGGAAGGCGGCGGCCTCCCAGGGAGGCAAGCGCCAGGGGGACCACGTCTTCAACTCGCTCGACACCACTGCGGGCGATGTCTGTACCCTCCTCGAGAACGCGTGGAGCACGTTCTTCGCGGGCGTGGACGACGATACGAAGACGACCATCGTGAAGACGCTGAGGACGCAGTTCGCCCCTCTCCACCAGGCACGCAAGGACGCGTTGGCGGCCCTGACCGCTGCCGCCGCAGCCGCCAAGGAGTACGGACACCCGGACAAGGGCTCCGACTTCATGTCCTACATCGCCACTCTCCCGGAGCACTCGACCTCGGGGTCCGACGCGAACTCCGCCACGTTCGGCGATTTCAGTGACGAGCTCAAGGCCTTGGCCTCCGCATGCGGCGGGGGCACGTGGGCGGTCCCCGCGGACATGGCGACGGCGGCGGGAGCGGCCACCTGGCCGACGTATCTCGCCGACCGGATATACGACGCCGACGCGGCGGGCAAGGTGCTCAACCGGCGTCTGACCGTCACCGCGGACAAGAGGAGGTTCACCGTCTGGGAGACCGAGGCCAAACGGCGCTACACCGCCCTCTTCACCGCCATCGTCACCGCCATGACCGCGACGCGCGCCGCCATCGTCTGGACGCGCCGGCAGAACGACGGTCCGCAGCAGCCCGACGCCGCCACCTGACGGCCGCAGCCGGCGGCGCAGGCCGTCAGGCCACCGCCTGCGGACCGGGGACCGGAAGCGAGGCTGGGCCCGAGACCGTGGCCGAGTCGGCCGGGGGTGACAGCGGGGAGACGGTCGCGGGAGAGCCGACCGAGGCCGAGCGGTCGGCCTCCTCGCTGGTGGTGGTCAGATCCGCCGGACCCTCCGTGGCGGGCGACGACCCCGGATCCGACGTCTCGGTCGACGGCGACGACTCGGTCGGCGGCGACGAGTCGGGCGAGGACGTGTCCGTCGACGGAGACGTGTCCGAGGGGGACGTCGGCGGCGAGGACGTGTCCGTCGACGGGGAGTCGGAAGGCGAGGACGGGGATGTGGAGGCCGACGTGGGCGCCGAGGCCGTAGGGGACACGAAGGGAGGCCGCGGAGGCGGCGGGGTCGGCTTGTCCTGCCGGCCCGTGTCGCCGTGCTTCCGCGCGAACCACTTCTCGTCCTCGGGGTCGTACACGACGAAGACGTTCACGACCGTCACCGAGGGCGCCACGACGACGACCTGGGAGGTGCTGTACCCCTGCCACGGCGTCCCCGTCGTCCTCGGCGCCTTCTGCGCCACCGGATCGGTCAGCGGGTTCCCGCAGGCACAGCGCACCCGGGGCGCTCCCCGGTTGTCGACCAGGACGGCCGTCCCTGCCTGGAGCACCGCCTGGTACGTGGTGGCGGCGCCGTCCCGGAAGCCGTGGTTGGTCACCCGGGTGTCGGCACGGAGCTGAAGCGGGGTCAGGGAGCGGAGATAGGCCGGTACCTCGTTCGCGGAGATGCCCAGGACCGAGGCGAAAGCCGTGTTCTTCGCGGGCTCGGCGGAGAGGTAGCGCACCTGCTGTTCCACGTCGCAGCTGGCCACCGACCGCGTCCCGCCGTAGAGGCCGGGTGTCGACCCCGACACCTCGGTGGTGGCCGACGCGGTACGGGGCGGCAGCGAGGCCGGCGAGGCGGAGGCGCCGCCGGTGCGGGCCGTCGACCGGGTGAACGGGTCGGGTCCCGCGGCGGCGGCGTTCTGGAGGAACACCTCACCGCCGCCCGCCCCGCCCGTGTCGCCGCCGCCACCGTCAGGGCGGCTGGTGAGCACGACGGCCAGAGCGGCGGCCGCCACCACGACGGCGGTGACCGAGGCGACCTTCGGGACGGAGCGCCACCAGGGGCCCTTGCCGGGGCCGCCGCTGCGGGAAGCGCCCGAGCCGCCGCTCCCTGAGCCGCCGGAGGAACCGCCGCCGCCCGAGCCTCCCCCCGAACCGTCGTGGGGAGGCCCGGCGGGTGGCGGCGGACCGGCGGTCCCGGGGCGTGTGCTCCGACCCGAGAGGGGGCCGGAGGGGGGACCTGCGGGAGGGACCGACGGAGGGCCGGACGGCGGGTGGGAAGTCACGTTTTTCCCTTTCTTCCGTTCCGGGCCCATTGTGTGCGCCGAACGGTGCCCGCCCGCAAGCGGAGGGACGCGCGCCCCGGCACCCGGCGGCAGTCCGGGCATCCGGCAGTCCCGGCATTCGGCAGTCCCGGCGCCCGGCGGCCCCCGCAGCCCCGGCAGCTTCACGGTCGTCCGCAAGCGGTCGTCCGCAAGCGGCCGTCCGTAGCCGGTACTAGCGTGGTCAGCGTGATCAGTCGGCCCCCCACCTCCACGCGGCCCGCCGCGACCTCCACCGGGCCCCTCGCCCGCATCGGCCTCCAAACCCTGGCGGCTGTGGTCGCCGGGTACCTCGCGATGGGCGTCACAGCCGGTCTCGGCCTCTGGGCCGCGGGCGCGGCCGACCTGCCCGGCGGCTTCACCACCGTCCTCGCCGCCGTCGTCGTGATGGCCGTGGGCGGCAAGGTCGAACTCTCCGGCGACGCCGGCTCCCTCGCGGGCACTCAGGGCGAACTGACCGCCATGCCCCTCACCGTCACCCTGGTGGGCGCACTGGTCACGGGTTTCTGCTTCCTGCTCCCGCTGCGCCACCACGCCGTGGCGAGCTCCCGTGAACTCCTGCTGCGCGCCGCGAGCACCGTCGTCCTCTGGCTGGCCGCCCTCGCGGGGCTCTGCGCGCTCGCCCGGCACGACTTCCCCCTCACCATCGGCGGCGGCCGGGAGCAGACCGGAGACCTCGCGGACCTCTTCGGAGAGCTCCTCGACGCCGTGAACCCCACCGTCGGCTTCCGCACCGATGTCGGGCCCACCCTGTTCTACGGCCTCCTGTGGATCCTCGGCGTGCTCGTCATCGCGCTCCTCGTCTCCCGACGGGCCCCGCTGCCGCCCCGGCTCGTCCGCTACCAGGAAGCCGTCAGGCCCGCCGCCCACGCGATGCTCCTGCTCCTCCTCGCGTACGTGGCAATCGGCCTCGTCATCGGCCTGGTCGTGGCGGTGACCAAGGGCCACGCCCCCGAAACCCTCGCCGTCCTCCTGCTCGGCCTGCCCAACGTCACCTGGCTCGCCCTCGGCGTGGGCATCGGCGGCTCCTGGGAGGGCCGGGCCGAAGGCCCCTTCGGCCTGCCCATGCCGCAGATCCTGGACGCCGTACTGCGCCAGGGCGGCGGCACCCGCGACACCCCTGACCTCTCGACCGTCGACCTGAACTCGCTCGCCGCACAGGACGCACGGGCCTGGTGGCTGCTCCCCGTCGCCGCCGTCCTGGTCCTCGCCGCCGCCTTCGTGGCGGCGGTCCGGTCCCCGGCCCGGACCCGGCTCTGGCAGCACGCCCTGCACCTGGGGGTCGCGTTCGCCCTGACCATGCTGGTCGCCGTCCCGCTCACCCTGGTCGAGGCCCGCTTCGGCCTCTCGATCCTCGGCATCGGCGACCTCGGCTCGCTCGGCGGAGAGGTGCTCCTGCGCCCCCACATCTGGAAGACCGTCGGACTCGCCCTCCTCTGGGGCCTGTTCTTCGGCTTCCTCGGCGGGCTCCTCGCCACGCGGGTACGCCGCAAGGGCGAGATCGAGGACCAATAGCTCACGATCGAGGGCCTACAGCTCCCGGAACACCGGCCGCGCCCACACCGGCGGGTCCCGCGGCGGTCCGAGGGGCTCGGGGCCCTTCGTCACCACCGACCCCGTCCCGCCGCCCGCGGGACCGAGCGAGGCGAGCGCGGCGCGCAGCTCCGCGACGAACTCCAGGCACGTCCCGTACCGCTCCTCCGGCGTCTTCGCCAGCGCCCTCGCGAACACCGCGTCCGCAGCCTCCGGCAGCCCCGGCCGTACCTCGGAGAGCGGGGGCGGCGGGTCGTACTGCTGCGCCCACAGCACCGCCCAGTCGGTGTCACGACGGAACGGCGGCGCTCCCACCAGGGTCTCGAAGACCACGCACGCCAGGCTGTACACATCGCACCGGCCGTCCACCGGCTTCCCCGAGATCTGTTCGGGTGCCACGTAGTCGAGGGTGCCGACGAACTCGCCCACCGTCGTGAAGCCGGTGAGCGACAGGGACTTCTTCGTCAGGCCGAAGTCCGTGAGGTACACGTGCTCGGGATGGTCGCGGTCCGTGCCCTCGGCGACCAGGATGTTGCCGGGCTTCACATCCCGGTGCACGAGGTCGTGCGCGTGCGCCGCGTCGAGGGCCGAGGCTATCTGTACGGCGATCCGACCCGCCTTCACCGGCGGCAGCGGCCCCTCCCGGTCGAGCAGCGCCACCAGGTCCTGCCCCGCCACGTACCGCATCGCGATGTACAGCACGCCCTCCGTCTCGCCCGCCTCGAAGACCGGCACGATGTGCGGGTGGTCGATGGAGGCGGCGACCCGCGACTCGTGCGCGAAGCGCTTGCGGAAGGTGTCGTTACGGGCCAGCTCGGGGGCGAGCAGCTTCAGCGCCACCGTCCGGCCGAGCCGCAGATCCCGCGCCCGGTAGACGACCGCCATCCCGCCGCGCCCGATCTCGCCCTCCACGCGGTAGCCCGCGACCTCCTTGCCGAGGAGCCCCGAGGGGCGGCCCGCCGGGAGCTCGGGGTCGTCGCGCGGCCCGCCGGCCATCAGCCCTCACCGACCGGTCCTGTGGGCGGGCGTTCCACGACCTGCGTCGGCGGGGGCGCGTCGGCGTGCGGGCGCGCCACGACCTGCGTCGGCGGTGGCGGCCCCGCGGCGGCGGACGGGTCGCCCCGCACCGCCACCTGCGTCGGCTTGTGCACGGGGGGCGTGGGGCCGGTCCGTTCCTCAGGGGTCTTCTCGGGTGCGGACGCGGATCCGGCGACGGCGGGGGAGGAGGCGACCGAGGGCGCGGCCGAAGCGGCGTACGTACTCAGCCCCACGCCGTCGCAGTACACCCAGCGCTCGTGCTCCGCGTCGTACAGCCACACGGACTCGCCGTCGACGACCATGCCCACCCGCAGGCCCCGGGTCCGCAGCCGGAAGTGCTCGCCGTCGAGGCGGCCCGACCCCAGCTCCTCGGCGGCGCGCCGGTAGCGGCCGAGCGCGTCCTCCGCGCGGGCGATCAGCGGGCGCGGGTCGGCGGTCCTGGTGAGCGGCCTTCCCGCCGCCGGAGGGTCGTCGGGAACGGAGACGAGGAGGCGGGCGTCGACCCACGCCGTCCAGCCGTTGGAGCACTGGACCCGCCCCCAGTCGCCGGTCCGCTCCTCCAGGCGCACCGGCAGGAACCCGTCGAGCGGCACCGTGGGCAGCGCCGGGTCCGGCGCCTCCCAGGCGGCGAGACCGGCACGCGGTACGACATGGGTGGGCCGGAAGTCCGGCAGGTACTCGAACACGGGGACGCTCACGGGCCTACCTCCGCATGACGACCGGCTCGTGGCGGCGCAGCAGCCGGGCCACGAGAAGGCCGAGGACGAGACAGAGCAGCACCATCATGCCCATGTCGAACAACCAGGCCTCCGCCGTGTGGTGCATCAGCGGATCAGCCGTCTTGTCGCTCGGCGCGACCTTCCCGATGTCGATCGTCGCGCCCATCGCCGCGAACGCCCACCGCGAGGGCACCAACCAGGCCAGCTGCTCCAGGACGGGCGTGCCCCGTACGGTCAGGAGCGCCCCGCAGAACACCACCTGCACGATGGCGAGGAGGACGAGCAGCGGCATCGTCACCTCCTCCTTGCGGACGAGGGCCGAGACGAGCAGGCCGAGCATCATCGCGGTGAAGGAGAGGAGCGCGACGGCGAGCGTGATCTCCACGAGCGGAGGCAGCAGGACGCCCTTGCCGCCGGGCACGTTCAGCGGCACGCCGATCAGGGCCACCAGGGTTAGGACGACCGCCTGCACCACCGTGATCAGGCCGAGGACCACCACCTTGGAGGCGAGGTACGCGGAGCGGGACAGGCCCACGGCTCTCTCGCGCCGGTAGATCGTGCGCTCCTTGACCAGTTCGCGCACGGCGTTCGCCGCGCCCGTGAGGACGCCGCCCACACACAGGATGAGCAGCACGTTCAGTGTCGACTCCGGGTTGAGGCTGCCCTCCGAGAGCGCCCTGGCCATCGCGCCCATCACGAACGGCAGCGCGATCATGATGGCGAGGAAGGTGCGGTCGGCGGAGAGCGCCGCCGCGTACCGGCGTACGAGCGTCCGCAGCTGCGAGCCCCAGCTCTGCGCCTTCGGCGGCGGGGCGGGCTCCGGCGGCGGGACGGCCCCGGCTCCTGTCCCGGTCCCGGGTACGGGGACCAGAGGGCGGGCCGTGGCGTCCGCGATGTACCGGCGGTGGAAGCGCGAGGACCCGTACTGGCCGGCCCAGTCACGGTACCGGTCGTTCTCGAAGGCCTCGAAGGCCTCGGGCCACTGTTCGTAACCGAAGAAGCCGAGGGCGTCCCCGGGCGGCCCGTAGTAGGCGACCCGACCGCCCGGCGCGAGTACGAGCAGCCTGTCGCACACGTCCAGACTGAGCACGCTGTGCGTGACCACGACGACCGTGCGCCCGTCGTCCGCGAGCCCGCGCAGCATGTGCATCACGGACCGGTCCATGCCCGGGTCCAGGCCGGAGGTCGGCTCGTCGAGGAAGAGCAGCGACGGCTTGGTGAGGAGCTCGAGGGCGACGCTCACCCGCTTGCGCTGGCCGCCGGAGAGACTGTGGATCGGCTGCTCCGCGCGCTCCACGAGACCCAGCTCGCGGATCACCTCGTCCACCCGGGCCCGCCGCTCGGCCGGGACGGTGTCCTCGGGGAAGCGCAGCTCGGCGGCGTAACCGAGGGCGCGGCGCACCGTGAGCTGGAGGTGCAGGATGTCGTCCTGCGGGACGAGCCCGATGCGCTGGCGGAGCTCGGCGTAGTCCCGGTACAGGTCACGGCCGTCGTAGAGCACCGTGCCCCGGTCGGCGGGGCGCTGACCGGTGAGCGCGCCCAGGAGCGTCGACTTGCCCGCGCCGGACGGCCCGACGACGCCGAGCAGGCACTTCTGGCCCACCGGGAAGGACACCTCGTCGAGAAGCGTCCGGCGGCCGTGGTCGACGGTGACGGCGAGCTGCTGGACATCGAGGGAGACCTCGCCGGTGTCGGTGAACTCGACGAGCTGCCCGCCGATCAGGCAGAACGCGCAGCGGCCGATGCCGACGATGTCCTCCGGCGTCACCCGGGCGTCGACGACGGGAGCGCCGTTGAGGAAGGTGCCGTTGTGACTGCCGAGGTCATGGATCCAGTACGTACCGTCGGGCTGGGCGCGGAGCTCGGCGTGCCGCCGGGAGACGACGAGGTCGGAGACGACGACGTCGTTCTCGGGGGCGCGGCCGATCCGGATGGTGTGCGCGGGCAGCGGCCGCACGGAGGTCGGCCGCCGGAAGGTACCGGTGGCGGCGGGATGGGAGACGGAAGGGGGCCGGGGGGCCGCCGCGGGCGGGAAGGGCTCGGGCCGGGGGGACTCGGGCCGAGGCGGCGGGGGTGGCGCTTCCCGTACGGGGGGCGGTTGAGGTGGGGCGATGGGCTCCGGTAGGGCGGCCGGCGTATCCGGTACGGGGGCCGGGGGTTCCGGTACGGGCGGCGACATCGGTACGGCCGGAGGTTCCGGTACGCCGACTGGGGGTTCCGGTACGCCGACCGGCGTATCCGGTACGACCGCCGGGGGTTCCGGTACGGCGGCCGGCGTATCCGGTACGACCGCCGGAGGTTCCGGTACGGGGTGGGGGCCCGGCACGGCCGACGGTGACGCCGCCGAGAACACCGCGCGCGGCCCGTCCTCCGGGTGCCCGAACCGTACGACCGTCCCGGGGCGGACCTCCCGGGTTCCGGCCACGCGCAGGCCGTCGTCCGTGTAGGTGCCGTTCGTGCTGCCCTCGTCCGCAAGGGTCCAGTGGCCGTCGGTGGCGCTGAGCACCGCGTGATGCCAGGACGCCCGTGCGTCCGCGAGGACGACGTCGCTGGTGGGGTCTCGTCCGACGCGGTAGACGCGGCCGGGACTCATGCGCGTCGCGTCCCCCGCGATCTCGAGGATCAGGTCAGGCGCCGCAGGCGCGACGGGTCGCTCTCCCATGGGTGAATTTTATCCGCCGGTGCTCATCCGTGCCCGGGATGGGACCGCCGGTAGGGTGGGCGTCCGCCGCAGCAGCGGCGCCCGACGAAGGAGGAAGCACCCGTGCCGAAAGGTGTCACCAGGCGGCGGCCCCGTACCCGCGCGGCGCTCCTGAAGGCCGCCCTGGAGACCTTCGCCGAGCACGGCTTCCACGCGACGACGATCGAGCAGATCTGTGAGCGCGCCGGCTACACGAGGGGCGCGTACTACTCGAACTTCGCGAGCAAGGAGGAACTCTTCCTCGCTCTGTTCGACGAGCACAGCGACCGGACCGTGCGACGGCTGGCCGAGGCGATCGACGCGCTGTCGGCGGAGGAGTACACGCTGACGCGGCTCGCGGAGCTCGCCGCCCGCGTCGAGGCGGACGAGCGGGACTGGTACCTGGTCACCACCGAGTTCACCCTGCACGCCATCCGCGACCCGCAGGCCGCCTGGGTGCTCGCCCGCCACGACGAGCGGCTGCGGGCCGAGATCGCCCGCGGGATCACGCTCGTGCTGCGGCGGGCGGGGCGCGAACTGATCGTGGACGCGGACCGGTTCGCGCGGCTCCTCATCGCCCTGCGCGAGGGGGGTCTCGCGCAGAGCTATGTGGAACCGGACGCGCTGCCGCCCGGCAGCCTGGAACGGCAGTTCCTCGCCCCGCTCCTGGAGGCGTCGACGCGGGAGATCCCCGCCCCGGCGGATCAGTCGAAGAGGTCGGGGTCGGACGCGGTGATCTGATCCCAGAGCGGGCGGGCCTGGAACCAGCCGGCCAGATGGCCGCCGACCTGGCCCCGGGTGAGGAGGGCCGTCTCCCGGTCGATGGGCTGCGGAGTGCCCGCCGCCATCGCGAGGAGCTGCGCCTGGCAGGAGCGCTCCATGGTGACGAACCACCAGACGGCCTCGGCGACGGAGTGGCCGACCGTGAGAAGGCCGTGGTTCTTGAGGATGACCGCCTTGTGGTCGCCGAGGGCCTTGGCGACCCGCTCGCCCTCCTCGGTCTCGTTCACGACGCCCCGGTAGTCGTCGTAGATCCCGTGGTCCTCGAAGAACGCGCAGGCGTCCTGGGTGATCGGGGCGAGCGGGATGCCGAGGCTGGAGAACGCCTTGCCGTGAAGGGAGTGCGAGTGCGCGGCGGCGACCGCGTCCGGCCGGGCGGCGTGGACCCGGGAGTGGATGACGAACGCGGCCCGGTTGACGGGCCGGCGCCCCTCGATGACGGTCCCCTCGTGGTCCACCAGGATGAGATCGGAGGCCTTGATCTGACCGAAGCTCATGCCGAACGGGTTGACCCAGAAGGCGTTCGGTTCGCCGGGATCGCGGACGGTGATGTGCCCGGCGACCCCTTCGGAGAACCCGAACCTTCCGAAGATCCGGAACCCGGCGGCGAGTTGCTCCTTGCGGTACCGCCGCTCCTCCTCGACGGAGCCGAAGGTGGGCGGCAGCGGCAGGACCACCCCGTCGGGCAACGCCCCGACGACGGCGGCGAGCGCGGGAGGCACGGTGCTCATGACGGCTCCTCGGTGAGCGGGTGGGGCACGGCGCGCCAAAAGATACAGAGATGTATCCGATCCGACAACGGATCACGGGCCGGTCGGTGCCACCGGGATCAGACCGCCGGCGCCCCCGTGTGTGCCGGAGGGGCGGGGGTTGCGGCGCGGTGTTTTCGGTGACTACGGTCGACGGGAGGGGAAAGCGCTTACCCTCCGGGGGTTGTCCGTCCTCCGCCCCGCCGCCTCTGGAGTCCGCCCCGTGTCCACCGCCGACGTCCTGATCTACACCCGCACCACGGGCTACCGCCACGAGTCCATCCCCGACGGCGCCGCCGCGCTCTCGGAGCTCGCTCGGGAGCTCGGGCGGGCGGCCGAGGTCACCGAGGATCCGGGTGCCTTCAACCCCGGACGTCTGGCCGGGTGTGCCGTCGTCGTGTTGTTGTCCACGACCGGGAACGTCCTGACGCCCGAAGGCCGCGCCGCCTTCGAGGCGTACCTGCGCGGCGGCGGCGCGCTCCTCGCCGTCCACGCCGCGGCGAACGCCGAACCGGACTGGCCCTTCTACGGCGAACTGCTCGGCACCCGCTTCGACGGACACCCCGAGGTCCAGCCCGGAGTCGTCCTCGTCGACGGCCACGACCATCCGGCGACCGCCCCGCTCCCGGACCGCTGGCCCTGGACCGACGAGTGGTACAACTTCACCTCCCACCCGGCGGGCCAGGACGGCGTCCGGATCCTCGCCCGGGCCGACGAGTCCACCTACCGCGGCGGCACCCACGGAGACGACCACCCGCTCGTCTGGTGCCGGGACGTGGACCGGGGCCGTGTCTTCTTCACCGCCCTCGGGCACGCCCCGGAGACGTACCGCGACCCCGTCTTCCGCGCCCACCTCTCCGGCGCGCTCGCCTGGCTGACCGCCTGACACGCCCCGCGCCCCCACCCCCCCGGTCACCCCACCGCCCCGCCCCTGTTGCGCTCCGCCGTGCTTGGCGGAAGGTTGCAGACGGGGGACCGGGGCAGGTGCAGACGGGGGCAAGGACACAGACGGGGACGGACGGCAGGAGGAGGCAGGGCATGGGCATCGCCAGCGTGAACCCCGCGACCGGCGAGACGCTGCGTACCTACGAGGCCCACGGGCCCGAGGAGGTCGAGCGGCGCATCGCCGCCGCCCACGAGGCGTACCGCCAGTACCGCACCACCTCCTTCGCCGAACGCGCCCGCCTCATGCGTGCCGCGGCGAGCCTCCTCGACGAGGACACCGAGGACATCGCCCGCACGATGACCGTCGAGATGGGCAAGCCGATCGCCGCCGCCCGCGCGGAGGCCGCCAAGTGCGCGAAGGCCATGCGCTGGTACGCCCGTAACGCGGAGGAGCTGCTCGCCGACGAGCACCCGGCCGAGAGCGACGTCCAGGACTCCGGCGCGGACGTGGCCCGCGTCCACTACCGGCCCCTCGGCCCGATCCTCGCCGTGATGCCGTGGAACTTCCCGCTCTGGCAGGTGATCCGCTTCGCCGCGCCCGCCCTCATGGCGGGCAACACCGGCCTCCTCAAGCACGCCTCCAACGTGCCCCAGACCGCGCTCTACCTCGGTGACCTCTTCCGCCGCGCCGGATACCCCGAGGGATGCTTCCAGACCCTGCTCATCGGCTCCGGCGACGTCGAGACGGTGCTACGGGACCCCCGCGTCGTCGCCGCCACCCTCACCGGCAGCGAACCGGCCGGCCGGGCCGTCGCCGCCGTCGCGGGCGACGAGGTGAAGAAGACCGTCCTGGAACTCGGCGGCAGCGACCCGTACATCGTCATGCCCTCCGCCGACATCGTCGGCGCCGTGAAGACCGCCGTCACCGCTCGCGTACAGAACAACGGGCAGTCCTGCATCGCCGCCAAACGGTTCATCGTCCACCGGGACGTGTACGACGACTTCTCCGAGCGCTTCACGGCCGCCATGAACGCCCTCACCGTGGGCGACCCCCTCGACGAGTCCACCGACGTCGGCCCCCTCGCCACCGAACAGGGCAGGACCGACCTGGAGGAGCTCGTCGACGACGCCGTCCACCACGGCGCCACCGTCCTGTGCGGCGGCCACCGTCCCGAGACCCCGCAGCTCCGGAACGGCTGGTACTACCGGCCCACCGTCCTCACCGGCATCACCCCGCAGATGCGGATCCACCAGGAGGAGGCCTTCGGCCCGGTCGCCACGGTCTACCCGGTCAGCGACATCGAGGAGGCCGTGGCCGTCGCCAACGACTCCCCGTTCGGGCTCAGCTCCAACGTCTGGACCCGCTCCCAGGAGGAGCTGGCCTTCTTCGTCCGGGACCTGGAGGCCGGCGGCGTCTTCGTCAACGGCATGACCGCCTCCCACCCGGCGCTGCCCTTCGGCGGAATCAAACGCTCCGGTTACGGACGCGAGCTCGCGGGCCACGGCATCCGCGAGTTCTGCAACCCGACCACCGTCTGGCAGCGCGCCTGACCGCCCGCCCCCCGCACCCGGCCCCCTCAGGCCCGCGTCCACTCCAGCAGCCGCTCCGCCGGCCACGTGTTGATCACCCGGTCCTCCGGCACCCCGCACTCCTCCGCCCGCGCGCACCCGATGATCTGCCACTCCAACTGGCCGGGCGCGTGCGCGTCCGTGTCCACCGCGAAGTACGCCCCCGCCGCCACCGCGAGCCTCAGCAGCCGCCGCGGCGGATCGAGCCGCTCCGGGCGGCTGTTGATCTCGACGGCCGTCCCCGCCTCCGCGCACGCGGCGAACACCCGCTCCGCGTCGAACTCGGACTCCGGCCGCAGCCGTCCGCCCGCCACGAGACGGCCCGTGCAGTGCCCGAGGACGTCCATCAGCGGGTCGCGCACCGCCCGTTCGAGCCGCCGGGTCATCGACCTCGCGTCCATCCGGAGCTTCGAGTGGACCGAACCGACCACCAGGTCGAGGCGGTCGAGCAGCTCCGGCTCCTGGTCCAGCGAGCCGTCCTCCAGGATGTCGCACTCGATCCCGGTCAGCAGTCGGAACGGCGCCCACTCCTCGTTCAGCCGCGCCACCACGTCCAGTTGCTCCCGCAGCCGCTCCGGCGAAAGACCCCGCGCCACCGTGAGCCGGGGCGAGTGGTCCGTGAGCACCGCCCATGCGTGGCCGAGCTCCGCCGCCGCACGGCCCATGTCCTCGATCGAGGCTCCGCCGTCCGACCAGTCCGAATGCAGGTGGCAGTCGCCGCGCAGGGCCGCCCGCAGCGCCTCGCCGCCGGTCCCCGGCTCGGCCGAACGCAGCGACTCCGCCAGTTCCTCCTCCAGGTGCGCCAGATACTCCGGCACCCGCCCCGCCAGCGCCTCGCGCACCACAGCCCCCGTCTTCGGCCCGAGACCCTTCACGGACTCCAGGGTGCCCGCGGCCGCGCGCCCCGCCGCCTCGCCCTCCGGCAGGGCGGCGACCGCGGCGGCGGCCGTACGGAAGGCCTTCGCCCGGTATCCCGGCGCCTGTGCCCGCTCAAGCAGGAACGCGATCCGGTTCAGGGCGGCCACTGGGTCCATGACGCTCCTCCTCAGGCACCGTTCGCCGCGGTGCCGGTCGGCACCGTCGCCGGACCGATCTCGCACCACACGGCCTTGCCCTCGCCGCGCGGTTCGACCCCCCACCGGGAGGCCAGCGCGTCGAGCAGCATCAGTCCACGGCCCGAGGTCGCGGCCTCGCCGGGGGTACGCCGCCGGGGCCACGCGCTCGACCGGTCCTGCACCGAGAGCCGCACCCGCCGCACCGGCTCGGGCAGCACCTCGAGGGTGAGCACCGCACCGCCCTCGGTGTGAAGGAGCACGTTGACGAGCAGCTCGCCCGTCATCAGCTCGGCGTCGTCGGCGAGTTCCGGCATGCCCCAGTCCCGCAGCGCCTGCCCGACGGCCGCGCGCGCGTCCGAGAGGCCCTGCGGATCGGCCTGGTGGATGTACTGGTGGATGCGCGGCGCCTTCGGCGTGCCCGGGTCCGGGCTGCGCCGCAGCACCAGCAGCGCCACGTCGTCGCCCGAGCCCCAGCGCTCCCACAGCCGCTCGGAGAGGTGGTCGGCGAGCGCCTCCGCCTGCGGCGGGCCGCTCCCGATCGCCTCCGAGAGCGCGGCGAGCCCGGTCTCGATGTCCGAGCCGGGCTGCTCGACGAGACCGTCCGTGCACAGCACGAGGGTCTCTCCCGGCACGAGGTCGAGCCGTGTCTCCGGGAACTCCTCGTCCCCGAAGAAGGTCGCGAGCCCCAACGGCAGCCCGCCCCGCAGATTGGGCTGTCCGACCCGGCCGTCGGTGTGCCGGATGAGCGGCCCCAGATGCCCCGCCCGCACCGCCCGCAGCGTCCCGCTCCCCAGATCCACCTGGGCGTACGTGCAGGTGGCGAAGCGGTTGGTGTCCAGCTCGGCGAGAAACCGGGAGGCCCGGGCCAGCACCGTCGAAGGGGCGTGGCCCTCGCCGGCGTACGCGCGCAGGGCGATCCGCAGCTGCCCCATGATGGCGGCGGCGTGGGTGTCGTGCCCCTGGACGTCGCCCACGACGATCCCGACCCTGCCCCGGGGCAGCGGGATCACGTCGTACCAGTCGCCGCCTACCTGCCGGCCGCTCCACGCCGCGTGGTAGCGCACGGCGATCTCGCCGCCGGTGATCGCCGGGATGCGGCGCGGCAGCATCGTCGCCTGGAGGCCGGTCGCCAGCTCCCGTTCCTCGTCGAAGAGGATCGCCCGCTGGAGCGACTGGGCGACGATCGCCGCGAGCCCGAGCGCGAGGTTGCGCTCGTCTGCGTTGAACGAGGTACGGCCCCGGTAGAAGAGGGCCATGCCCCCGAGGGAACGCGCCTGCGCCACCAGCGGCAGATAGCAGGCGGCCCGGAAGTCGAGTTGCGCCAGGTAGGGGGCGAGTTCGGGGAAGTCCTGCCCGAGCGACGGGAACGAGGAGACGAACCGGGGCCGCCCGCTCAGTACGGCCTCGGCCAGCGGAAGCGCCCGGTCGAGACGGCGGATGCGGAGGTCGTCGAGCACGTCGAGCGACTCGCCGCTGAGCGCGATGATGTTGAGCGAGCCGTTCTCGACGAGTCCGAGCGCCAGACCGTCCGCGCCGAGCCGGGCGAGCCCGCCGGGGCCGGTCAGCGCGGCGGTCACGTCGTCGACCGTCACCGCGCGCGACAAGGCGTTCGTCGTCCGCTCGACGATGCTCGTCTGGACCTCGCGCCGCTTCTCCAGTTCCTGGACGAAGGCGAAGCGGGTGACCTCGGCGGTGGTGTCCCGTACGACGCCGACGATCCGCCGGGCCCAGCCGTCGGCCGAGCGCAGGATCCGGGCCTGCACATGGATCCAATGGGGTGTTCCGTCGTCCTGCGGGATGGGGAAGTGCGCGGTGTACGAGACCTCGCCGCCGGTGACCGCCTGCCGTACGACCCCGTCGAGCCGGGCCCGCTCCTCGGGGGCGAGCCGCGCGACGAGCGTCTCCGGGTGCCCGTCGAAGGCGTCCGGAGACAGCCCGAAGACCAGCAGCCCCGACGTGTCGACATCGATGGTGCCCGTGTCGAGATCCCAGTCGAAGCTGCCGGTCCTGTTCATGGCGAGCCACTCGGCGGGCCCGATCTCGCCATTGCGCGGAGGCCGGTCTTCATCGGTCATCCTCCCCATTGTCGAACCCGCACCCCGCCGACGCCATGGCGATGACACGGCGTGGCGCGAGTTCGCCTCGGCCGGGCCCGGGGTGCCGGGGGCCGGGGAAATGCCGGTGGGGCACCAGTGTCCGGCGGGGCAGAATGGGCCGGTGAAGCCGTCCTACCGTGTTCTCGGTCCGTGCCAGGCCTTCCGTACCGACGACGGGACGGAGGCCGGCCTCGGCGGTATCAGGCTCCGGGCCCTCCTGACCGCGCTCGCCGCGGCGGGCGGGCGCGCGGTGAGCCCGCCCGCGCTCATCGACCAGGTGTGGGCCGCCGACGCCGATGCCGACCCCGCTCTCGCCGGGGACCGTGTCCAGGACCGGACGGCGGCGCTCCAGGCCCTCGTCGGCCGTCTGCGCCGGGCCGTGGGCCGGGACGCGGTGGAGTCGGTCCCCGGCGGCGGCTACCGGCTTGCCGCCGAGCCCGATGCCGTCGACCTGTACCGCTTCGAACGCCTCGCCGCCGAGGGAGCCGCCGCCCTCGCCGCAGGGCACGCGGCGAGCGCCGCCGACCTACTCGACGAGGCCCTGGGGCTCTGGCGCGGCCCCGCCCTCGCGGACCTGCCCGGCCGGGACACCGACCCCCTGGTCGTACGGGTCGACCAGCGGCACACCCAGGCGCGGCGCGACCGGCTCGCCGCCGACCTGGCCCTCGGGCGGGCCGGCGAGGTCCTCGCGCCGCTCGCCGCCCTCGCGGCCGGACAGCCGCTCGACGAACCACTCCAGGCCCTGCGGATCCGGGCCCTGCGCGCGGCAGGGCGGCCCGCCGAGGCCCTCGCCGCGTACGAGGAGGTACGCGCGGGCCTCGCGGACCGGCTGGGCACGGACCCGGGACCCGAACTGCGCTCCCTGCACGCCGAACTCCTGACCGACGGGACACCGCCCCCGCCCCCGGGGGTCCCGACCCGCGCGCCCGCCCTGCCCGCCCGGCTCACCTCGTTCATCGGCCGGGACGGGGAACTCGGCGCGCTCGCCGCCGCGTGGGACGACCGGCGGCTCGTCACGCTCACCGGCCCGGGTGGCGTGGGCAAGACCCGCCTCGCCCTGGAGGCGGCCGAGACGTACAGCGGCCCGGTCCATCTCGCCGAACTCGCCTCCGTACGCGAGGGGGCCACGGTCGCCGCCGCAGTCCTCAGCGCGCTCGGGGCGCGCGAGACCCATCTCTGGCACCGCCCCGCCGCCCCCGGGACCGGCCCCGACGACCGGTTCGCCGACCTCGTCGAGCACTGCGCCGGGCGGCGGATGCTGCTGGTCCTCGACAACTGCGAGCATGTGATCACCGAGGCGGCCGAACTCGCGCAGGCCCTCCTCACGCGCTGTCCGGGAGTGACCGTGCTCGCCACGAGCCGGGAACCGCTGGGAGTGCCGGGGGAGGTGGTGCGTCCGCTGGGGCCGCTGCCGATGGCGATGGCGCTGCGCCTCCTCGGGGAGCGGGGCGCGGCGGCGCGACCGGGGTTCGCGGTCGGGGAGGACCCCGAGGCGGCGGCGGAGGTGTGCCGCCGTCTCGACGGGCTGCCGCTGGCCATCGAGCTGGCCGCGGCGCGGTTGCGGCTGCTGTCGCCGCGGCAGATCGCGGACCGCCTCGACGACCGGTTCCGGCTCCTGACCTCGGGTGCCCGGACGGTGCTGCCGCGCCAGCAGACCCTGCGGGCGGTGGTGGACTGGTCGTGGGAACTGCTCGACGGGCCGGAGCGGGCGGTGCTGCGCCGCCTTGCGGTGTTCACGGGGGGCTGCGACCCGGCGGCGGCGGAGAGGGTGTGCGCCGACGGCCAGGGTCCGGACGGACGGGAGGATCCGGACGGCCGGGATGTACGGGACGCGCCGGACGTGCTCCATGTGCTGGGCGCCCTTGTCGACAAATCGCTGGTCGTGGCGGCACCGGGAACAGGACCGGGGGTGGGCCCGGGGACGGGGGCGGGCCCGGGGCCGGTCCCGGACGGCGAGGGGATGAGGTACCGACTCCTCGAGACCGTCGCGGAGTACGCCGGGGAACGGCTCGACGAGGCCGGGGAGCGGGCCGCGACCGAGCGGCGCCACCTCATGTACTACCGGGAGCTCGCCCGCCGCACCGACCCCGAGCTGCGAGGGCCGGGACAGGTCACCGCCATCGCCCGACTTGAACGCGAGCACGACAACCTGCGCGGCGCCCTACGGACGGCCGTGGCGCTCGGCGACGAGCAGGAGGCGCTCTGCCTCGTCCACTCCCTCAGCTGGTTCTGGCAACTGCGCAACCACCAGATCGACGCCAGGACCTGGGCCGTGGAGTCCGGCCGCCTCGGACCCGACCCGTTCCAGGAGCCCGTCCGCCGCGCCGAGCCGTTCGACGGCCGGTGCACGGACGTACCGCCGCCGTGGACCGGCGAGCGGCTGCTGGAAGCCCGGCGCGGCGGCCACCTCTACGCGCTCGCCACCCAGGGCGGTCAGGGCGCCGCCGCGCTCGAACACCCCGAGACCCGCGCCCGCCTCGACGCGCTGGTCTCCGCGTACCGCCCCGGCCTTCCGCAGACCTGCCGCCAGCCGGGGACGATGTGGCACTTCGCACGGCTCATGACCGGAGAGCTCCCGAGCCTCGACGCCACCCTCACCTCGATCGTCGACGCCTGCCGCGCCCACGCCCCCGGCTGGGACCTGGGCTTCGCGCTCCTCATCCGGGCCAAGCTGGTAGGACACGGCCCCGCCGCCGCCGCCGAGGCACTTGCCCTCTTCGAGGCCGCCGCGGACGCCTGGGGCATCGCGGAATCCCTCGCGGCCCGGGGCGAGGCGTACGAGCGCGCGGGCCGGCTTGCCGAGGCCGCCGCCGACTTCGAGCGGGCCACGGACGCCGCCGCCCGCGTCGGCGCGCGCTCCCAGGTGCCCGTCTTCACCGCCCGCCTGGCGGCGGCCAGGCTCAGGCTCCGCCCGGACGGGGACCCGGAGGCCGAACGACTCCTGGCCGAAGCCGCCGACGAGGCGGGGGAGTGGGGCGCCGAGGCCGCGGGCTCCGCGCGGATGCTGCTCGCCCAGCACTACGGCGACACCGGACGCACCGACCTCGCCCGCGCGCAGCTCTCCCTCCTTGAGGGCGAGTTCGGGGACGCGACCCCGGCCCTCTTCTGGGGCCTCGTCGGCGGGATGTGGGCATGGCTGGACTGCGTGGACGGCGGCCCGTACGACCGGGCGGTGCGGCGCCTCGCGCGCGCCGCCGCGGACGTGGAGACCCTCGCCCACCTGGTCGCCCCGTACCTCCTTCTCGTCCAGTTCGCGACGGGCGCATGGGCGTTCGCCGGGCGCGGCGGACCGGGCGACGCCGAGACCGGCGCCCGGCTCCTCGGCGCGTACGACGCCCACGCGGGCTCCACGACGGACGGCGGCTTCCGCCCCTTCAGCCCGGAGACGGAGACCCTGATCAGGACCCGCGCCGAGGAGACGGTCCGCGCCTGCCTCCCCGCGGCGGCATACACCCACCACCATGAGGAGGGCGCCACGCTCTCCCTCCGGGCGGCCGCGGAACTCGTCCGCGGCGGCGGGGAGCCCCCGGACGCCTCACCACGGCCCCGTACGGGCCCGAGCGCCTGACCACGGCCCCGCCGGGCCTCAGCCGTGGGCCCCCCGGGCACGGCCCCCGCCTCGCCCGGATGCGGTCCGGGTGGTCGGACACGAGAATGGCCAGTGCCGGAAGAACACGTAGGAGGCGGCATGAACGCTGAGCCCGACAAGACGTCCCTGGGGGACTTCCCGACGCCCGACCGGTTGCTGCACGCCGGGTCGGAGGGCGAGTTCACGGCCGAGGACCTGGTCCTCGCCTCAGGCCGTGACGTGAATCCGAAGAGCCTCGCCTGGGCGGAACGCCGTATGGCGGAGAAGGGTCGCGCCTCCATGGACGAGCTGTTGCCGTAGGCCGCGTGCCTCGGCCCCCTCTCCGTACCCCTCCCCACCCCGTCGGCCCCGGCTCGGCAGCTCCGAGCCGGGGCCGCGGGCTGCCCGGAGCCGTTCCGAGGCGTCCCGAGCCGTCCCGAGCCGTCCCGAGGCTTCCGCATTTGTGGAACACGTTCTACCGTGGCCGCCGTCGCGCGTCGCAGGTCCGCCGCCACGGGAGGCCCCATGCACCTCGAGTACACGCCCGCCCAGAACCGCCTCCGCGCCGAGCTGCGCGCGTACTTCACCGAGCTGGTCCCGAACGACGTCCACACGCGATACGCGGACCCGATCGCGCAGAAGCGCTTCTACCGCGAGACCGTGCGACGGCTCGGCGCCGACGGCTGGCTGGGGGTCGGCTGGCCGACCGAGTACGGCGGCCGCGGGCTGACCCCGATGGAGCAGTTCATCTTCTTCGACGAGGCGGCGCAGGCGGGCGTACCGCTGCCCCTCATGGCCCTGAACACGGTCGGGCCGACGATCATGCGGTACGGCACCGACGAGCAGAAGGCGTACTTCCTGCCCCGGATCCTCTCCGGCGAGATCGACTTCGCCATCGGCTACAGCGAGCCCGACGCGGGCACCGACCTCGCGGCCCTGAAGACCCGAGCCGTACGGGACGGGGACACGTACGTCGTCAACGGGCAGAAGATCTGGACCACCAACGGCGACACCGCCGACTGGGTCTGGCTCGCCGTCCGCACCGACCCCGAAGCCCCGCCCCACAAGGGCATCACCATGCTCCTCGTCCCCACGGCCGACCCCGGCTACTCCTGCACGATCATCAACACCCTCGCCTCGCACGACACGACCGCCAGCTACTACGACGACGTCCGGGTCCCGGCCTCCCGCCGGGTCGGCGAGGAGAACAAGGGCTGGCGTCTGATCACCAACCAGCTCAACCACGAACGCGTCACCCTGGCCGCCCACGGCACCATGGCGATCCGCGCGCTCCACGACGTGCAGCGCTGGGCCGCCGCCACCCCGCTCACCGACGGCCGCCGCGTCATCGACCTGCCCTGGGTTCGCCGCACCCTCGCCCGCACCCACGTCCGGCTCGACGCGATGAAGCTCCTCAACTGGCAGATGGTGAGCGCCGTCCAGCACGGCACGCTCACCCCGCAGGACGCCTCCGCCGTCAAGGTCTACGGCTCCGAGGCCCGCCGGGACGCCTACGCGGCCCTCATGGAGGTCGTCGCCGCCGCCGGCGCCCTCAAGGAGGGCTCGGCGGGCGCGGTCCTCCACGGCGAACTGGAACGCGGCTACCGCTCGGCCGTCATCTTCACCTTCGGCGGCGGCAACAACGAGATCCAGCGCGAGATCATCTCGTGGATCGGCCTGGGCATGCCCAGGGTCCGCCGCTAGGACGCACCGGACACCGACCGGTACGGCTCAGTCCTCGACGTCCTCGACGTCGACGATGACCCAGTCGCTGATCTCACGCCACAGCCGGACCGACTCCTGGTGGAAGGGGTGCACGATGTACCGGTCGACCGCTTCCATGTCGTCCAGGACCCCCTCGGCGAGGAAGTCGTAGGCGATCGCCCTGGTGGAGACGTTGCGCCCGTAGCGCCACGCGCGGAGCTCGGGCACCTCGCCGCCCACCTTGGCGGTGGAACGTTCCGCTTCCACGGCGCGCGGGTCGTTCCAGTCGATCCCGGGCTTGAACTTGAACAGCACGACATGACGTATCACGGAGCATCTCCTGCGGATGGGTGAGGGGGTGAGCGGGTGGGGGCTGTGCCTCAGGCCGGTCGGCCGTTCGCTTCCTGTTCGGTGGCGTTCCAGAACGCGGACAGTCGGGCGACCGCTTCCCGGAGCCGTTCCTCCGGCGCGAGCAGGCTCACCCGTACGTATCCCTCGCCGTGCGCCCCGAACCAACGGCCGGGCGCCACCGCGACCTTGGCCCGGGTAAGGAGCTCGTCGGCGAAGGCGACGGACCCTCCGCCGCCGGGTATCGGCAGCCAGGCGAAGATCGACCGCGGTACGTCGATCCGCCAGCCGGCCTCCCGCATCCCGGCCACGAAGACGTCCCTGCGGCGTTCGTAGATCCCTGTCAGTTCCCGGACGCAGTCCTGCGGGCCGGACAGGGCCGCGACGCCGGCCCGCTGGATGAACGGCGGGAGCGAGACGTAGTAGTGCTCCTGGATGAGGTTGATCGCGGCGACGACGTCACGGTTGCCGACCACGGCGCCGATCCGCCAACCGGCCATGTTGAACATCTTCGACAACGAGATGAACTCGACGCCCACGTCCTTGGCGCCTTCCGTCGCCAGGAACGAGGCCGGGACCTGTCCGTCGAAGCCCAGGGCCCCGTAGGCGAAGTCGGACGCCACGATCACGTCGTGCTCGGCCGCGAAGCGGACCGTGTCCTCGTAGAACTCCGGTGGCGCCGTCACCGAGGTGGGGTTGTTGGGGTAGTTGAGGAACATCAGCTTGGCCCGCTCGCACGTCGCCGGGTCGAGCGCGGTGTAATCGGGCAGGAAGCCGTTCTCCCTCAGGAGCGGGAGGGGGTGCATATGGGCCCGGGCGAGGACCACGCCCGCCCAGTAGTCGGGGAAGGCCGGGTCGGGCATCAGACACACGTCGCCCGGGTTCAGGAAGCACTGACTGATCTCCACCAGTCCGGCCTTCGCGCCGAACAGGATCGCCACCTCCGTCTCCGGGTCGAGCTCGACCTGGTGGTTCGTCTCGTACCACTGGGCGATGGCGGCCTTGAGCTCGAGCAGTCCCGAGAAGGACGGATACCGGTGTGTGCCGGGGTCGAGCACCTCGCGGCGCAAGGCCTCGACGATGTGCGGCGGAGTGGGCAGGTCGGGATTTCCCTGGCAGAGGTTGACGACGTCCTCACCGGCTCCGACGAGCTGGTCGATCCTGCCCACGGTCGTCGCGAAGGAACTCCTGGGCAGATCGAGGAGCCGTCGCGCGAACTCAGTCTTCATGTGCCGCAACCCCCGCCTCGCGCGCCCTGTCCTTGTCCTGGCCCCTGTCCGCGTCCTTGCCGGTGCCCGGAGCCGCGTCGCCATCCGGGGATCCCTCGTGGCGACGCCTGTACACCCACCCGCTCAGGCCGAACGCGACGAGCGTGATCCCGGCGCAGACATAGCCCACGGCGGAGAATCCGTACGCCGTGAACAGCGGGCCGAGCAGGGCCGCGCCGAGGGCCACGCCGAGGTTGGTCGCGAGGCTGTAGAAGGCCAGGATGGTGCCGCGGTGCTGGGCCGAACACTCGCTCAGCAGAGTGCTGAGCAGCGTGACGACCAGGCTCTGCATCGCGCCCCACAGGAAGAGGCAGACGACGAGCAGCGGTGTCCACCCGGTGACGAGCGGGATGGCCACCAGAGCCGGGACCAGCCCCGCGAGCAGGGCGACCAGCACCCTCTCCTTGCCCAGTTGGTCGGCCCACCTGCCGGTGAGGAAGCTGGTCGCGAACCCCAGCCCGTAGAGGAGGATCATGACGCCGGTCATGGAGCTTCCCGAGCCGAACCGGTACTGCAGAGCGCTGCCGAGGAAGGTGTACATCCCGTAGAAGGCGAACATGTTCAGGAAGGTGGCCAGCACGTACACGGACACCTTCGGTCCACGGAGCGCCTGGGCAGCCGATCGCGCCCAGCCCTCCTCCGACGGCTCCGCGGCCTTCCCCGACGGGGCCGCCCCGGCCTCGGCTCCGGCGGGCTTCCCGCCACCGAACAGGAGCAGTACGAAGACGACGAGGGCTCCCAGGATCGCGAGCAGCCCGAAGGTCCAGCGCCAGCCCGCCCATTCCCCGACGAACGACCCCATCGGCACGCCGAGGACGAGCGAGATCGACCAGCTCGACACGAGGATGCCCATGGCCCTGGCACGGTGCTGGTACGGAATCCGGTCACCGACGAAGGCATAGGCCGTGGGGACGAACGCACCTGTGGCGAGTCCGGCCAGCACCCTGCCCGCGAAGAACATCCCCGGCCCCGTGGCGGAAGCGCACAGGATGGTGCCCAGGACGAACATCACCATCCCGACGACCAGGCTGAGCCTGCGCGACACCCGGTCCCCGAGCGGAGCGAAGAGCAGTGCGCCGACCGCCGTACCGATGCCGTAGACGCTGACCGACAGCGCCATCAGGGCCACCGTCGCGCCGAAGGACTCGGCCATGTTCACGAGCAGCGGTGAGACCACCAGTTCCTCGGAACCGACGGCGAAGATCCCCGCCATCAGCGCGAGGACTGTCAGGACGGGAAACCCCTGGGGGTGCTCCTCGTCGGTCGAACGGTCCGACACTCCAGCCAACCTTTCATTCGTGCATGGGGAACAAGACGGCTAGATGGCCGTGTAACCGCCGTCTACCGTGAGCGCGCTGCCCGTGATGAACGACGACTTCTCCGAAGCGAGGAACAGGATCGCGTTCGAGACGTCCTCCGGCGTTCCCAGGCGTCCGATCGGATTCAGTTTCGCCTTCTGTTCCTTGATCTCGGCGTCGTGTCCGTTGGACACGTCCGTCATCGGGGTGTCGATGATGCTGGGGCAGACGCAGTTCGCCCTGATGTTGTACCGGGCGTAGTCGACGGCGAGCGATTTCGTCAGCATCATCACGCCCCCCTTGGTGGAGTTGTAGGCGGCGATGCCGGGCCAGGCCACCAGACCGCTCACGGAGCAGACGTTGACGATGACTCCGCTCGTCGCCGCGATCATCTCGCGCAGCGCGTGCTTGGAACACAGGAACATGCTCTTCAGGTTGGTGTCGACCAACCTGTCCCACTCGTGCTCCGACATCTCGTGGAAAGGAGTGGTTATCTCGATGCCGGCGTTGTTGACCAGGACGTCGAGCCGGCCGTAACCGTCGACGGCGGCGGCTATGAGGTTCCGGCAGTCCGCCTCGACCGTCAGATCCGTCGGCACGAAGACGGCGTCGTGTCCGTCGCTCCGGAGCGCGGCGACGACCTCGGCACCCCCCTTCTCGTCGATGTCCGCGACGACGACCTTCGCGGACTGCCGCGCGAAGTCGATCGCGGTCTGCCTGCCGATCCCCGATGCGGCGCCGGTGACAATGACCACCTTGTCCTCGAACATGAGCAGGTCTCCTCTCACACGCATGTCAGTTGACCGCCGTCGACCGAGATCTGCTGCCCGGTGACGTAGGACGATTCATCGGATGCCAGAAAGCCGATGAGGGCGGCGACCTCCTCGGCCTCTCCCGGCCGGTCCATCGGGATCGCCTTGCGCAGGCGCTCTTCCGCCTCCTGCCGCGACATGTCGCCGGCCCGGCTCATATGGGCGACGGCGTTGTCGTAGCGCTGGGTGCGGATGACCCCGGGGTGCACACAGTTCACGGTCACGTGGTGTCTCGCGTACTGACTCGCCAGGTACTTGCCGGCATTCGAGACGGCCGCGTTGACCAGGCCGGAGAGAAACATGCCGGCGGCGGGTTCCTTGCCGATGTTGCCGACGATGTTGACGATCCGGCCGAATTCGTTGCGGATCATCACCGGGGCGACGGACTTGATCAGATCGAGGTACGGGACGAGTTTCTGATCCATCGCGGAACGTATGTCGTCGACCTCGACCTCGTCGAAGTGCCCGGGCGCCGGGCCCGGCGCGTTGTTGACCAGGACGTCGATCCTGCCGAATCGGCTCTCGACGTCGCTCACCAGTTCCTCGCGGAAGGACCGCGAGGTGACATCGCCCGGGAGGACGTACGTGGTCTGCCCGCCGTCACCGGTTTCCGCGTGCGACTCGGCGGCGACCTTCTCCAGGTCGTGGGAACTGCGGGCGCACAGAACGGTCGTGTACCCCTTGGCGCTCAGGTGCAGTGCGGTCGCCCTCCCGATGCCGCGGCCGGCGCCAGTGATGATCGCTACCCGCGTCACGGGGTCTCCTGCTCGGCTTCCTGCTGGGGGACCCGGTGATACCGCGGCGGGATGAAGATGTTGAGGGAGCGGGCCAGGCTCTCATGGGGGTTCGCGGCACCGTGCCCCTCCTGGCTCCCGCAGAAGTAGGTGGCGCCGAACTGCAGCTCGTGGCGCGTTCCCTCGACCGTCATCTCGTACCGGCCGTCCAGGCACGTCCCGATCTGTTCATGGGAGTGCTTGTGGTACGGCATCTCGCCGCCGCCGGGGATGTCGGCGAGCATCAGCTCGATCCAGTCGGCCAGGAAGAAGGTGACGTCCATCTTGACGAACTTGCGCGATTCGAGCGGTTCGAGGAAGTAACCGCTCGGCGCGGGGTAGGACTCGCCCGACTTGGAGCGCCTGATCTCCAGGAGGACGGATTCGGCCGAGGCCGTGTTCACGACCGAGAGTCCGACGCCGGGAGGGGCGACGTACACGTCGTGCTCGGGCTCCATCAGCTTCGTGACGTCTCCGACCGTCGCGGTGATCTCGCCGCGGATGACCATTCCGACGTGCGCTTCCCGCCGGGATTCGTCGCTCCGCAGGGTGGCCCCGGGGGCGATGAAGAGGAGCCGTACTTCCGTGTCCTCGCGTCGGTAGGACTCGATCCGGATCCCGTTGTCGTGCAGCGCGACGCCGGGAGCCGGGAAATAGGGGTGCTCACGCACTTCCGCGGTCATTGAGATCCTTCCTCCGTGCGAAAACCGTCCAGGTCATGGGGATCCGTGAAAACCTGTAGACGAACTTCAGGTTGTATTCCTCGACCGCTTGCTCGTTCGTGAGAGCGATGTTGTACAGACCGCTGGCGACGTGATCGGCGGCCTGGCTCGTGGAGCTGACGGTGGCCAGCTTCACGGGACGGTCGAAGTGGTGTCGCAGCATGGGAACGGGAGCCGGGTGAGTGGCTACGACCTCGGTGCTGAGCAGTTCTTCGTCGAAGGAGAAGTCGGCCCGTGCGGCAAGGCCGTACTCCGGCGTACTCCCGTGGAAGAGGCTCACCGGCTCCAGCGCCGGATGCATGTAGAAGGCGTTTATATGTGAATACGCGTGCGGCACCAGAGCCAGATCGATGCGGGCGCCGACGAGCGCGTCCATGCACTGCTCGAAGGTGTCCTTCAGGACGATCCGGCAGGATTCGGGGTCACCGACGCAGTGCAGCATCAGTCGTGCGATGTGCTCGCTGCTCGTCCCCTTCGGACCCAATGTCCCGATCGCGACGCGTTGTGTGGCGTCGGTGGGAATGAGCGCCATCAGTGCCTGTTTTTCACTGTCAGGAATTCGGACTGTATCCATGTCTCGACCCCTCTGTGGCGTCGGCACTCATGGGTGAACGGTGCCGGCCGTGGCGCTTTGCCCTGGTGATCTTGGGCTGGAGTGAACCCTAGGACTCCCTCGGACGGGCAATCAAGCGTGACCATGAATTGCCGTCAGGTCGCGGCTGATTCCTTTCGGAACGGACGATTCGTTTCGCTCTCGTTTCGGGCGAATTAAATGAGCCAGATGGCGCGATGGTGCCGGTCCTTTTGTTGCGTATGGTCGGCTTGGGCCTGTCTTCGAGGGGAGGCGGATGACCGGCCGGCGTATACGGAGAGTCTTGAGGTACGGCCTCCGGTGGACCGCCCCCGGCCACCGGAACCCCCTCCCCGGCGCCCCCGCCCCCGCATGGTTGGCGGGATCATGTCAGTCCGCGGGTCGGGAAGACGGCGTCCCGGACCGACGCACGGGCTTCGGCAAGGGGGCTGTTGCGGCCTCACGAGGTCTGTTCGCGCTCCGGGCACCCGGCGTAGCCTGAGCGCCATGACGCAGGATGCCGACCCCGGGCTCTTCGGTCCCCGCTCCGTCACCTGGCAGCTGCACAGCGATCCCGTCATGTGGCTCGCGGGCGTCCGCGCCCTGTGGCTCCAGGCGTTGCACCCCGTGGCCGTCCGTGGCGTCATGATCAACAGCAGCTTCCGGCAGGACCCCTGGGGCCGGCTCATGCGGACCGCGAGCTTCGTCGGGACCCTCAGCTACGGGACCGCCGAGGCCGCCGAGGCGGCCGGCGCCCGTGTGCGCCGGATCCACCGGCTGCTCGGGGTGGACGACCCCGAGCTGCTCCTCTGGGTGCACTGCGCCGAGACCGACTCGTACCTCTCCGTCGCACGGCGCTCCGGCATCCCGCTCACCGACGCCCTCGCCGACCGCTACGTCGACGAACACCGCATCTCGGCCCGCCTCGTCGGACTCGACCCGGCCACCGTCCCGGGCTCCACCGCCGAACTCGCCGCCTACTTCGACGCCGTGCGTCCCGGGCTCACCTGCGGGCCGGACGCGCGCACCGTCCGGGACTTCCTCCGCAGGCCGCCCGTGAAACCCGCCCTCGTACCGGCGCGCGAAGTGATCTGGCGGCGCGTCACCGCGCTCGCGTACGACACTCTGCCCCCTTACGCCCACGCGCTCTACGGCCGCCCCGCCCCGCCGCCCGAGACCGTCACCCGGCGGCTCGTCGCGACGGCCGACCTCCTCCGCCGCGTCCCCGCCCACCTGCGCTGGCGTCTCCCGCCCGGCCACATCATCCGCGCCATGGACCGGCTCGGACCGGAGACCCGACCCGACCCTTACGCGTACCCCGCCCCGTACCCACTGTCCGAACCGGCGTCCATACTGGACGAGCCGGGGAAGGCGCAGAAAACCGACGGGGGCGGCAGCACACGATGGGGGACTCCAGACTGATCCAGGGCCGGTACCGCCTGCACGAGGTCATCGGCCGCGGGGGTATGGGCGAGGTGTGGCGCGCCACCGACGAGGCGCTCGGGCGCGGTGTCGCCGTGAAGTGCCTCAAACCGCTCGGACCGCAGCAGGACCCCCAGGTCCTCACCGTGGTGCGCGAGCGGTTCCGGCGCGAGGCCCGGGTGGCCGCCGCGCTCCAGCACCGCGGCATCACCGTCGTGCACGACTTCGGCGAGGACGACGGCGTGCTCTTCCTCGTCATGGAGCTCCTGGAGGGGCGCAACCTCAGCCAGCTCCTCGCCGCCAACGCCCAGCACCCGCTGCCCGTCCCGGACGTCGTCGAGATCGCCGACCAGGTCGCCGACGCCCTCGCCTACACCCACGGCCACGGCATCGTGCACCGTGACCTGAAGCCCGCGAACATCATGCGGCTGCGGGACGGGACGGTGAAGATCTGCGACTTCGGGATAGCGCGCCTGGGCGCCGACATGGGCTTCACCTCCCGCCTCACCGGGACCGGCATCGCCATGGGCACGCCCCACTACATGTCCCCCGAGCAGATCGGCGGCGGCGAGATCGACCACCGCAGCGACCTCTACTCGCTGGGGTGCGTGCTGTACGAACTGGCCACCGGCGCCCCGCCCTTCGACCTCGGCGACTCCTGGGCCATCCTCATCGGACACCGGGACACGGTGCCGCGCCCGCCCCGCGCGCACCGCGCCGAGCTGCCCGACTACTTCGACCGGATCGTCCTCGACCTGCTCGCCAAGGTGCCGGAGGAGCGGCCCGCCGACGCGGGCGATCTGCGCCGCCGGATCGTCTCGGGGCGGGTCTCGCTGTCCTCTCTCGCGGCCACGGTCGGCATGCCCCTTCCGGGAGGCACCGTCGTTCCGGGGCCAATTCCGGGGCCGGTCGCGGGTCTCGGTCCGGGTCCGAGCGCGGGTGCGGGCCCTGGGCCGGGTGCCGCCGCCGGCACCGCCACCGGCACGCCCGATCCGGCTCACGCGCCCGCGTGGGTCCGGGGCATCACCGGTGGGCACCGGCCCGCCGAAGCGGGCGCCGCGCCGCGCCCGGTCGCCCACGACCCCGCCGCGGCCGTGCTCACCACCGAGTGGACCACCGCGGGCCCCGCCCCGGACGCGCCCGCGTACGTCGCGCCCTCCGCCGAGCTGATCGCCGTGCTCGCCGGCCGGTACCGGGCCGGGATGGGCCTCGGCCGCCTCGGCCGCTGGGACGAGGCCGAGTCCGTGCACCGGTCCGTCGCCGAGCACCGCGCGGCCGCCCTCGGCGAGGACCACCCCGACACCCTCGCCAGCCACTACGAGGTCGGCTTCGCCCTCGCCCGGCTCGACCGCCCCGCCGACGCCCTGCGCGTCTTCGACCGGGTCGCCGCCACCCGCGCCCGCGTCCTCGGCGAGGACCACCCCGACACCCTGGCGGCCCGGCAGGAACGGGCGTACGCCCTGGGACGCCTCGGACGGCACCCGGAGGCGTACGAGGTGTACGTCACCGTCCTCGCCGCACGCGAGCGCACCGTGGGCCCCGACCACCCCGACACCCTGCGCTGCCGGCACAACCTGGCGTTCACGCTCGGCCGCCTCGGCCGCCTGGAGGAGTCGTACCGTACGGCCCACGAGGTCGCGGAGGCTCGGGCCCGGCTGCTCGGCGAGGAGCATCCCGACACGCTGGTGACCCGGCACGAAGTGGCGTACACCCTGGGGCGCCTCGGCCGAGGACAGGAGTCGCTCGCCCATTACCGCGCCGTCGCCGACGGCCGCGCCGCCGCCCTCGGCCCCGACCACCCGGACACCCTCGCCGCCCGCTACGAGACCGGCGTCTGCCTCGGGCGGCTCGGCCAGGCCGCCGACGCCCTGGAGGTGTGCCAGGACCTCGTCGCGGCCCGCACCCGCGCGCAGGGCGCCGACGGGCCCGAGACCCTGCGCGCCCGCCACGCCCTCGCCGTCAACCTCGGCCGGCTCGGTCGCTGGCCGGAGGCGCTCGGCGAGTCCGAGAGCGTCCACGCGGACCGGGAGCGGGTCCTGGGCCCGGACCACCCGGACACCCTGCTGAGCCGCCGTGAGACCGCCGTCGCCCTCGGCCGGCTCGGCCGCTGGAGCGAGGCGCTGGAGTCGCACCGCGCGATCGCCGCCGCCCGCGCCCGACTCCTCGGCCCCGCCCACCCCGACACCGTCGCGGCCCTCGACGACGAGGCCCACTGCCTGGAGCGCCTGGGCCGCCACGCCGAAGCGGCCGCCCTCCTCCTGAGAGCGGCCACGCCGCCACCGCCCTGACCCCCCCACCCCCGGGATCCCCACCGCCCAGGTCCACCGCCCAGCTCGACCGCCCCGGTCCACCGCCCTGACCCCGCTACCGCCCAGACGCGCCCCCCGCGTGTCCACCGCCCCGGTCCGCCGCCCGGCTCCGCCGTCCCCTTTCCCGGCTCGGCGCCCCGTGTGAGCATGAGCCATGACCGCTTCCGCACCGTCCGCCGCCGCCCGTTCCTACGACGCCGTCGTCGTCGGAGGTGGTCACAACGGCCTGGTCGCCGCCGCCTACCTGGCCCGTGCCGGACGTTCCGTGCTCGTCCTGGAGCGGCTCGGTTCCACCGGTGGCGCCGCCGTGTCCACCCGGCCCTTCGCCGGGGTCGACGCGCGGCTCTCCCGGTACTCGTACCTCGTCTCGCTCCTCCCCGAGAAGATCGTGCGCGAGCTCGGGCTGCGGTTCGCCGTACGGAAACGGTCCGTCTCCTCGTACACCCCGAAGGGCGACGGAGGCCTCCTCGTCGGCGGCGGCCCCGACCGCACCCGCGCCTCCTTCGCCGCACTCACCGGCTCCGACCGCGAGTACGAGGCCTGGCAGGCCTTCTACGCCCGCACCGGCCGGGCCGCCCGCCGCATCTTCCCCACCCTCACCGAGCCCCTCCCGACCCGCGCCGCGCTCCGGGACCGCGTCGACGACGCGGACACCTGGCGGATGCTGTTCGAGGAACCCCTCGGCGCCACCGTCGAGCGGACCTTCGCCGACGACCTCGTCCGTGGTGTCGTCCTCACCGACGCCCTCATCGGCACCTTCGCCGACGCCCACGACCCGACGCTCCTCCAGAACCGCTGTTTCCTCTACCACGTCATCGGCGGCGGCACCGGCGATTGGGACGTGCCCGTCGGCGGCATGGGCGCCCTCACCGACGCCCTCGCCGACGCGGCCCGCGCCGCCGGCGCCGACCTCCGCACCGGCCACGAGGTCACCCGGATCGAGACCGACGGGAGCCGCGCCGCGCTCACCTACCGCACCGCCGACGGCGAGGGCACCGTCGAGGCGGGCCACGTCCTCGTCAACGCCTCCCCGCGCGACCTCGCCGCCCTCCTCGGCGAGACGCCACCGCCCGCCCCGGAAGGCGCCCAGTTCAAGGTCAACATGCTGCTCACCCGGCTGCCGAAACTCCGCGACCGCTCCGTCGACCCGCACGAGGCCTTCGCCGGCACCTTCCACATCGCCGAGGGGTACGGGCAGCTCGCCACCGCCCACGCCGAGGCCGCCGCCGGCCGGCTGCCCTCCGCCCCGCCCTCCGAGATCTACTGCCACTCCCTCACGGACCCGACGATCCTTGGCCAGGAACTCGCCGCCACGGGCCACCAGACGCTCACCCTGTTCGGGCTCCACACCCCCGCCCGGCTGTTCACCACCGACAACGACGGCACCCGGGCCGCGCTCCTCACAGCCACCCTCGACCAGCTCGACGCCCATCTGGACGAGCCGATCGCCGACTGCCTCGCGCTCGACGCGGACGGCCGGCCCTGCGTCGAGGCGAAGACGCCGCTCGACCTCGAACGCGAACTGCGCCTGCCCGGCGGTCACATCTTCCACCGCGACCTCTCCTTCCCGTACGCGGAGGAGGGCGCGGGCCGCTGGGGCGTCGAGACCCGGCACGCCAACGTGCTGCTGTGCGGAGCGGGCGCGATCCGGGGCGGGGGAGTGAGCGGCATCCCCGGCCACAACGCGGCGATGGCGGCCCTCGGCCGGTGACGTCAGGCGCCTTCGCGCGGGGCCTCTCCGTTCGGCCGTGTCGACAGCGCTCCGCCCCCGCCCGGGGTGTGAAGCTGATCTGCGAGCGCGCTTAAGAAATCCTCGATGGACCGCGAGCGCTCCGTAGGGAAGATTCTCTTCCAGGGATCTTGGGCACGCAGCTGTGCCCGCGCCCCCACATCACAGGACACGCACGTCGGGAGCCGTGGCATTGAAGGCGTTGGTCAAGCTGAAGGCGGAGCCGGGACTCTGGCTCACGGACGTGCCCGAGCCGGAGACCGGCCCCGGAGACGTACTGATCCAGGTCAAGCGGACCGGTATCTGCGGGACCGATCTGCACATCCGCTCCTGGGACGGCTGGGCGCAGAAGACGATCGCCACGCCCCTGACCATCGGGCACGAGTTCGTCGGCGAGGTCGTCTCCGTCGGCCGTGACGTCGAGGACATCGCCGTCGGCGACCTGGTCAGCGGCGAGGGCCACCTCGTCTGCGGCAAGTGCCGCAACTGTCTGGCCGGGCGCCGTCACCTCTGCCGCGCCACCGTCGGCCTCGGCGTCGGCCGGGACGGAGCGTTCGCGGAGTACGTGGCACTGCCCGCCTCCAACGTGTGGGTGCACCGCGTCGCCGTCGACCTCGACATCGCCGCGATCTTCGACCCGTTCGGCAACGCCGTGCACACGGCGCTCTCCTTCCCGCTGGTCGGCGAGGACGTCCTCGTCACCGGCGCGGGCCCGATCGGCATCATGGCCGCCGCCGTCGCCAAGCACGCCGGCGCCCGAAACGTCATGATCACCGACGTCAGCGAGGAGCGCCTCGCCCTGGCGCGCAAGACGGGCGTCACCCTCGCCCTCAACGTCGCCGAGCAGACCATCGCCGACGGCCAGCGCACCCTCGGTCTCAAGGAGGGCTTCGACGTCGGCCTGGAGATGTCCGGCAACCCGCACGCCATGCGCGACATGGTCGCCAACATGACCAACGGCGGCAAGATCGCCATGCTGGGCCTGCCCAGCGAGGACTTCGCCGTCGACTGGGCGAAGATCGTCACCTCCATGATCACGATCAAGGGCATCTACGGCCGCGAGATGTTCGAGACCTGGTACGCGATGTCGGTGCTCCTGGAGGGCGGTCTCGACCTCGCCCCCGTCGTCACCGGGCGCTACGCGTACACCGACTTCGAGGCCGCCTTCGACGACGCGGCCTCCGGCAAGAGCGGCAAGATCATCCTCGACTGGACTGCGGGAGCCTGACCCATGTTCGATTCCGTACGCGACGACATCCGCACCACCCTCGACGAGATCCGGCAGGCCGGGCTCCACAAGCCCGAGCGCGTCATCGGCACCCCCCAGTCGGCCACCGTCGCCGTCACCTCGGGAGGCCGCCCCGGCGAGGTGCTCAACTTCTGCGCCAACAACTACCTGGGCCTCGCCGACCACCCCGAGGTGGTCGCCGCCGCCCACGAGGCGCTGGACCGCTGGGGCTACGGCATGGCGTCCGTCCGCTTCATCTGCGGCACGCAGGAGGTGCACAAGGAGCTGGAGGCGCGCCTCTCGTCCTTCCTCGGCCAGGAGGACACGATCCTCTACTCCTCCTGCTTCGACGCCAACGGCGGCGTCTTCGAGACGATCCTCGGCCCCGAGGACGCCGTCATCTCCGACGCCCTCAACCACGCCTCGATCATCGACGGCATCCGCCTCTCCAAGGCCCGTCGCTTCCGCTACGCCAACCGTGACATGGCCGATCTGGAGCAGCGGCTGAAGGAGGCCACGGAGGGCGGCGCCCGGCGCAAGCTCATCGTCACCGACGGTGTCTTCTCCATGGACGGCTACGTCGCCCCGCTCGACGAGATCTGCGACCTCGCCGAGCAGTACGACGCCATGGTCATGGTCGACGACTCGCACGCCGTCGGCTTCGTCGGCCCCGGCGGCCGCGGCACCCCCGAGCTGCACGGCGTGATGGACCGCGTCGACATCATCACCGGCACCCTCGGCAAGGCCCTCGGCGGCGCCTCCGGCGGTTACGTCGCCGCCCGCGCCGAGATCGTAGCCCTGCTGCGCCAGCGCTCCCGCCCGTACCTCTTCTCGAACACCCTCGCCCCGGTGATCGCCGCCGCCTCCCTCAAGGTCCTCGACCTCCTGGAGTCCGCCGATGACCTGCGCGAGCGGCTGCGCGCGAACACCGAGCTCTTCCGCACCCGGATGACGGCGGAGGGCTTCGACATCCTCCCCGGCGACCACGCCATCGCCCCGGTCATGATCGGTGACGCCTCCGAGGCGGGCCGCATGGCCGAACTGCTCCTGGAGCGCGGTGTGTACGTGATCGGCTTCTCGTACCCGGTCGTGCCGCAGGGCCAGGCCCGGATCCGAGTGCAGCTCTCCGCCGCCCACTCCACGGACGACGTGAACCGGGCCGTCGACGCCTTCGTCGAGGCCCGCGCCGCCCTGCGCGGCTGAGACGGGGGCGGCCCCGACCTGCGCGGCTGACGGCGGCCGGCAGGCACGGGCCGGCCTCGCGGCCTGCGAGACTGGGGGCATGATCGAAGCGCGGCGGTTGCACATCCTCCGTGCGGTGGCCGACCACCGCACGGTCACGGCGGCGGCCGCCGCGCTCTATCTCACCCCCTCCGCCGTCTCCCAGCAGCTCGCCGCCCTGGAGCAGGAGACGGGTCACCGCCTGGTGGACCGCAGCGCCCGGGGCGCCCGGCTCACCCCGGCCGGCGAGATCCTGCTGAGCCACGCCAACGCCGTCCTCGCCCAGCTGGAGCGCGCCGAGTCGGAACTCGCCGCCTACAGCTCCGGTGACGCCGGTACGGTCACGGTCGCCGCCTTCGCCACCGGCATCGGGCTCGTCGTGGCCCCCGCCCTCACGGCCCTGTCCCGCACCGCGCCCGGCATCCGGGTCCGGGTGCGGGACGCCGAGGGCGACGAGAGCCTCCTCATGGTCCTCGACCGTCAGGTGGACGTGGCCGTCGCGGTCGAGTACCGGGGCGCTCCCGGCGAGGACGACGCCCGCCTCACCCGGGTCCCGCTCTACGCGGAGCCCTTCGACGCGGTCCTGCCGCCCGGCCACCCCCTCGCGCACGGCGAGCGGGTCGCGCTCGCCGACCTCGCCAAGGACACCTGGATCGGCCAGTCCAGCGGTAACCCCTGCCACGACGTGACGGTCCTGGCCTGCGAGTACGCGGGGTTCGCGCTGCGCCTGGAGCACTCGTCCGACGACTTCCGCGCGGTCGTCGCCCTCGCGGAAGCGGGCGCGGGCGTGGCGCTCGTGCCCCGTTCGGCCCTGCGCGGCGTGGAGCTCGCGGGTGTGGAGGTCCGCCCGATCGACGGAGTCGCCCCGACGCGCAGGGTCTTCGCCGCCGTCCGGCGCGGCGCGGAGGGGCACCCCCTGATCAGCCCGGTACTGACCGCTCTGCGCACGGCCTCGGAATCCGGCGCCTAGGAGCCGTCGAGGGTCGAAATACGTAGCCGTGGCGCCCGGGTGGGCCACACTGGCCGGGTGCGAATCGTGATGATGACGGCGGGGTCGCGCGGTGACGTCGCGCCGTACACGGGTCTGGGCGCCGGCCTCGTACGGGCCGGGCACGAGGTGACGCTGGCCGCGCATGCGGTGTTCGAGCCGCTGGTGGCCGGTTCGGGGGTGCGCTTCCATCCCCTGCCGGTGGATCCCCGGGCCGAGTTGCACTCCGAGCGGGGCCGACGGCTGCACGTCGCGAGGACCGGCGCGGGAAAGCTGGTACGGCTGGTGTCCATGGCCCGGGAGGTGGCCGACGAGCTGACCGGGGCCTTGGTGGAGGCGTCGAGGGACGCCGACGTCCTGCTGATCGGCGGGGCGCTCGGACCACTCGGAGACGCCATCGCCGAGGGCCTGTCGGTACCGTCCGTGGGCCTGCATCTGCAACCTCTGCACCCCACCGGCGAGTTCCCCGCCCCGATGCTGGGGACGCGGCCGCTGGGCACGGTGGGGAACCGGCTGAGCGGACACGCCGTCATGACCTCGGTGGAGCTGGTGTTCGCCCGTTCCGTACGGTCATTGCGGCGGCACGGCCTCACGTCGGGCGGCCGGTCCCGAAGCCACCGGGCCCGAGGCCACCGGGCACGCCCGGTGCTCCACGGCTACAGCGAACTCGTCGTCCCCCGCCCCCGGGACTGGCCCACCGGGCTCGAGGTGGCCGGGTACTGGTGGCCGCACGAGACCGGGCGGCTCTCGCCGGAGCTGGAGGACTTCCTCGCCGCCGGACCCCCGCCGGTCTTCGTCGGCCTGGGGAGCGCCACCGTGCCCGACCCAGAGCGGGCGAGCCGTGACATCGTCGCCGCCTTGCGCGCTGCGGGCGTCCGCGGCGTCGTCCAGCGGGGCTGGGCGGGGCTGAACGCCGAGAGCGAGGACATCCTGACCGTCGGCGACGTGCCGCACTCACTGCTGTTCCCCCGGATGGCAGCCGTCGTCCACCACGCGGGCGCGGGCACGACCGGCGCCGTCCTGCGGGCCGGAGTGCCCACGGTGCCTGTGCCGGTCCAGTTCGACGCCGCCTTCTGGGCGTCCCGGCTGACCGCGCTGGGAACGGCACCCGGGGTGGTGCCGCTGCGCCGTCTCACCTCCGACGCCCTGGCCGACGCCCTGCGCCGGGCGACGACGGACGTCTCCCACCGCGAGCGCGCCCGCGCGGTGGCCGACCGCCTGGCCGCGGAGGACGGCGGCGCGCCGGTACTCGCCGTACTCGACCGGCTGGAGCGCTGAACGCCTCCGCCCTCGGGCCGATCATCCGACGGATGGTCCAGAAGGTGGGGAAGCGGCCCGAACACGGGAGGAATACCCGTGTGGGTGACTGTGGGACGGGAGTGGGCGGGCCATGATCACCGGCATGAGTGCCTCCTTGATCTACCGCGCCTGTGTCGCGGCACTGCTCATGACGTCCACGCTCGCTCCCGCGGTGGCTGCCGTCCCCCAACCCGGCGGTCCCGGGCCGGAGTCGGGGCGCGCGGTGCAGGCCCGCCTGCTCGGCGAGAAGATCGTCCCGCACAAGTTCGATTTCCTGGGCACCACGGTCGGTGGCCTCTCCGGCGTCGACCGCGACCGGTGCACCGGCGAGTACGTGTTCATCAGCGACGACCGCTCCTTCCTCCAGCACGCGCGGTTCTACACCGCGCGGCTGGACGTCGACGCCGACGGCGTGCACTCCGTCGCCTTCACCGGAACCCGGCCCTTCCGTCAGGCGGACGGGTCGGTCTACCCCTCGCCCGCCCTCGGCGACGGCAAGGCCGTCGACCCGGAGGAGATCCGTGTCGACCCGCTCGACTGCCGTTACTGGTGGGGGCAGGAGGGCGACCGGCCCGCCGTGTCCGGCCCGCCGGTGATCCAGCCGTCCATCGAGATCTCCGACCCGGACGGCGCCCACCGCGGCAGCCTGCGCCTGCCGGAGAACTACGCGATCACGGCGGAGCGCGGACCGCGCCGGAACCAGGCCGTCGAGGCACTCACCTTCGGTGCCCGGGGCAAGATGGTCACCAGCGCGGTCGAGGGCCCGCTGCTCCAGGACGGCCCGGTGCCGGACCTGACGCAGGGTGCGCTCGTCCGCGTCACCCAGCAGACCCGCGGCGGCCGGGTGCTCGGACAGTTCGCGTACCCGATCGAGAAGATCTTCGCCGAGTCCGACCCGGACAGCCCTTGGGGCCCCGACACCGGCGTTCCGTCCCTCCTCGCCTTCCCCGACGACCCGGACCGCTACCTCGTGCTCGAACGGACCTGGGTCGCCGGTTCCGGATACAAGATCCGCCTGTACGACGCCACCACACGGGGCGCCACCGACGTACGGTCGGTGGACGCCCTGGCAGGACAGCGCGTCGTGCCGATGCGCAAGAAGCTCGTCGCGGACTTCCACACCCTCGGGCTGTCCACCGTCGACAACACCGAGGGCATGACCTGGGGACCGGTCCTGCCGTCCGGCGAGCGGTCGCTGATCCTCGTCAGCGACGACAACTTCGACAAGGACGCGGTCACCCAGATCGTCGCCCTCGCCCTCCGCTGAACCGACCGAACGGCGGGCCGTCGGCGACATGACCGGCCGGAGCTGCCCCGAGGGCGAGTGGCTCTACCAGATGGTGGAGAAGCCGAGCCGGAGACGTTCGTCCTCGGTGGCCACGTCGAGCGAGCCGCCCTTCACCAGGGCGGCCTCCTCCGGGGTCAGCGCGCCCCGGAAGAGCCGTACGTCGTCCAGGGTGCCGCGGAAGAGCTGCGCCACCCCGGGCGGCTGGTTCGGGAAGTCGGGCCGGGCGCCGATGTGGATGTTGAACTCGGCGGCGGGGGTGACGTTCCTGTCCGCCGCCGTCGTCCCCTGCGGCATGACGGCGGTGGCCGGAGCGCCCCCGTCCACCGCGAGGCCGAGGGTCAGGCCCGCGCGGGTGAACACGACGTGGTGCCATCCGCCGTCGTTGTACGAGGAGGGGAGCGTCACCTCGGTGGAGCCGATGTCCGTGCCGACGGTGGCCCGCAGGACGTCGCCCGCGCCGGGTTCGGCCCGGACCGAGAAGTGCCGGCCCTTCTTCAGCGGGTCGGTGCCCGGCATCCCGTACGCCCACACGATCGGCAGCGTGCCGGTGGTGGCCGAGTGCCGGAACCACGCCGTGACGGTGAAGTCCTGGTCGTCGACCCGCAGGGACGGCGAGCAGACGAGGCGCAGGTAGTCGTCCGTACCGTCGAACTCCATGGCCTTGCCGCTGAGGCGCGACCCGAGGACGGCGCCGCCGTGGATGACGGCGTGGTTGCCGGCCTCGCCGGGCGCCCGCACGCGGGTGTCGGCGGTACGGGGCCGGCGCAGCTCGGTCGCGGCGGCGTCCATGTCCTTCTCGGTGAAGGCCGCGAAGACGAGGTTGCCGTGCGGGATGTTGCCGGCCGTCTCGTACAGGATGCCGAGGGAGCCGTCCGGCAGCACCGTCAGATCGGAGTAGCCGGTGCGGGCCGCCGAGACCAGGGTGCCGACGGTCTTCCACGTTCTGCCCTCGTCGTACGAGGAGCGGACGGCCAGTTCACGCCGGTCCTCCAGCGGGTTCGGGCCGAGGCGTGAGGGCCCCGAGTAGAGCAGCCGGTCGGGCTTGCCGTCGAGGTCCTGCGCGTGCAGCCGCAGGAGCGAGCCGAACGTCGGGGAGGTGTCCAGGTTGGCCACGGGGGTGAAGGGCGCGGCGAAGGAGGCGCCGCCGTCGGCGCTCGTGGTCTTCAGCCGGTGCTCGTTGGTGGCGCAGCGGGTGGGCTCCGAGTTGCGCGCGTTGACGTACACGGCGCCGTCGGTGGTCTGGGCGACCGTCAGCTCGCCCGGGTACGCGCCGGCCTTGCTCACGGTGCTGGTGGCGCCGAGCTTCCAGGTCAGGCCGCCGTCGTCGCTGTAGTACAGCTGGCCGCCCCCGGTCGTGTCGCCCCCCGCCGTGTGGTCGCCGGGCACGATCAGCCGGCCCTGGTGCGGCCCGCGGTCGAGCTGGATGCCGTGGCCGGGTCCGGTGGACACCCAGCCCCACCCCGGTGCCTTCAGCTGCGGCAGCGCGACGCTCGGGGACCAGGTCACTCCGCCGTCCGTGCTGTGCACGGCGTGGACCGTGCGGGGGAAGCCCTCGCGCTTGGGCTTGGCCGCGTCACGGTTCCAGTCGCTGCTGGAGTACAGCAGGGTGATCCGCCCGGTGACGGCGTCCACGACAGGGGCGGGGTTGCCGTGCGCGAGCGCGTCGCCCGCGCCGACGACGACCTGGAGCTCCTCCCAGTGCGCACCGCCGTCGAGGGACCTCCTGAGCACGATGTCGTTGTCGCCGACGTCGTGGCATCCGGTCGCCGTCAGCCGCGTGCGGCCCTCGGCGAAGGCCAGGAGGACGCCGCCCGACTTGCTGGTGACGACGGCGGGAATCCGCGTGCAGAAGTATTTCTCGCGCGCTTCGAACGGCGTGTTGAGCACCTGCGTCGTGAGCGACGCGGTGGAGGCGGTGGACGCCGTGGACATGGTGGACGCCGTGGACGCGGTCGCGCGCGTCGACGGCGTGACCGCGAGGAGGGTCGCGGCGAGGACGGCGAGGGAGAGCGCGCTCAGCCACGCGGACCGTGCGAAGCGGCGCGCGCCCGGTGGACGGCGCGGGGGCAGGGACGACACGAAGGAACACCTCGTTACGAAGGCGAAGGCGAAGGCGAAGAGGAAGGGCGAGGGAGGCGGGCGAAGGCGATGGACGGGGGGCGAACGGCGAAAGCGAGGGGCGGCTAGGCCTGGAATCGGCCGTCCGTCCGCCGGGACGGTACCTCATGTGATCACTCGTACGCGGTCCGTACTGACGGTTCGCCCGATGGGCTCAATCGGCCGATCTGCTCCAGCCGTTCGCTTCGATCCGCACTCCATCCGCCGACCGGGCCTCGTCGAACACCGGGCGCCCCGCCCCGTCGAGAAGCCGCAGCTCGTCCACGTACACGCCCCGCCCCACGTACCGCCCGCCCGCCGCGTGCCGCCAGCGCACGCGCCCGTCCGTCCCGGGCAGCGGCGCCGACACCGTGTGCCACACGCGTCCGGACCAGCCGCCGACCGTACCCGCCGGGTGCTCGGTGCGCCCGTCGGTGGTGAAGGGAAGAGGCCGCCAGGTCGTCCCGCCGTCCCCGGAGGTCTCCAGGGCGAGGTCGGCGCCCGGCGCGGTGTCCCACCACAGGGCACACTCGAACCGCGCCGCACCCGGCACCGGCGGCAGGGTGAGCGTGCCGGTGCCGCCGCACTCCATCCCGGAGAACCAGGCCGCGCCGCCCCGGACCGGCCGTACGGGCACGGCCCTGGCCAGCCGGTCCGCGAGGGCGACGCGCGGGACGGAGCCGGAGCGCCAGGAGCGCACCGGGTGCACGGAGTTGCCGAGGACGATCAGGAACGTGTCGGTCGTCGGGTCCAGGACCAGGCTCGTACCGGTGAAGCCGGTGTGTCCTGCCGTACGGGGAGTGGCCATCGCGCCCATGTACCAGCGCTGGTCCAGCTCGAAGCCGAGACCGTGTCCGTCACCGGGGAAGGCGCTGTTGAAGTCGGAGAACATCAGCCGCACCGAGGCGGGGGAGAGGATACGGGCCCCGCCGTACACCCCTCCGTCGAGCAGGGTGCGGGCGAGGATCGCGAGGTCCCAGGCGCGGGAGAAGATCCCGGCGTGGCCCGCGACCCCGCCCAGGGCGTGGGCGTTCTCGTCGTGGACCTCGCCCCACACCATGCCCCGGTCGAGGCCGGACCACGGCGGCCGTGCGTCCTCGGTGGCGGCGATCCCCGGCCGCCAGGAGAGCGGTGGATTGAAACGAGTGCGGTGCATCCCGAGCGGAGCGGTGATCTCGTCGTGGAGCAGGGCATCAAGACCGCGACCGGTGATCTCCTCCAGGACCAGCTGGAGCGCGATCAGATTCAGATCCGAGTAGAGGTACGCGGTCCCCGGCGGCTGCGCCGGCGCCTCGTCCCAGAGCAGCCGCAGCTTCCCCTCCCGCGTCGGCTCCCGGTACAGCGGGAGCCACGACCGCAACCCGGAGGTGTGGGTGAGCAGATGACGGACCGTGACCTCCCGCTTCCCGCCACCGCCGAACTCCGGCAGGTACGCGGTGACCCGCTCCTCCCGGTCCAGCGTCCCGCGCTCGATCTGCTGCACCGCCAGGACCGAGGTGAAGAGCTTGGTGACCGACGCCAGGTCGAAGACGGTCTCCTCGGTCACGGGGATCCGGCGCTCCGGCGGCAGTTCGACCCCGGTGTCCGTCGTCTCGTCGTAGGCCGCGTACCGCACGGCCGAACCGATCGCCCGGTGCAGGGCGACGGTCCCGCCCCGCCCGGCGAGCAGCACGGCACCCGCGTACCAGGGGTGCGTGGGGGAGGGGGCGAGGAACTTCTCCGCCTCCGTGACCAGCCCGTCCAGGTGCACGGAGAGCAGCCCGGCCCGCTCGGTCGACCCCCGCCGCAAGGTGCTCCGCCGCCCGGCCCCACCGACTCCGCCCGTCACGGTCGGCCCACCCTCTCGTCGCCTCCTCCGTCGAGCCCACCCTCCCTCACGCCCGGCCGTTGCGGCACCCGCGTACCGACGTGCCGCCCCCAAAGAATCTGACGATGCATCAGAAAACCTCTTCCCTCCGGCGCGCCGCTGCGGCATCCTGCCGCCCATGAAGACGGAGCTGAGTCGCACCCTGGGGATCGAACACGCCATCTTCGGCTTCACGCCCTTCCCGGCGGTGGCCGCCGCACTCACCAGAGCCGGCGGGTTCGGCGTCCTCGGCGCCGTCCGCTACACCGACCCCGACGAGCTGGCCCGCGACCTCGACTGGATGCAGGCCCACACCGACGGGCTGCCCTACGGCCTCGACGTCGTGATGCCCGCCAAGAAGGTGGAAGCCCCGGACAAGGGGATCCTGACCGAGGCCGACGTCGAGGCCATGATCCCGGAGGAGCACCGGGCGTTCGTCCGCGCCACCCTCGCCAAGCACGGCGTGCCGGAACTCGCCGAGGGCGAGGCCTCCGGCTGGCGCATCACCGGCTGGATGGAGCAGGTCGCCCGCAACCAGCTCGACGTGGCCTTCGACTACCCGATCAAACTCCTCGCCAACGCCCTCGGCTCCCCGCCCCCCGACGTCGTCGCCCGCGCCCACGACCACGGCGTGCTCGTCGCCGCCCTCGCCGGCAGCGCCCGCCACGCCCGCCATCACGCCGAAGCCGGCATCGACATCGTCGTCGCCCAGGGGTACGAGGCGGGCGGCCACACCGGCGAGATCGCGTCCATGGTCCTCACCCCCGAGGTCGTCGACGCCGTGTCCCCGCTGCCCGTGCTCGCCGCCGGCGGCATCGGCAGCGGCGAGCAGATCGCCGCCGGACTCGCCCTCGGGGCCCAGGGCGTCTGGCTCGGCTCGATCTGGCTCACCACCACCGAGGCCGAGCTGCACTCCCGCGCCCTCACGGCCAAGCTCCTCGCCGCGGGCTCCGGCGACACCGTCCGCTCCCGCGCCCTGACCGGCAAACCCGCCCGGCAGCTCCGCACCGAATGGACCGACGCCTGGGACGACCCGTCAGGGCCTGGCACGCTCCCCATGCCGCTCCAGGGCCTCCTCGTCGCCGAGGCCGTCTCCCGTATCCAGCGGTACGAGGTCGAGCCGCTCCTCGGCACCCCGGTCGGACAGATCGTCGGCCGGATGAACTCCGAGCGCAGCGTCCAACAGGTCGTCGACGAGCTCACCCGCGGCTTCGAGAAGGCCGTCACCCGCATCAACCGCATAGCCGGACGGAGCGCACAGTGAATCAGAGTCCCACCGGCTTCTGGTCCCAGGCCGCCGCCGACCCCGGCCGTACGGTCCTCGTCGCACCCGACGGCGAGGAGTGGACCGCCGGCCGTCTGCACACCGAGGCCAACCGGCTCGTCCACGGGCTGCGCGCCGCCGGGCTCGAACGCGGCGACGCCTTCGCCGTCGTCCTGCCCAACGGCCCCGAGTTCTTCGCCGCCCATCTCGCCGCCACCCAGGCCGGGTTATACCTCGTCCCCGTCAACCACCACTTCGTCGGCCCCGAGATCGCCTGGATCGTCGCCGACTCCGGCGCCAAGGTCCTCCTCGCCCACGAACGGTTCGCCGAGGCGGTGACCCTCGCCGCCGACGACGCCGGTCTCGCCGCCACCCACCGGTACGCCGTCGGTACGGTGCCCGGCTTCCGCCCCTACGCCGAACTGCTCGAAGGCCAGGACGGGTCCCCGCCCGCCGACCGCACCCTCGGCTGGGTCATGAACTACACCTCCGGCACCACGGGCCGCCCCCGCGGCATCCGCCGCCCGCTCCCCGGCAGGCTCCCCGAGGAGACCCCCCTCGGCGGGTTCCTCGGCATCTTCGGCATCAGGCCGCACGACGGAAACGTCCACCTCGTCTGCTCACCGCTCTACCACACCGCCGTGCTCCAATTCGCCTCGGCGGCCCTGCACATCGGGCATCCCCTCGTCCTCATGGACCGGTGGGCGCCGGAGGAGATGCTCCGCCTGATCGACCGGTATGCCTGCACCCACACCCACATGGTCCCCACCCAGTTCCACCGGCTCCTCTCCCTCCCCGAGGAGGTACGGGAGCGGTACGACGTCTCCTCGATGCGCCACGCCATCCACGGCGCCGCACCCTGCCCCGAGCACGTGAAGCGGGCGATGATCGACTGGTGGGGCCGGTGCGTCGAGGAGTACTACGCCGCCAGCGAGGGCGGTGGCGCCTTCGCGACCGCCGACGAGTGGCTGAAGAAGCCCGGCACGGTCGGCAGGGCCTGGCCCATCAGCGAACTCGCCGTCTTCGACGACGACGGCGTCCGGCTGCCGCCCGGCGAACTCGGCACCGTCTACCTGAAGATGAACACCGGCGGCTTCCGGTACCACAAGGACGAGGCGAAGACGGCCAAGAACCGCATCGGTGACTTCTTCACCGTGGGCGACCTCGGTACCCTCGACGAGGACGGCTATCTCTTCCTCCGCGACCGCAAGATCGACATGATCATCTCCGGCGGGGTCAACATCTACCCCGCCGAGATCGAGGCCGCGCTCCTCGCCCACCCCGCCGTCGCGGACGCCGCCGCCTTCGGCATCCCGCACGCCGACTGGGGCGAGGAGGTCACGGCCGTAGTCGAGGCGGCCGAGGGACACGAGCCCGGGCCCGCGCTCGCCACCGAGATCCTGGCCCACTGCGCCGCCCACCTCGCCGGCTTCAAGTGCCCCAAATCGGTCGACTTCGTCCCCACCATGCCCCGCGACCCGAACGGCAAGCTGTACAAGCGCCGCCTCCGCGACCCGTACTGGGAGGGCCACGAACGCCCGCTCTAGGAGCCGCCCGCCGACACCTGTCGTGCTGCTTGAGAGGGACGACACGATGGCGGGCCGCGAAGCACGTGACCTTCCGCGGCTTCCGCACGCCGTAGGGCGCGCGTCCGGTCTCAGGACCGGGGCGCCGACAGTTCGATCCGGTCCAGCGGGCCGGACAGCTCCGGGAACTCGCGCTCCAGGAGGCCGAAGGCGCCGGCAAGGGCCGAACCGGTCGAAAGCCCCCTTTGTGGCAGGATGCGGATCATGAGTTCGAGCACGGCGTCATTGACACGGCAGTGGACCACCTGGGGGCCGGTGGTGGCGGCGCTTGCGCTTGTGGCGGCCTGGGGGCGCGACCTTCCGGGCTTCGCCGTCGGACTCATCACGCTCTGTCTGATCGCCGCCGTCCTCGCCGCGGTCCACCACGCCGAGGTCATCGCCCACCGGGTGGGCGAACCGTACGGCTCGCTCGTCCTCGCGGTGGCCGTCACCGTCATCGAGGTCGGGCTCATCGTCACGCTGATGGCCGGTGGCGGTGAGAAGACCTCGACCTACGCGCGCGACACCGTCTTCGCCGCCGTCATGATCACCTGCAACGGCATCGTCGGCCTGTCCCTCCTCGTCGCCGCGCTCCGCAACCGGGTCGCGGTCTTCAACGCCGAGGGGTCCGGCGGCGCACTCGCCACCGTCTGCACCCTGGCCACGATGACGCTGGTCCTGCCGTCCTTCACCACCAGCCACGCCGGCCCCGAGTTCTCCACCCCGCAACTCGCCTTCGCCGCCGTCGCCTCACTCTGCCTGTACGGCGTGTTCGTCGGCGTCCAGACCGTACGGCACCGTGACTACTTCCTTCCCGTGCCGCGTCCGGGCCAGGACTCGGCGGAGGAGCACGCCGACCCGCCCACCGAGCGCGACGCCTGGACCAGCCTCGGCCTGCTCCTCCTCGCCCTCGTCGCCGTCGTCGGACTCGCGAAACTGATCTCGCCCACGATCGAGGACGGCGTCGAGTCGGCGGGCCTGCCCAAGGCGGTCGTCGGTGTCGTCATCGCCCTGATGGTGCTGCTGCCCGAGACCCTCGCCGCCGTCCGCGCGGCCCGCCGGGACCGTATGCAGACCAGCCTCAACCTCGCCTACGGCTCCGCCATCGCCAGCATCGGACTGACGATCCCGGCGATCGCGCTCGCCTCGATCTGGCTGTCCGGGCCCCTCGTGCTCGGGCTCGGCCCGCTCCACATGGTCCTGCTCGTCCTCACCGGCGTGGTGAGCGCCCTGACCGTGGTGCCCGGACGCGCCACCCTCCTCCAGGGCGGCGTCCATCTCTCGATCTTCGCCGCCTTCGTCTTCCTCTCGTTCAGCCCCTGACGCCGAGGCCCGGCAGAACCGTTCAGCCCCTGACGACCACCACCCGCAGCGCCGGCGAGCGCAGGATGTCCTTCTCGCAGAACCGGGAGGTCACCCAGCGCTCGCCCGCGTACAGCCGGGTCTGGTCGCTGAAGTGCGGCGACGCCGGGTTCGACGACTGGGAGTACGAGAGCAGGGTGCGGGCCACCGGGCACCGGCCGCCGTCCCAGCCCACCGCCTGCACATGGCTGGTCCCGTGCGCGACCTCCACGTAGCCGCCGCCCGCCGCGTCCCACACGGGCTCCGTCTTGTTCCAGACGCCGAGCGACTCGGTGCCGCCGCTCACCGGGATCCGCTGCCCGTTCCGTACGACGAACTGGTGGGCTCCCAGCGGCGCGTCCAGCGGGATCCCGGCGGCCCGCAGTTCCGCGGCCGCGTCCGTCAGCGCCTTCGCGAAACCGGGCGCCGCCGTGTTCAGGGTGTGCGGGGTACGCACCGGGTCGGCCGGCGAGAACGGCACCTTCCACTGGTCGGCCGGCTTCACCGCGGCGGTGAACTTCCGCCAGAACCGGTCGAACAGCAGCGCGCCCCGGCTGTCCGTGTCCACCGTCCGGTCCCAGGCGCCGATCACCCGGCAGACCTCCGGGTCCGCGGGCAGCGCGGACGCACAGGCCTTCGCCGCGTCGGCGGCCGCCATGTCACCGGCCGGCGCCCGGTTGGCGAACTGCTGCCGCTGGAGGTCGGCCACCGTCAGGCCGCCGCGCCCGGCCATCGCCGCCACGTCCTCGACACCGCCCCGGGTCCGCAGCGAGCGCGGAGTCGCGATCGTCCCGAAGATCCGCTCGTAGCCGGTCAGCGGCCGGTCGGCGTTGGTCAGCCAGGCGCTGTCGTTGGAGTTCTCCACGTACGGGGTGTCCCGCAGGACCGGCATCCGCGCCGGGCCGAAGATCCCCGGCTGCACCGCGTCCGGGTCGGAGCCGAGCGCGCAGTCCGACCGCGAACCGTCGAGCACCGCGACACCCGAGGACGGATACGTGGCCCGGCCGAGGGGGGTGGAGCAGCGGGCGGCCAGTTCGTCGGTGATCCGGGGGAGCACCTGCGACTGGCTGAAGTACGCGTGCCCCGCCGAGTCGGCCGCGATCGTGTTGACCCACGGCAGCCCCTGCGTACGGCGCAGGGTGTCGGCGATGTCCTGCGTGGACCGGGCCTTCGCGAAGCCGAGCGCGGTGTCGGAGCCGCGCAGGTTGACCGCGTTGGGGTCGTGGAGCGCGTACGCCGTGGTCGTCGTCCACGGCAGCGGGAGCTGCGGACCGAGGCCACCGACGACCGGGCCGTACCGGGTCCACCACTGGGTACGGGTGACGGGTGCGCCGTCCTTCACCGGCACGGTCACCTGGCGCGGGGTCATCCGCTCCGGCCGGCCGTCCACCAGGTACGAGGTCGGGTCACCGGGCGCGAGCGACAGCTGGTGCAGGTTGAGCGGGACGCCCGTGGCGACGGTGTGGCTCCAGGCCACCTTCTCGTTGAAACCGATGTTCACGACGGTCGTCCCGAGGAGCGAGGCGCCCGAGACGTTCAGCTCGCCCGGGATGGTCTGGTGCGACTGCCAGAAGCGGCGGCCGCCCTGCCACGGATAGTGCGGGTTGCCCAGGAGCAGCCCGCGCCCGTTCGCCGTCGTTGCTCCCGAGAACGCGACGGCGTTGGAGCCCATGGTGGCGTTCTCGGCGGCGAACAGCTCCCGGGCGGTCGCGGCCGCTCGGTCCGGGTCGGGCGCCTGGACGGGCGCACCCGGGGGAGTGGCCGGCGGCCGGGCGGCGGTGATGCCGTCGACGGCCCGTCCCTGCCCGCCGAGCACCGACACGGCGAATCCGCGCCGGGCCACGTCGAGGGCGGACACCGGGCGGACCCAGCCGGCCCCCGCGCAGGCGGGGTCCGACACCCGGTTCTTCCGGAGCCAGGCGTTGTAGCCGGCCGCCCAGCCACGCATCAGCTCCTTGAGGTCGCGGCTCGGCCCGGCCGGCGCCGGGGTCGCGAGCAGCTCCTCGACCGTCCCCGCGTCCTTCACCCCCCGGAAGTACAGGTCGCTGGAGAGGTTCGTGGCGGCGGAGGAGAGCGCACCGTCCGTGGCGGCGTCCGGGCCGAAGTACCGGGAACGTTCCCCGTTCACGGTCAGGAAGCCGTCCGCGAGCGTGCAGATCTGGTCGGCGGCCTGGGCCCAGCCCGTCCCGAAACCGAGGTTCGCGTAGTCCTTGGCCACGATGTGCGGGACGCCGTACTCGGTGTACCGGATGACGGCCGACAGGCCCCGGTCTGACGGATGGTGGCCCCGGCCACCGGAGCCGTCACCGGGGTCGGCGACCGCCGCGCCCGGCAGCGAGGCGGTGACGACGGCCAGGGCGGCGCCGGTGAGTGCCAGGTGCTTCAGTCGGGTGCGGAGATGCAAGGTGTCTCCCAACGGACGGACGGACACTGCGGGTTGTACCATGCACGCAGTCACCCGCCCCCTTGTCAACATCCCGTTCGGTATCCGAGGTCCGGGCGGGTACGACCCGCCTCCCGGTACTTGACCTTCCACCCGGTACGCGCCGAGGATCGCCGCATGGACCGACTCCCCAGCCGCACCGTCGACGGTTTCCTGCGCGCGAGCGCCCGGCGTGTCCCCGACCGGATCGCCGTCCGGTACGCCGACCGGACCTGGACGTACGCGGAGCTGGACGCGGCCGTCTCCACCGCCGCCGCCGTCCTGCGGGAGCCACACCACCTCGGGCTGCCCGAGGCGGCGCGGGTCGCGACCTACGGCCACAACTCGGATGCGTACCTGGTCGCGTTCCTCGCCTGTTCGCGGGCGGGCCTGATCCATGTGCCGGTCAACCACCACCTGACCGGCGACGACCTCAGCTACCTCCTGGAGCAGTCGGACACCTCGCTCGTCCTCGCCGACCCCGCCCTCGTGGAGCGCGTACCGGACGGATTCGCCGTCAAGGCGCTGCGGGACGCGCCCGGTTCACTGCTCGCCGCGCTCGCCGTACCGGAGACGTACGACACCGACCGCGACGCCCGCGACATCGCCCAGCTGCTCTACACCTCGGGGACCACTGCCCTCCCCAAGGGCGCGACGATGACCCACCTGGCGCTCGCGCACGAGTACGCGAGCGCCATCGAGGCCCTCGACCTGCGCGAGGACGACCGGCCGGTACACGCCCTGCCGCTTTACCACTCCGCGCAGATGCATGTCTTCCTGCTGCCCTACCTCGCCGTCGGCGCGGAGAACACGATCATCGACGGCCCGGACCCGGCGGCCCTGTTCGACCTGATCGAGGCGGGCCGGGCCGACAGCCTCTTCGCGCCGCCGACCGTCTGGATCGGCCTCGCCAACCACCCCGACTTCGCGACGCGCGACCTGTCGGCCCTCCGCAAGGCCTACTACGGGGCCTCGATCATGCCCGTACCCGTCCTGGAGCGACTGCGGGCCAGGCTGCCCGACCTCGCCTTCTACAACTGCTTCGGCCAGTCCGAGATCGGCCCGCTCGCCACCGTCCTCGGCCCCGACGAGCACGAGGGCCGGATGGACTCGTGCGGCCGTCCGGTCCGTCACGTCGAGGCCCGCGTCGTCGACGAGCACGGCAAGGACGTCCCCGACGGCACCCCCGGCGAGATCGTCTACCGCTCGCCGCAACTCTGCGACGGCTACTGGCGCAAGCCCGACGAGACCAAGGCGGCCTTCCGGGGCGGCTGGTTCCACTCGGGTGACCTCGCGGTCCGCGACGCCGAGGGCTACTACACGATCGTCGACCGGGTGAAGGACGTCATCAACTCCGGCGGCGTCCTGGTCGCCTCGCGCCAGGTCGAGGACGCGCTCTACACCCACCCCGGCGTCGCCGAAGTGGCGGTGATCGGCCTCCCCGACGACCGCTGGATCGAGGCGGTCACGGCCGTGGTCGTCCCGCGCGGCGAGGTCACCGAGACCGAACTCCTCACCCACGCACGGGAGAAGCTCGCCCACTTCAAGGCCCCGAAGCGCATCCACTTCACACCGGAACTGCCCCGCAACGCCAGCGGCAAGATCCTCAAACGCGAACTCCGGGACCGGTACGCGGAGGCCTGAGGCATCTCACTGACCCGCGGAGCAGCAGCTCGGCACCCTCGATAACCGCTTCCCGCGTCCACCGCCGACCGTGATGATGGAGGCGTGACCATCCCCACACTCCCCAGCACGCTCGCCCTCCGCCATGTGCCGCCGGGCCCGTACGCGATCGAGCCCTGGACGGAGGTGCGTCCCCTCGTCGACGGCAGGGACGTGCTCGCGGACATCCACCCCGACGGGGTGTCGAGCTGCTCGGCCCGGGACTGGGTCCGTCCGCCCGGCGAATGGCCGCTGTCGGCGCCGGAGGAACCGCGCGAGGTCGAGCTGTCCAACAACAACTGCCACACCGACTGCTGCGGTGGTGTCTTCGTCACGATCCGCCGCGAGGGCGACCGCGTGGTGTGGTCCTCCTGGCGGAACACGAACGACACCCGGGTGCCCGTTCCCGCGGAGGTCCGCTTCGACGCAGCCGAGTACGACGCCGAACTGGCACGCGCCGCCGCGGACAAGACCTGGGAGGAGCCCGTGGACACCGTCGCCCGCCTGACGGCCACGGAACTCACGGACAGCGGCTGGTTCGAGCGGTGGGACTGCGTGCTGGAGAACGTCTCCATCGTGCGCGAGGAGCCCCTGGGGGTAGAGGTGTATTTCAGCCAACGCATGGACAGGCCCGCACGGTCGAACGGTCCGCGTTTCGCCTTCGAGCTGCCCGTCACGCGGGACGAACCGGCCGAGGCCCAGGCCCGGCGGTTCATCGATCTGATCATGGCCGACGACCCCCGCGAGACCGCCGACCGGTTCTGAGGCCGAGCCCTCGCTCCGACGCACTTCCGACGGATCGGGGTCGGGGCCGAGCCCCCATCCGCCCGGCGGACCCTAGTCCGACGTCCGCAGGTCCACGATCCGCTTGATCTTGCCCACCGAGCGCTCCAGCGTCTCCGGGTCGACCACCTCGACCCCGACCGAGACCCCGATGCCGTCCTTGACCGCCGTCGTGATCGCCCGGGCCGCCTCGGCGCGCTCCTCCGCCGTCGCTCCCGCGCGGGCCTCGGCGCGGACCGTCAGGGCGTCGAGCCGGCCCTCGCGGGTCAGCCGCAGCTGGAAGTGCGGGGCCACGGACGGGGTACGGAGCACGATCTCCTCGATCTGCGTCGGGAAGAGGTTCACCCCGCGCAGGATGATCATGTCGTCGCTGCGGCCCGTGACCTTCTCCATCCGCCGGAACACCCGCGCGGTCCCCGGCAGCAGCCGCGTCAGATCGCGGGTCCGGTAGCGGATCACCGGCATGGCCTCCTTGGTGAGCGAGGTGAAGACCAGCTCCCCCTCCTCCCCGTCCGGCAACACCTCGCCCGTGAACGGGTCCACGATCTCCGGGTAGAAGTGGTCCTCCCAGATGTGCAGACCGTCCTTGGTCTCCACGCACTCCTGAGCCACCCCCGGGCCGATGACCTCCGACAGGCCGTATATGTCGACCGCGTCGATCGCGAAGGCCTCCTCGATCTCCTTCCGCATCGCCTCCGTCCACGGCTCCGCGCCGAAGACGCCCACCTTCAGGGAGGTCGAGCGCGGGTCGACGCCCTGCCGCTCGAACTCGTCGAGCAGCGTCAGCATGTACGAGGGGGTCACCATGATGATCTCGGGGCGGAAGTCCTGGATCAGCTGCACCTGCCGGGCCGTCATACCGCCCGAGGCGGGGATCACCGTGCACCCGAGGCGCTCCGCGCCGTAGTGGGCGCCGAGCCCGCCGGTGAACAGGCCGTATCCGTACGCCACATGGACCTTGTGGCCGGGGCGGGCCCCGGCGGCGCGCAGGGAACGGGCGACCACGTCGGCCCACATGTCGAGGTCGCCGTCGGTGTAGCCGACGACGGTCGGTCGGCCGGTGGTGCCGCTGGAGGCGTGGACCCGCCGGATCCGGGACTGGTCGACGGCGAACATGCCGAAGGGGTAGTGGTCGCGCAGGTCCGTCTTGGTGGTGAAGGGAAAGCGGGCCAGATCCGCGAGCGTCCGGCAGTCGTCCGGGGTCACCCCGGCCGCGTCGAAGGAGCGCCGGTAGAAGTCCACGTTCTCGTACGCGTGGCGCAGGCTCGCGCGCAGCCGCTCCAGCTGGAGCGCCGCCAGCTCCTCGCGTCCGAGCCGTTCGCCACTGTCCAGCAGGTCCCTCATCGCGCCACTCCTCCACGGTCCCGCTCGTAAAACGGACGACCGATCATTCGGTAGATGCGTTCCGGGTCAGTAAAACCGGAGGGACCGGGGGCTTGGCAAGGGGGCTGCGGGACTTTTCCCGGCACGGCCGGGTGCGGGCCGGTCATCACACCTTGGGGTGTCTTTCCGGCGGCCCCGGCACGGCGCGCGTCCGGGGCGGGGAAGGGTGGATCAGCCGAGGTCCGCCCGGTCTCGGTTCCGCCGCCCGGCTCCGCCGCCCCGGTTCCGGACGGCGGCCCGCCCGCGTGCCCGGACGAAAGTGAACGTCATGCCCGACCCGCACCGTCCCGCCGTCGCCGTCGCCGTCGCCGTCGCCGTCGCCGCCACCGCGACCGCCACCGTCACCGCCCCCGAGGGGACGGCCCCGTGACCACCACCACGGCCACCGACGCCGACACCCCTCAGGTCCACTTCTGGGCCGTGCCCGACCTCACCGGCCTCGACTTCGACCCGCTGCTCGCCAAGCTGCTGCACGAGGACCCCGTCACCCGGGTCCGGCTGCCGCACGGCGAAGGGCACGCCTGGCTCGTCACCCGGTACGAGGACGTCAAGTTCGTCTCCGTCGACCCCCGCTTCAGCCGCCAGGCCGTCTGGGGCCGCTCCATCACCCGCGTCGCCCCCCACTTCATCCCGATGGAAGGCGCCGTCGGCTTCGCCGACCCGCCGGACCACACCCGGATGCGACGCGTCGTCGCCCGCGCCTTCAGCGCCCGCGCCCTGGGCGCCCTGCGCGACCACGCCCAGGACGTCATGGACCGGCTCCTGGACCGGGTCGAGGAGCACGGCGCCCCCGCCGACCTCATGGAACTCGTCAACCGACCCTTCCCGCTCGCCATGGTCAGCGAACTCATGGGAGTGCCCGAGGGCGACCAGCCACTGATGGCCCGCTGGTCCGACACCATCATCTCCGCCGCCGCGGGCCGGGAGGCCAGCGAGCAGGCCAAGGCCGACATGGGCCGCTACTTCACCGAACTCGTCGGCCGCAACCACGGCACCGGCAAGGAGACCCTCGCCGCCGTCCTCGCCGACGCAGTCGACGACGAGACCCTCACCGAGACCGAGGCCGTCGGACTCGCCGTCCTCATCCAGATCGGCGGCGCCCACGCCGTCCGCAACAACAGCGCGAACATGGTGTACGCGCTGCTCACCCACCCCGAACACCTCGCCAGGCTGCGCGCGGAACCCGAACTGATCCCGCAGGCCGTCGACGAGCTCCTCCGCTACATCCCGCACCGCAACGCCGTCGGCCTCTCCCGGATCGCCCTGGAGGACGTCGAGGTCGGCGGGATCACCATCCCGGCCGGCGACCCCGTCTACGTCTCCTATCTGACCGCCAACCGCGACCCCGCCGTCTTCCCCGACCCCGAACGCCTCGACTTCGACCGCGGCTACAACCCGCACGTCGCCTTCGGACACGGCCCCCACTACTGCCCGGGTTCCGCGCTCGCCCGCATCGAGTCGGAGATCCTCGTCGACTCCCTGTGGACCCGCTTCCCCGACCTGCGGCTCGCCGTGCCCGATGACCAGCTCCGCTGGCAGCGCGGAGCCCTCATCCGGGGCCCCGAGACCCTCCCGGTCACCTGGTGAGAGGAGCCCGTACACCGTGACAGCCACCGCGATCGGACCGGGCGGCGGCCTCATCGTGCCGCCCGGCCACGGCAAGACCCTCACCACCGCCGCGCAGCACGTCACCTTCAAGGTGACCGGCGAGCACTCCCGTACCGCCTCCACCTTCGAGGTCGTCGTCCCGCCCGGCTTCGACGTCGGCGCCCACGCCCACGGGCACAGCGAGGAACTCTTCTACCTCCTGGAGGGCGAACTCGACGTCCTCGCCTTCGAACCGCTCGTCCGTACCAAGGACAGCTGGCGGGAGTGGGAGTCCTCCTCCGGGCAGCGAGCCGTGCGCGCGACCCCCGGCACCCTGATCCTGGTGCCACCCGGCTGCCCGCACGCCTTCGCCAACCCCACCGGCGAACCCGTCCGCATGCTCTTCCAGGCCTCGCCGCCGCCCGACCACGAGCGGTACTTCGAGGAGCTCATGGAGATCCTCGGCTCGGGCGGCGAGGTCGACCACCAGGCCGTCGAACGGCTCCGTATCCGCTACGACATCGACCAGATCACCCCGCTCCGGCACGACGCGGGAAGCAGCGACGTGTCACAGGTGCCCGCGAAGGCGACCCCCGGCCCATGACCCCGCGCGACGGTGGAAATCCCGTTGCCGCAGGTCGGACGCGATGCTGGAGTGACCCCCATGGAACCCCAGCCCCAGCACCTGCGTGACCTGTACGACCGTCAGCTCCGCCGAGGGGCCCGCCCCGACGGACCCGGCTGCCGGATCGAACGCGTCGGCGACGTCGTCCGCCAGACGGGACCCGCGCACGCCTGGAACGGCGTGCTCTGGTCCCGCCTGGACGCCCCCGCCGCCGACCGGGCCATCGCCGGGCAGATCGACCACTACCGCACCGCCGGCCTGTCCTTCGAGTGGAAGCTGTACGCCCACGACACCCCCGCCGACCTCGGCGAGCGGCTGCTCGCCGCGGGCTTCACCGCCGAGGCCCCCGAGACCCTGATGGCCGCCGAAGCCGCCTCGGGTCCCCTGGACGTACCGCTCCCCGAAGGCGTGGAACTCCGCGCGGTCACCGACGAGGCCGGGGTACGCCAGGTGGTCGAGGTCCACGAACGCGCCTTCGGCACCGACAGCACCCACATCGGCCGCCAACTCCTCGACCGTCTCGCGGCCGACCCCGACGCCGTCACCGCCGTCGTCGCCCTCGCGGCCGGCGAACCCGTCAGCGCGGCCCGCCTCGAACTCTGCCCCGGCACCGACTTCGCCGGACTCTGGGGCGGCGGCACCGTCGAGAGCTGGCGGGGCCGCGGCCTCTACCGCGCCCTCGTCGCCCACCGCACCCGCCTCGCGGCCGAACGAGGCCACCGCTACGTCCAGGTCGACGCCGCCGACACCAGCCGCCCGATCCTCCAGCGCCTCGGCTTCCTGACCCTCTCCACCACGACCCCTTACACCTACGACGTACGGACCGCCCCGGCGCCCCGCCCGTAGGCCGCGCGGCGGGCCGGACCGTCCCGCGACGGTAGGGTGCCGTCCGGCAACACAGGTCAGCGTGGGGAGACATGAATTCATGAGTGGTCAGCAGCCGGGTCGAGGCGACGCGGGCGAGATCTTCCAACCGCTCGCCGCGGACGACCCCACCACGGTCGCCGGGTACCGGCTCGCCGCCAGGCTGGGGGCAGGCGGCATGGGGAAGGTGTACCTGTCGTACACGCCCGGCGGCCGGCCCGTGGCGATCAAGCTGATCCGCCCCGAGTTCGGCGAGGACGCGGAGTTCCGCCGCCGCTTCGCCCAGGAGGTGCGCTCCGCCCAGCGCGTGCAGGGACTCTTCACCGCGCCCGTGATCGACGCCGACCCCGAAGGCGCCCAACCCTGGCTGGCCACCGCCTACGTCCCGGGCCCGTCGCTCGCCGACGCGGTCGTCACCCACGGAGCGCTGCCCGTGGAGACGGTGCTGCTGCTCGTCGCCGGGATGGCCGAGGCCCTGCACGTCATCCACGGCGCCGGGATCGTCCACCGCGACCTCAAGCCGTCCAACGTGCTGCTCGCCTCCGACGGGCCCCGCGTCATCGACTTCGGCATCGCCCACGCGGCCGACGCGACCTCGCTCACCGGCAGCGGCGTCACCATCGGCACCCCGTCGTTCATGGCGCCCGAGCAGGCCGCCGGCCGCAAGGTGACCCCGGCGACGGACATCTTCGCGCTCGGGCAGGTCGCGGCCTACGCGGCGACGGGAGCCCCGGCGTTCGGCGAGGGCACCTCGCACGGCGTGCTGTACCGCATCGTGCACGAGGAGCCGGACCTCAGCGCCGTGCCGGAACGACTGAGCGAACTCGTCACCCGGTGCCTCGCGAAGGACCCCGAGGCGCGGCCCACGCTCGCCGAGGTCATCCGGCTCTGCCAGGAGGCGAACGCGGCGACGGTCCTCCGCCGCCCCGAGGACTGGCTGCCGGGCGCGGTCTCCGCCGAGATCACCGCCCGGGCCGCGGCTCCCGCCCCCGTCCAGACACCCCCGCCCCCGTCGACCGCCCCGGCCGCCGGCTACTCACCCACCGCTCCGTCGGGCCCGACCGCCCCGGCCGTCGGCTACGCGCCCACGGCCCCCGCCGCGGCGTACGCGCCCACCGCCCCGGCCACCCCGGCCCCGCCCACCGCCCCGCCCGGCGCCTACGGGCCTCCCGCCGGACAGCAGCCGCCCCCGCATCCCGGGCCGTACCGCACGCCCGTGTCCCACCCGGCGCCGGCACACGCCACCCCGGCCCATGCCTACGCGCCGACGCGGGGGCCCGTCCCCACGCCGTACCAGCACCTCGGGGTCCCGGGCGGGCAGCCGCACGCCGCGCCCGGAGCCTCGCGGGGCCGGCCCGGGCGAGGGCTGCTCGTGGCCGTCGCCGCCGTCCTCGCCTTCGGTGCCGTCGGCGGTGTGACGGCGTACGCCCTGTTGAAGGACAAGGGGCAGGAGACCACGGCCAACGGCGACAAGCCGAGCGGTGGTACGTCGAACGGCCAGGGCGGCGGGACGACACCCGGCGCCACCGGCAGCCCCGCCGACGCGCAGCCCTCGACCGGCGCCGCAGACCCGCAGCCCGCCGACTTCAAGGCCGTCAACCTCACCGCCGGCTACCACCTGACCCTCGGCGACGACGTCGTCCGGCCCCAGAAGGGCGAGGACGGCGGGTACGAACTCTCCTACGACACGGGCGGGTACCTCGACTCGGAGACCAGCGGCGGCAGCCTGGCACTCCTCGACCCGGGACAGAAGGGTTCCCTCGCCGCGTGCCGGGCCGAGACCCGCTTCATCCAGGAGGTCTACGTGAACAAGCTGTCCAAGGGCCGCCAGATCTGCGTCACGACCGGCACGGGGCACCTGAGCCTCGTCACGGTCAAGGGCATCTCCCCTGAGGACTCGGCCAGCACGTACCTGACGCTCGACGTCACGGTCTGGCGCGACGCGGCGGCCTCCTCCTCGTAAGCGGGTCGGTCAGGCCGTCCAGTGCGCGGGGCGCTCGAAACCCTCCGGGAGGCGGGTGGCGGCGCTCCCGCGCGCCGCGTTCAGCTGGGGCTGCGTCAGGAAGAGGGCGCCGGTCAGATCCGCCTCCGACAGATCGGCGCCCCGCAGGTCCGCGCCGATCAGATCCGCGAGCGACAGGTCCGCCCCCGTCAGATCGGCGCCGATGAGCAGCGCCCCGCGCAGGTCGGTGCCGCGCAGCTTCGCGCCGCGCAGCCGTTTCCCGACCAGGTCCGCCCCACGCCGGCTCCTCGGCTTCCCGCCCGCCGTGGCGCGGACCAGTTCGCTCGTCCGCAGCAGCAGCCGGTTCACGTCGGCGCGCACCTCGGGAACCCTCAGCTCCTCCAGCGCGTCCGCCGCCCCGCGGGTGAGCTCCTCGACACGGTCGAGCGCCTTCCGCAGCTCGGCATGGACCGGGCCGGCCGCCGGCCGGGCCAGCCCTTCGGTGAGGTAGCGCATCAGCTCGTGGAGCTGACGCATCACATAGAACACGCCGAACATGCTGCTCGCGGTCTCCGGCGCCTCGCGCCAGGACACCCCGCCGAAGGTCACCTGGGAGACCTGCTGGCCCGCGCCGAAGCAGTCGTACACCGTGCAACCCTGGAAACCGCTGGGCCGCAGCCGGGTGTGGATACCGCAGCGGAAGTCCTCCCGGAGGTTCCGGCAGGGTTCGCCCGGCGCCTTGTCCACGGCGAAGTCGGCCGACTTGGCGAAGGGCAGCGCCACGCAGCACAGGCCGAAGCAGTTCGCGCAGTCGCCGCGCAGCGCGGGATCCCCGGTCTCAGGCACGGTGAAACGGTTCCTTCGCAGATCGGGGACGGTCCGTCCACCGTATCGCGCTCTCGGTGAAACCGATTGCGAAGATCGCCGGGAGCGGGTGAGGATCGGCGCCATGCCGAAATTCAGGACGTACGACGGGACCGAACTCGCCTACCGGATCCACGGGGAGGGCGAGCCACTGGTGTGCCTGGCGGGCGGGCCGATGCGCGACGCCGACTACCTCGGCGACCTCGGCGGACTCGCCGCCCACCGCGCCCTCGTCCTGCTCGACGCCCGTGGCACGGGGGCGAGCGCCGAACCCGCCGACCCCGGCTCGTACCGCTGCGACCGGCAGGTCGGCGACGTCGAGGCGCTCCGCGCCCACCTCGGCCTTGAGCGGATCGACCTCCTCGGCCATTCGGCCGCGGGAACCCTGGCCACCCTGTACGCCGCCGCGTACCCCGAGCGGATCCGCTCCCTCGTCCTCGTCACCCCCGCCGGCCGTGCGGTCGGTGTCGACACCACCGACGAGGAGTGGGACAAGGCCGTCGAGGTCTTCGCCGACCGGCCGTGGTACCCGGAGGCCCGCGCCGCACTCGCCACGATCGGACCGGACACCCCGCTGCCGCGCGTCCTGGAGATCATCGGGCCCTTCTCGTACGGGCGGTGGGACGCCGCCGCCCAGGAGCACGCCGCGGCGCGGCGGATGCGCTGGGATGCCGTCTCCGCCTACCACGGCGACGGCGCCTGCGATCCGGTGTCGACCCGCCGCGCCCTCACCGCGCTCACGGCACCCGTGCTGATCCTGGCGGGGGAGTACGACGCGGGCCCCACCCCGGCCAAGGCGGCCGAGGCCGCCTCCCACTTCCCGGGCGCCGAACTGGTCGTCCTGCCGGGCGCCGGACACTTCCCGTGGGTGGACGACGCGGACGCCTTCGTCCGCCCGGTCGCCGCGTTCCTCGACCCGGACTGAGCGACCGGCCCGGCCGCTACGGTTTCGACGTCTTCCGTGACGAACTCGGCGGCTTCCTCAAGGCCCGCGGTCTCACCGGCGCCACGGTCGTCGCCCACTCGATGGGCGCCGCCGCGGCCTTCCTGCTCGCCCAGCGGGAACCGGACCTGATCGGCCGGCTCGTCCTGGAGGAGCCCCCGGCGTTCATCCCGCTCGACCCGCCGCGACCGGTGGCCGAGCGCCCCTCAGGTCCCCTCGGTTTCGACTGGGGGATCGTCCTTGCCACCGACGCCCAGTTGAACGCCCCCGACCCGGCCTGGCGCGAGGAGCTGCCGGCGATCAAGGCCCCCACACTGGTCCTCGCGGCCGGCCCGGCCGGCCACGTCCCGCAGGAGCACCTCTCCGGGCTCGCCGAACGCATCCCCGACGCCCGCCTCGTCAGGATCGGGGCGGGGCATCTCGTCCACACCGACCGTCCCGAGGAATTCCTGTCGGCAGTACGGGAGTTCGGGCTCTAGCCGGCGGTCTCCGCGCCCGCGCCCGTCCCCGTGACCGCCGCGTCCGCCTCCACCGCGACCGAGCGGGCCCAGCGGTAGTCCGCCTTGCCGCTGGGGGAGCGCTGGATGCGGTCGGCCAGGACCAGCTGGCGGGGGACCTTGTACCCGGCGAGGCGGGGACGGCAGTGGGTCTGGAGGGATGCCAGGTCCAGCGGCGGGGCGTCCGCGCGGAGCTGGACGACCGCGGCGACGTGGTTGCCCCAGCGGGCGTCGGGGACTCCCGCGACCAGCGCGTCGTACACGTCGGGGTGCGACTTCAGGGCCTGCTCCACCTCCTCCGGGTAGACCTTCTCGCCGCCCGTGTTGATGCACTGGGAACCGCGCCCGAGGACGGTCACCACCCCGGCCTCGTCCACGGTCGCCATGTCCCCGAGGAGCACCCACCGGACCCCGTCCCGCTCGAAGAAGGTCTCGGCGGTCTTGGCCGGGTCGTTGTAATAGCCGAGCGGCACATGGCCGCGCTGGGCGAGCCGGCCGATCTCGCCCGGGGCGACGGGCGCGCGGGTCGCCGGGTCGACCACCTGCGTGCGTTCGTTGACGTGGAGCCGGAAGCCCCTGGCGGGACCGGAGTCGTCGGTCGCGCGGCCGTTGGAACCGGACTCGGTGGAGCCGAAGTTGTTGAGGAGCAGCACGTTCGGCATGAGCTCCTGGAGCTGGGCCCGCACGGTGTCGGACATGATCGCCCCGGACGAGGACAGGCTGAACAGGGCGGAGAGGTCCGTGCCGCTCAGCGGCCCGCGCAGCGCGTCCACGAGGGGGCGCAGCATCGCGTCCCCGACCAGGGAGATGCTGGACACCTTCTCCTTCTCCAGGGTGCGGAGAACCTCCTCGGGCACGTACTTGCGGTGCAGGACGACCCGCTGGCCGTAGTTGAGGGCGATGAACGCGGTCAGCGTGGACGTGCCGTGCATGAGCGGCGGCGCGGGGAAGAAGGTGATGCCGGAGCCACCGGCCGCGACCCGCTCGGCCAGCTCCTCGGGGCGCTTCACGGGCTCGCCCGCGGGGTCCCCGCCGAAGAGTCCCGCGAAGAACAGGTCCTCCTGGCGCCACAGGACGCCCTTGGGCATCCCGGTCGTCCCGCCGGTGTAGATGATGAAGAGGTCGTCGGCCGAGCGCGGCCCGAAGCCCCGCTCGGGCGAGCCGGCGGCCTCCGCCTCGGCGAACGGCACGCAGTCGAGGACCCCCGCTCCCTCGGCCGGGGTCCCCACCCGTACGAGGTGCCGCAGCTTCTCGGTCTGCGGCTGCGCCGCCGCGACCCGGTCGGTGAACTCGGCGTCGAAGACGAGTGCGGCCAGGTCGGCGTCCCGGTAGAGGTAGACGAGCTCCTCCTCCACGTACCGGTAGTTCACGTTGACCGGCACGATCCGCGCCTTGAGGCAGGCGAGGACGGTCTGGAGGTACTCGACGCCGTTGTAGAGGTGGAGCCCGAGGTGTTCGCCGGGCCGGACGCCCGCGTCGACGAGGTGGTGGGCGATCCGGTTGGCCGCCGCGTCCAGTTCGGCGTAGGTGAGCCGCCGTTCCGCGCCGGTGCCCGGATGGTCGACGTACACCAGCGCCTCGCGGTCGGGGACCGCGTCGACGACCGATTCGAACAGGTCGGCAAGGTTGTACTCCACCGTTCCTCCTGACCCCGGCACGTACGGACTCGGCGGTCATTAGAGCGCCGTACGCCGACGGGGGGAAGAGGTCGCGCCGAAGAATCTGACTAGGTGTCAGAAAACTATTGAACTGGGCCCCGGGCTACTGCAACCTGTTCCAGAACTGGAGACGGGAGACCCCCATGGGTGGCACCGAACACCTGACCGTGCGGCGCGAAGGCGGCACGCTCGTACTCACCTTGAACCGCCCCGAGGCCAAGAACGCCCTCTCGCTGCCGATGCTCGTCGGCCTCTACGACGGCTGGCTGGAAGCCGACGCCGACGACAGCATCCGCTCGGTCGTCCTCACCGGCGCGGGCGGCGCCTTCTGCGCCGGAATGGACCTCAAGGCCCTGGCCGGCAAGGGCATGGAGGGCGAGCAGTACCGGGACCGGCTGACGGCCGACCCCGACCTCCACTGGAAGGCGATGCTGCGCCACCACCGCCCCCGCAAACCCGTCATCGCCGCCGTCGAGGGGTACTGCGTCGCCGGCGGCACCGAGATCCTCCAGGGCACCGACATCAGGGTCGCCGCAACCTCCGCCACCTTCGGCCTCTTCGAGGTCAGGCGCGGCCTCTTCCCCATCGGCGGCTCCACCGTCCGGCTGCCCCGCCAGATCGCCCGCACCCACGCCCTGGAAATGCTCCTCACCGGCCGCCCGTACACCGCCGAGGAAGCAGCCCGCATCGGCCTCGTCGGCCGCGTCGTCCCCGACGGCACCGCACTCGACGCGGCCCTCGCCCTCGCCGAACGCATCAACGCGTGCGGGCCGTTGGCGGTCGAGGCGGTGAAGGCGTCGGTCTACGAGACGGCCGAGATGACCGAGACGGAGGGCCTTGCCGCGGAACTGAAGCGGGGGTGGCCGATCTTCGACACGGCGGACGCGAGGGAGGGGGCGAGGGCCTTCGCGGAGAAGCGGGCGGCGGTGTACCGGCGGGAGTGACCGAAACCGGGGGCTCCGCCCCCGGACCCCCGCGCCTCAAACGCCGGCGGGGCTGATTTTTCACCACCCCCGCACCCATCCCCCCACCCCGACCAAGGAGCCCACCCATGACAACCGCCGCACCCACCCCCACCCCACCGCCGGAGGCCCTCCGCGCACCCCTCGTCGTCGAGTTCCCCTTCACCCGCTCCCTCGGCCCCGTCCAGTCCGCCTTCCTCACCGGACTCCGCGAGCGGACCGTGCTCGGCGTCCGCACCGAGGCCGGCGAGGTGCTCGTCCCTCCCGTCGAGTACGACCCCGCCACCGCCGCCGAACTCCGCGACCTGGTCGAGGTCGCCGCCGCCGGCACCGTCACCACCTGGGCCTGGAACCCCGAGCCCCGCCCCGGCCAGCCCCTGACGACCCCCTTCGCCTGGGCCCTCGTCCGTCTCGACGGCGCCGACACCGCCCTCCTCCACGCCCTCGACGCACCGGGCCCGGAAGCCGTCCGCACCGGACTGCGGGTCAGGATCCGGTGGGCCGCCGAACGGTCCGGCGCCATCACGGACATCGCGTGCTTCGAGCCGTACAGCAGTGCCCAGGCTGCCGAACCCGAGCCGCACACGGGCGAGTTCGACGCCCCCGTCACCGGCATCATCGCCCCCGCCCGCCTCGACTACACCTACAGCCCCGGCCGCGCCCAGACCCGCTATCTCCACGCCCTCGCCGAGCGCCGTACCGTCGGCGAACGCTGCCCCTCCTGCGCCAAGGTGTACGTGCCACCCCGCGGCGCCTGCCCCACCTGCGGCATCGCCACCACCGACCAGGTCGAGGTCGGCCCCCGGGGCACCGTGACCACCTACTGCATCGTCAACATCAAAGCGAGGAACGCCGGAAACGACGCCATCGAGGTGCCGTACGTCTACGCCCACATCGCCCTCGACGGCGCCGGGCTCGCCCTCCACGGCCGGATCGGCGGCATCCCGTACGACCAGGTCCGCATGGGCCTGCGCGTCGAACCCGTGTGGAGCGAGGACGGCCGCTACCCCGACCACTACCGGCCCACCGGCGAGCCCGACGCCGACTACGACACCTACAAGGAGCTGCTGTGACGCCGCACCGGCCGGGCCGAGAGGTGGCGATCGTCGCCTTCGCCCAGAGCGACCACCGCCGTCGCACCGACGACCTCTCCGAGGTCGAGATGGTCATGCCCGTCCTCCACGAGGTGCTCCGGCAGACCGGACTCAAGACCTCCGACATCGGCTTCACCTGCTCCGGCTCCTCCGACTACCTCGCCGGCCGGGCCTTCTCCTTCACCATGGCCCTCGACGGCGTCGGCGCCTGGCCCCCCATCTCCGAGTCCCACGTCGAGACCGACGGGGCCTGGGCGCTGTACGAGGCCTGGGTGAAGCTCCTCACCGGCGAGGCCGACACCGCCCTCGTCTACTCCTACGGCAAGTCCTCGCCCGGCTCCGTCCGGGACGTCCTCACCCGCCAGCTCGACCCCTACTACCTCGCCCCGCTCTGGCCCGACTCCGTCGCCCTCGCCGCCCTCCAGGCGCAGGCGCTCCTCGACGCGGGCGACACCGACGAGCCCGCCCTCGCCGCGATCGCCGCCCGCAGCCGCGAGGACGCCACGACGAATCCGCACGCGCAACTGACCGGCCCCCGACCTCAGGGCGACTACGTCGTCCAGCCGCTGCGCACCGGCGACTGCCCGCCCATCGGCGACGGCGTCGCCGCCGTGATCCTCGCCGCCGGGGACCGGGCCCGTGAGCTCTGCGACCGGCCCGCGTGGATCCGGGGCATGGACCACCGCATCGAGGCGCACTCCCTGGGCGTCCGCGACCTCACCGACTCGCCCTCCACCCGCCTCGCGGCCGAACGCGCCGGAGCCTTCGAGCGGCCCGTCGACACCGCCGAACTCCACGCGCCCTTCACCTCCCAGGAGGTCGTGCTCGCCAAGGCCCTCGGCCTCGACGACACCGTCCGGATCAACCCCTCCGGCGGCGCCCTCGCCGCCAACCCCGTCATGGCCACCGGCCTCATCCGGCTCGGCGAAGCCGCCGCCCGCATCCACCGCGGCGACTCGGACCGCGCCCTCGCCCACGCGACCTCGGGCCCCTGCCTCCAGCAGAACCTGGTCGCCGTCCTGGAAGGGGAGAACCGTGTCTGAGGAGCGCGTGTCCAAGGAGCCCGTGGCCGTCGTCGGCATCGGCCAGACCAAGCACGTCGCCGCCCGCGCGGACGTGTCGATCGCCGGACTCGTCCGCGAGGCCGCCGCCCGCGCCCTGGCGGACGCCGAGCTGACCTGGGCGGACATCGACGCCGTCGTCATCGGCAAGGCCCCCGACTTCTTCGAGGGCGTGATGATGCCGGAGCTGTACCTCGCGGACGCCCTCGGCGCGGTCGGCAAACCCATGCTCCGGGTGCACACCGCCGGATCGGTCGGCGGCTCCACCGCGCTCGTCGCCGCCAACCTGGTCGCGGCGCGCGTCCACCGGACCGTCCTCACCCTCGCGTTCGAGAAGCAGTCCGAGTCGAACGCCATGTGGGGCCTCTCCCTGCCCGTCCCCTTCCAGCAGCCGCTGCTCGCCGGGGCCGGAGGCTTCTTCGCCCCGCACGTCCGGGCCTATATGCGCCGCACCGGCGCCCCCGACGCGATCGGCTCCCTCGTCGCGTACAAGGACCGGCGCAACGCGCTCCTCAACCCGTACGCCCACCTCCACGAGCACGACCTCACGCTGGAGAAGGTGCAGGCATCCCCGATGCTCTGGGACCCGATCCGCTACTCGGAGACCTGCCCCTCGTCCGACGGGGCCTGCGCGATGGTCCTCACCGACCGTACGGGCGCGGCCCGTTCGCCCCGGCCACCCGCCTGGGTGCACGGCGGCGCGATGCGCAGCGAACCCACCCTCTTCGCGGGCAAGGACTTCGTCTCGCCGCAGGCCGGACGGGACTGCGCCGCCGACGTCTACCGGCAGGCCGGCATCACCGACCCCCGGCGGGAGATCGACGCCGTCGAGATGTACGTGCCGTTCTCCTGGTACGAGCCGATGTGGCTGGAGAACCTGGGCTTCGCCGAGGAGGGCGAGGGCTGGAAGCTCACCGAGGCCGGGGTCACCGAACTCGACGGCGACCTGCCCGTGAACCCCTCCGGCGGGGTGCTCTCCACCAACCCCATCGGCGCCTCCGGGATGATCCGCTTCGCCGAGGCCGCCCTCCAGGTACGCGGGGCGGCGGGCGAACACCAGGTCGACGGCGCCCGCAGGGCGCTCGGGCACGCCTACGGAGGCGGCGCCCAGTTCTTCTCCATGTGGCTCGTGGGGGACACCCCGCCCACGAGCTGAGCGACCGGCCGGTACGCCGGCCGGTACGCCCCCGTCCCGTCGCCCATGTGCCCGGGAGTGCGGGTGCCACCCTGGGCGACCGGGTCGGCGCCCAGCGTGCCCGCCGGGGCCTCCGCGCCCCCCGGACCGGCCCGAGCGGCGCGGGGTGCCCGGCGCGTCGCGTCGCGCGCCCGGGCACGTACCATGGCCGTATGTCCTTCCTCCGCCGCCGCAGCGCCGCCACTCCCGCGGGCCCGGACTTCGATGTCCTGGCCATGGACCCGGGGGACTGGCCCGGCAACCTCGGCGCCGGTCTGCTGCCCGCACCCGACGGTTCCTGCCAGGGTGTCTTCCTCCGGTACGACCTGTTCGGCGGCCGGGGCCCCGCGATGATCATCGGCAATCTGCCGGAGGGCTCCCCGGCGCGCGAGCTCGCGGAGGGCCAGATCCCCTTCGAGGTGGCCCAGCTCCTCGCCGCCCTCGAGAACGACGAGCCGATCGAGGTCCTCGACACCGAGGACGTCCCCGTGATGCAGGGCGACAACCTCCTGATCGTCCGCCGCCTCAAGCTCTCCGAGAGCCGCATCTCCTGCGTCCAGTTCGACCGCAGCGACAACGTCCTCGTGACGATCGCCAGTTGGGACCGGCCGATCACCGACGACCTGTACGCGCTGCTCAAGCCGCTGCCCGCCGAGCTGTTCCAGCAGGGCTGACGGGGGAGCGGGGGCCGATGAGCGCACGCGTCGACAGCTGGATCTGGGCGGTCAGGCTCACCAAGACCCGCTCCCAGGCCGCAGCGGCCTGCCGGGCCGGGCACGTCAAGGTCAACGGCGAGCGGGCCAAGCCCGCCCAGCCGGTGAAGCCCGGCGACGAGGTCAGGCTCTTCCACGGCGGCCGTGAGCGGATCGTCGAGGTCAAGGAGCTCCACACCAAGCGGGTGGGCCCGCCGGTCGCCGTCGAGGCGTACGTGGACAACAGTCCGCCTCCGCCGCCACGCGAGGAGGTGGCCGTCGCCGCCGTACGCGACCGGGGCGCCGGCCGCCCCACCAAGCGCGACCGCCGCGAACTCGACGAGCTGCGCGGCCGACGCCCCTGACGCCCGGCCGATGCCTGCGAGGGCCGTCCACGGAGCCTCCCGTGGACGGCCCTCGCGTGTGTCAGCGGGTCGCGGAGCCGATCAGCGAGGCCACCCGCGCGGCCGCGGTGCCGAGCCCGGTCGGACCCCGGCCCACCAGCGGCGTGCCGCTGCCCACATGGACGTCCTCGGCACGGTAACGCCGCACCTTCCGGTGCCAGTTGAGGATGCCCGCGAGCCAGTCCTCCAGCTCCCGCAGATACTCCTCGAAGGCCGCCCTGCCCTCCTGGTCGAGACCGAAGTCCTCGTAGAGCACCGGTACTTCGGTCTCCTTGAGGTGCTCGTACTGGCGCAGCCGCCCCCGCATCAGGTCGTCGACCATGGCCACCGCCGTCGGGTAGTCGCAGTCGAAGAACTTCTGCAGGACGAGCACGCCGTTGTGCACCTCGCCCTCGACCTCGATCTCCTTCTGGTACGAGAAGAGGTCGTTGAGGAGCGTCGCGTAGTCGGCGACCGAGTGCTCCAGGGCGCGGACCGTGCCCGTCCGGTAGATCTCCGGTGGCAGCGCCTCGGTGTGCCGCAGCCGGCACAGGAGCATCGTCAGTTCGGAGCCGAAGGTGGTCCGGCGCATCTCGATGTAGTCCACCGGATCGGGCACCCGGTGCTGCGCCTGGTTGTGCAGCTCCCACAGCCAGCTGTCGAGCATCGCGTCGAGCGCGGCCCGGAGTTGGGCCCGCGACTCCGGGCCCATCGGGCCGGACGTACGCGCCCACAGGTCGGCGAGCGACACCTCCAGGGGATGGGAGGCGAACGTCCGCCCGGCCGCCGGGTCCTCCACCGGCATGCACGACTTGAGCCGCTCCGTGAACCGCTTCGCGCCGGCCAGGTCACGAGGCCGCCCGAAGACCAGGGGGTAGTAGTCGTCCCCGTACGTCCCCCAGGTCAGCCACTCGGCGCTGAGCTCCAGCTCCTCCAGGGTGGCGTCCGGGTCGAGCCCCGCCGAGCAGAGCGCGAGGTCGAAGCCCTCCATCATCGGCCGGTCCCAGATGTCGTCCAGGAGCCCCATCCGCTCCGCCCAGTCCTCGGAGCGCCGCCTCGCCTCCTGGTGGTGCGGGCTGAGCGTCAGCGGATACGGCAGGTCGAACTCCGGAAGGAGCGAGGGACCCACGTGCTGATGCGGCACATGCGTGAGCGCCCGCAGCCGGGAGGCGGCCGGGCGGCCGAACAGGGTCCGGATGTCCAGGGCGGAGGTGCCGAGCACCCCGTCGAGCCGCGAGGGCCCGGCGACCATCCCCTCGTTCATGTACCGGCTGGAGCGCATGTGCCACTCGTGGCCGCCGGACTGCCAGTCCTGGAGCCCCTTGGCGTACGCCGCCACGGCAGCGCACTCCTCCGGGCCCAGGCCCTTCTCCGCGGCGAGCAACGGCACCTCGGTCAGGGCCGTGTTCTCGAACTGCTGGAGCCGTGAGGTCAGCAGGTCGTTGACGGCGTTCGCCGCCTCCTGCGTCGTACAGCCGAGGAACCGCTCCAGAACGAGCACGCCGTTGCTGTTCTCGCCCTCGTCCTCGACCTCACGCTGGTACGAGAAGAGGTCGTTGCGCAGGTGGACGGCGTCGGAGAAGGCGTCCCTGAGGACGCGGAGCGGCCGGGAGTACGCCACCCGGTCCGGGACCTCGGCCCCCGCCGCGTACTCCACGAGCCCGGCCGACCAGGGCGCGCCGCCCACCTTGCGGCGCATCTCGATGTATTCGACGGGATTGGCGACGCGCCCCCCGTTGATGTTGTCGAGCTCCCAGAGCGACTCGTACAGGAGGTGCTCGGTCGCCTCCGCGAACCGCACCCGCCAGCCCTCGGACATCGAGGGGACGGTCCGCCGCCAGAGGTCGGCGAGCCCCGCCTCGACGGGGTTGGTGGGCTCGGGCATGCCCGTCGCCGGGTCGGCCGGCATGAACATCGGCAGCCGGTCGAGGTACGCCTTGCTGCCCGCCCGGTCCTGGGTCCGTTTGAAGACCTCCAGGAAGTGGTCGTCGAAGAAGAAGACCCACGTGTACCAGTCCGTGACGAGGTTCAGAGCCTGCTCGCCGCAGTCGGGGTGCGTGTACGCGCAGAGGAGCGCGTAGTCGTGGGAGTCGAGATCGTGCTGCTCCCAGACCCCCGAGCCCTCCAGCATCCCCATCTCCCGCGCCCAGTTCCGGGTGTGCGTGCGGGCGGTCTCCACATGGGGATTGAGCCGCGCCGGATACGGAACATAGAAATCCGGCATAACGAAGGGCTGAGGCATGTGCGGAGGGGCCTTCCGGTGAGCAAACGCTGTGTCCGGCCCACCTTTACCCGTCGCCCGTACGGCGCACGCGATCTCCCGAATAGTCCTATGAACGCCGAAGGGGGTGGTGCCGGACCGCACGTCCGGCACCACCCCGCACCTTTCGGTCACTCCTCCGTCAGGCCCGGGAAACCCGCACGTCCGCGGCCTTCACAAAGGCCACGCGATGGCCGAACTGGATCTGGTAGTACTTCTCCTGCCCGCGCACGACCGTGTGCCCGCTGCTGTCGAACACCGGCGCGAAGTAGTACTCGCCCGGGGTCCGGTCACCCACCACGTACCGCTGATCCGCGAGCAGCTTGTACGGCAGCGGCGACACCGCCTGCACCGGCACACCCGCCGGATACGCGGAGGCCTCCGGGTACGCCCGCCCGTACACCGGCACCGCGGCGAGACCCTCCCGGGGAGTCAGGACGAGCCCCCGCGCGTTCACCGCGGTCGGCTCCTTCCCCGGATTGTGGAACCACGCCTTCTGCCCGAGGTACCAGACCGCCGTCCAGTCGCCCCTGCGCTCCGCCACCGCGTAGCTCTGCCCCGTCGAGGCACGCGCCCCGGTGTCGTTGACCCCGGTCGTCGAGTCCTGCCCACCCGGCCGCAGACCGATGTCCTTCACCAGGGGAGCGTCGGCGCTCGGCCCGGTGTGCAGGCGCACCGCCCCGCTGCCGTGCGGCGCGCACGCCTGCCCTGCCACCGCGCAGCCCGTGTACACCGGCTGATGGGCGCTGTACTCGGGCCGGATCGTCACCACTCCGGCGGCCGGACCGGCGCTCGGCGTGATCGGCCGGCCGAGGAGCCGGAAGTAGTGCGCCCAGTCCCAGTACGGCCCCGGGTCCGTGTGCATGCCCCTGATGGTGGAGGTCACCGTGCCCGGCACGTTGTCGTGACCCAGGACGTGCTGCCGGTCGAGCGGGATGTCGTACCGCGCGGCGAGGTACCGCACGAGCCGAGCCGACGTCCGGTACATCGCCTCCGTGTACCAGGAGTCCGGAGAGGTGAGGAAGCCCTCGTGTTCGAGACCCACCGACTTGGCGTTCACGAACCAGTTGCCGGCGTGCCAGCCGACGTCCTTGAGCGGCAGGTGCTGGGCGATGTGCCCGTCGGAGGAGCGCAGCGAGTACTGCCAGGACACGTACGTCGGATCCTGCACCAGCTTCAGGGTGACGTCCCAGACGGCCTCGGTGTCATGGATGACGATGTAGTCGATCGACTGCGAGGAGGGCCGGTCCGCCTTGTCGTGGTTGCCGTAGTCGCCGTCGCCGAACTCCTCGTACGGCGCGGGGATCCACTCGCAGGCCACCGTGGACGGGCACTCCACCGGCCCGGCCGCCGGGCTCCGCAAGCCGAGGGCGGCAACCTGCCCCGTCTCCGGCGCGACCGCCGGCGCGGCCGGGAGCGTCACCCTCTGCCCGCTGTCCGTCGTCCGGGACTCCCCGCTCCGGATCACGTCGAACACGTCGTTCGCGTACGTCCTCGCCGTGGCCGAGTCGTCCGCGCCGGAGTACCGCGCCACCGCCCCGTACCAGTCGGCCGGGTCCGCGCTCGCCGGAAGCCCGGCCTCCCGCTGCGCGGCGGCGAGCAGCGCCGCACCGCCCTCGATGTTCGCCGCCGTGCCGGTACGCAGCTCCTCGGCCGGAATCCCGGACAGCGCGGACGCCCGCTCGAGCGTGCGCAGCCGCGGCGGCAGCGACTCGGCCGTCGGGACCGGTGCCTCCGCGCCGGAGCGCACCGCGCGCGAGGAGTCGCCGCGCGGGTCCTCCTCACCCTCCGAGTGGTGCGGGGCGGCGCCGGCGAGCGCCGTCACCGCGTCCGTCAGATGCATCGGCCCGTAGCCGCCGGTCACACTCGGCGCACCACCGTGGCCGTCCCAGCGCGACTGGAGGTACGAGACGGCGAGCAGCACGCTCTCCGGTACGCCGTGGCGCGCGGCCGCCCGGGCGAACTGGTCCTGGAGTGATCCCGCGTCGGGCACGTCGGCACCGGCCGGAGGGGCGGCGGAGAGCAGGGGGAACAGCAGGGCCGCGGACGCGAGCACGCCCACGGCTCCGGTGAGACGGGGGGACGGCATGCGTCCGGGGGACACGGAACGGAGCAAGGCAGCCTCCAGGGGCGGGGGGTGACACCGGGGCGTGCGGGACCGAACCCGTACAGGGGTATCGGCTCCCGAACGATCCGTCAATCACGCCCGCAGGAAAGCAAGTTCCCACGTCAGAGCGGGAATGGAGGCCGTATGGCGGACTTTCGCGCAGACGGGCCCCGGGCCTGGGACGCGTCAGTGGAGTGGACCATTGGCTCGTCGGCCACGGGCGGTCCGGCGGCGGAGAAGCCAGTGCGCCGCGTCCCGGTGTGTCGGCACCGGGCGCACGGCGCACCTCCCCGTGTCGTCGGTCGGCCCCGCCCTTCAGCGCGTCCCGACCGCCGCGCGCACGGCCCGCCGTGCCATGGCGCAGTCGTCGTGCAGCCGCCTCAGGAGCAGCCGCTGTTCCTCGCCGGGGGCGAGCGCCCCCGTGGGCACCGGCACGGAGCCGGCCGGCGGGGCCTCCTTCATGGTGCGCTGCACCGCCGTCTCGTAGGTACGGATCTCCCGCGTCAGCACGATCATCAGGTTCACCAGGAAGGCGTCCCGTGAGGCCATGCCCGCCTGCTGGGCGAGCTGACTGATCTGGCGCCTGGCCAGCGGCGCGTCGGCGAGCACCGCCCACAGCGTCGCCAGGTCGTATCCCGGGAGGTACCAGCCGGCGTGCTCCCAGTCGACGAGGACCGGTCCGGTGGGGGAGAGGAGGATGTTGGAGAGCAGGGCGTCACCGTGACAGAACTGGCCCATGCCCTGACGGCCGCCCGCCTGCGCCAGACCGTGCAGCAGCTTCTGCAGGTCGTCCCGGTCCCGGTCGGTGAAGAGCCCGAGCTCGTGGTAGCGCGCGATCCGGGTGCCGTAGTCCAGCGGGGCGTCGAAGGTGCCGGCCGGCGGCCGCCAGGCGTTGAGCCGGGCGATCGCGCCGAGCGCGGCCCGCACGTCGGCCCGCGGCGGGGCCTCGACGGGGTGGCGCGAGAGCGCCGCGGCCCGTCCGGGCATCCGCTCGATCACCAGCGTGCAGTTCTCCGGATCCGCGGCGATCAGCCGCGGCGCCCGCACCGGCGGACGGTGCCGGACGAAGGAGCGATAAGAAGCTATCTCGTGCTGGAACCGCTCGACCCACGCGGGGGAGTGGTCCAGTAAACACTTCGCGACCGCCGTGGTCCGCCCGGTCGTCCCGACGATCAGTACGGAACGTCCGCTGCGCCGTAGCACCTGCACCGGGTTGAACTCCGGACAGATGCGGTGGACCGAGGCGATCGCCCTCTTCAGCTGCGCCCCCTGAGGGCCGGACAGGTCGATTCGTCCGCTGATCGGCTGAGTGCCGGTGCCGCCCGTCCAGCGCCTCGGCCGGACGGCCTGGGGCGCGGGAGCGAGGTAGGGTCCGGCGCCGGCCTGGACGATGCGGTGCTGCGGCCGGGGCGGGGCGGACACGGAGGACGATGCTGTGTACATGGAGGTGACAGATCCCTTCGTGTGCCGACGAGTTGCGTGCGTCGCCCCGCCCGCCCCCCGGTCCGCACCCTGGGGAATGAGGGCCGGTCGGCGGGGCGGGGTGGCGCATTCCTACCTGACACCCGGGCGCGGGTGGCGGAACATCGGGCGCACCCTGGCGAACCCTGGCGAATAGTCGCCAGCCCTATGACAGGGGGTTACTGTCAACTCAGCCGAGAACCTGGGGGCTTAGACGTGACCGGACAAACCAACACCCGCCTGGCAGACCTGTTCGGCCTGGCCGGCTGGTCCAAGGGCGAACTCGCGAGACTCGTCAACCGGCAGGCGGCGGCCATGGGCCACCCCCAGCTGGCGACCGACACCTCGCGGGTCCGGCGCTGGATCGACCGCGGTGAGATCCCGCGCGATCCCGTCCCCCGGGTGCTGGCAGCACTGTTCACCGAGCGACTCGGCCGTGTCGTGACCATCGAGGACCTCGGGTTCGTACGACACGGGCGCGCCGGAAGACGGCAGGACGTCAGGAAGACGGAGAACCCTGACGGGCTGCCATGGGCACCCGATCGTACGGCGGCGGTCCTCACCGAATTCACGGGAATGGACCTCATGCTCAACCGACGCGGCCTGGTGGGCGCGGGTGCCGCGCTTGCCGCGGGCTCCGTACTCACCAACGCCATGCACGACTGGCTGCAGACCGACCCCTCACGCCGGTCCGCCCCCCAGCGGGCCACCGATCCCCTGCACGCCGATCCCGCCGGGTTCGACCGTTACGAGGCCGCCCCCATCGGGTCGCAGGAGATCGAGGCCCTGGAGCACTCGGTGGAGGTGTTCCGTGCCTGGGACGCCTCCCGGGGTGGCGGTCTCCAGCGCAAGGCCGTGGTGGGCCAGCTCAACGAGGTGGGCGGCATGCTCGCCTACCGCCACGCCGACCACCTCCAGCGACGCCTGTGGGGCGTCGCCGCCAACCTCGCCGTCCTCGCCGGCTGGATGTCGCACGACGTGGGCCTCGAACCCACGGCGCAGAAGTACTTCGTGATCGCCGCCCACGCGGCCCGCGAGGGCGGCGACCGGCCCCGGGCCGGCGAGGCGCTGTCCCGCGCCGCGCGCCAGATGGTGCACCTGGGCAGGCCCGACGACGCCCTCGATCTGCTGAAGCTGGCCAAGGACGGTTCGGGGGAGCGGTTGCTGCCGAGGACCCAGGCCATGTTCCACACGATCGAGGCCTGGGCGCAGGCATCGATGGGCCGAGGCCAGGCCATGCGCCGCACCCTCGGCGAGGCCGAGGAGCTGTTCGTGTCCGACCGGCGCGACGAGAAGACGCCGAGCTGGATGCAGAACTTCGACGAGGCCGACATGCACGGCATGCAGGCCCTCGCCTACCGCACACTCGCCGATCACGAGCCGGCCGCCGCGATCCCCGCGCAGCGCCACGCCAAGCTGGCGATCGAACTCCGGCGCGGCGGCCACGACCGCTCGAAGCTCTTCGACCACATCTCGCTCGCCTCGGCCTGCTTCATCGCCGACGATCCCGAGCAGGCCGACCGGTACGCCCGGCTCGCGCTGATGTCGATGGGAGAGACCTCGTCGCACCGCACCTGGGACCGGTTGCGGGAGATGTACCGGCTCACCGGGCAGTACGCCGGCTACACGAGGATCGAGCACCTGCGCGAGGAGATCGCGGAGGCCCTGCCGCAGTCGCCGGTCAACCGGCCGAGGACCGGCCAGGCCTGAGCGGGGGTCACGGTCACCGGTCGACGTTCGACGGTCGGCGTTCGGTACGGGAACGCCGGAAGGCGCATGTCACCCCGGGTGCCTCAGCGGCCGACCCGCACCACCATCACGCAGGCGTCGTCCTCGCGCCGCTCCTCACCGAACTCCTCGACCACCGCACGCACACCGTCCTGGGCGTCCCGCGCCCCGGCGAGCCGGTGGCCGAGGGCGAGCAGCCGTCGCGCGCCCGTGTCGTCGCCCGTGCCGCCGCCACGGGTCAGCCCGTCGGTGTGCAGCACGAGCAGGTCGCCGGGGAGCAGCCGGGTTTCGGTCTCGCCGTACACGGCCCCGGTCGTCGCCCCGAGGAGCACACCCTCGGGACGGCGGAGGAGGTGCCCCGTCCCGTCGCGGAACAGCAGCGGGGCGGGGTGACCGGCCTGCGCCCAGGTCAGTGTCTGGGCGACCGGGTCGTAGCGGCAGCACATCGCACTGCCGAGCGCGGGCTGGACGGAGGTCTCCAGGAGCTGGTTGAGGTGTCCCATCAGGGCGGCGGGGCGGATGCCCGCGACCGCCATCCCGCGCAGCGCGCCCAGGAGCATGGCCATCGACGAGGTCGCGGCGACCCCGTGGCCCGTCAGGTCACCGACGGTCAGCAGCGCGTCCCCGTCGGGCAGGGCGAGGGCGTCGTACCAGTCGCCACCGATGAGGCCGGTACTGGCGGCCGGCAGGTAGTGGGCCGCCACGTCGAGCGGGGCGGGGCCGTCGTGGGCGAAGCGGAGCGAGCCGCGCCACGGCGGGAGCACCGCCTCCTGGAGCTCGACGGCGACCCGGCGCTCGGTCCGCTCGATGTGGCGGCTGCGCTCCAGGCTGTCCCGGCTCTCCCTGACCGCCCGCTGGCTGCGCCGCAGCTCGCTGACGTCACGGAGGACCGCCCACATCGAGGCGGTGCATCCGTCGGCGTCGAGGACGGGCTCGCCCGTCATGTGCACCGTGCGCACCCGTCCGTCGGTCCGCACGATCCGGAACTCGCCGTCGATCGGCTTCCCGTCGATCAGACAGTCCGTCACCAGACTCTGGAGGACGGGCTGGTCCTCGGCGAAGACCATCGTGGGCATCTCGTCCAGCGACATCGCGCCGCTCTCGCGCGTACGTCCGAAGATCTGGAACAACTCTTCGGACCAGCTGACCTCGTCGGTGAGCAGGTTCCACTCGGCGCTGCCGACGCGGGAGAGCAGCGAGCCCGTACGCGCCGGGGGGATCTCGCCGTACGCGGTGCCGGGGTCGGTCGCGAGGCGCGTGTCGAATACGGCCTCGGTGGTCGCGTCGGCGCTCGTCCCAGGGCTCGTCGCGGGGGCGGTCTGCTCGGGGACGCCCGCCCGGAGCTGACCCAAGTGGGCGCCCAAATCGTCCAGTTGGCTGACCGCGAGGTCACAGAGGGCGCGCTGCCAGCGCTGCTGGGGATCGTCGTCGTCCACCACGGCGTCCTGGCGCACGGCCACGAGCTCGCCGCGCAGGCGGCGGGTCTGCGAGATCAGTGCGTCCACCGCGCCCGGCTCCGGCTGCTGGGCGGGGCGGTCCGCGAACAGGGGGGACGGCATGTCGTACTCCGATACAGACGCGGCACGGCCAGGCCAAGTGCGAGGGGAGAGGCCCGGATGCGACTGTGGCACAGCGCGGGAGAGCCCGTAAGGGATTTGGCAACACTCGATCCGGTGGTGCTTCTGGCATATGTCAAAGGCCCGGCGATTACCGGCCAGTGCACGACGCGTTACGGTGCGGGGGTGGTGAACGACGACGGAATCGGCACGGTGGGCACGCGTACGGCGGCCATGGGCGGGGCGGGCACGGGAACGGGCACGGGCACGGTGGGAACCGCCTTCCTGATCGCGGCGGCGCCCGCCGGGCGGGGGCGCGCCATGGACGCCGCCTCCGTGCTCCCGGCCCTCGCCGCCGTGCCGCCCGGGGTCCTCACCGGCACCGCCACCGCCACGGTCGTCGAACTCGCCGACCCGCTCGACCCGCAGACCGTGCTCACCCGCCTGCGCGCCGCCGCGGCGAGCCCCGGCCCGCTGCTCGTCTGCCTCGCGGGGCAGCTCCACCTCGACCGCCGCCAGCAGCGGCCGCACCTGGCGCTCGCCCGCACCACCCCGGCGACCCTCCGCTACACGGCGCTGCCCTGGCACTGGCTCGCCGGCGAACTCGCGGTACGGCCCCCCGGCACCACGACCGTCGTCGCGGACCTCGCGGCGGACCCCGAACTGTGGGCCCGCCTCACCGCCGCCCCCGACCTGCTGTCCCTGGGGCCCGGACCACTCCTCTACGGGCGGGTGACCCCCGCCCCCCGCCGGGGAGATCCCATGACCCCCGACTATCTGCGGTCCTGGGCGGAACTCTGGCGTTCCGGCGCGCGGCTCCCGTACGCCACGCTCCACGCGGAGTCCGCCGCCCACGCCGCCTCGGCCGTACCCGAGTCGCGTCTCCTGGCCCCCGCCCCCGCGCCGGTCTCCCCGCAGGAGCAGGACCCGCACCCCGCGATCCTCGCCGCCGCCATGGCCGGACGGCACGGGGAGGCGGCGGCGGTGGCCGCGGCCTGGGAGCGCGAGGCCCTCCGCGGTCACGGGCCCCGGTCCGTGGAGGCCGTCCACTGGACGGAGGTACGGGCCGACCTCGCCCGTCTCGCCGGGGATCCCGCCCGCAGCTGCGAACTGTGGCTCGCCGCCGCCGAGGCCCGGCTCGGACTGCGGCAGCCGACGGACGACCCGGACGTCGAAGGGGCCGTGGACCGGGCCCACCACCAGTGGGAGCAGATCGGCGACCCGGCACGGGCCCGCGCCCTCGGCCCCACGCTGGTCGCCCTCCGGCGACGCGTCCCGGGCCGTCAGCCAGGTGCCCTGGCCGCGCTGACCCGCCGCATGGCCGACTGAGTCCGGGCCGTGGCGGACCGGAGGCGTACGGAGTAGGGGCCGCGGGCCGCCGGAGACGTACGGAGACCTCGTCGGCCGCGGCACGTACCCACCGCCCCACGTACGGACCGCCCTACGAGCCCACCGCCCCACGAGCCCGAAAGGCCCCGCGTGACCTCGCTCGCCCTCGCCCAGCGTTCGCTCGCCGACCCGTCCGTACACCACCCGCTCTGGCCGCCGCTCACCCAGGGCTGTCCGGTGACCTCCACCGACGAGATCGCGTACCCGCTGGACATCGACTACGCCTACGACGACGTCCCCGCCGACCTGTTCACCCGGCCAGCCGCCCACGGTCTCGAACGGTGGGCCCCGCTGCTCCCGCCGCTCGCCGCCCCGGGCCTCGGCGAAGGCAACACCCCGCTGGTCCGACTCCCCGACGGCGTCCGGGTCAAGGACGAGTCCCGGAACCCGACCTGGAGCCACAAGGACCGACTCAACCGGGTCGCCGTCAGCGCCGCCGTCGCCTCGGGCGCGCGCGGCATCGTCGTCTCCTCGTCCGGCAACCACGGCGCCTCCGCCGCCGCGTACGCCGCCCGCGCCGGGCTGCCCTGCGCCGTCTTCACCTCCCCGGACGCCCCGCCCGCCGTCGCCTCCCACCTCCGCGCCTACGGGGCGACGGTGCTGACCGTCCCGTACGCGTCGGTACGCCCGCTGATGCGGCGGATCGTCGACGAACTCGGCTTCCAGAGCGTCAGCAGCGTGACGGACACCGCCCACACCGGTCACCCCTTCGGGCCCGAGGGCTACAAGACCCTCGCGTACGAGGTCGCCCTCGACCTGGGCCGCGCCCCTGCGGCGGTCCATCTCCCCACCGGCTACGGAGAGTTGCTCTTCGGAGTGGCCAAGGGCTTCCAGGAGCTCGTACGGCTCGGGGTCACCGACTCCGTACCCCGGTTGTACGCCGCCGAGCCCGCCGCGGCCGGCGCCCTCACCGAGGCGCTCCGCACCGGCCGGCCCGTCGCCCGGGTGCCGGTGGGCCCGACCGCCGCGTACGCCATCGACTGCGAGATCAGCGGCTACCGAGGCGTACTCGCCGTCAGCGAGACCGGCGGAGCGGCCCGCACGGTGACGGACGCTCAAATGCAGGCCGCTCAAGCGGAGTTGGCGGCGCAGGGCATCTGGTGCGAGACCTCCTCCGCCGCCGGTCTCGCCGCCCTGCGCGCGCACGGGCCGCACGAGAGCGAAGGCCCCGTGGTGTGCGTGGTCACGTCCAGCGGCTACAAGGACATCGCCACGGCCAGGCAGACGTACGCGCCGACGGCCCCGGACTGGCCGTCGATCGAGGCCGCCCTGAGGGGCGCCTGGAGCGAGTAGGGCACACCCCAGGGCCGCCCGGTCGCGACGAACGGCCGGGCCGGGCGGGCGAGCGCACCCGCGCCCGCCCGCCCGTCCCCCCACGGCCCGGTCGTCCTAGTGGCCGAGGCCGCTGCCGCCCCCCGCGGGGAGGACCACCCGGATGCCGAACTCGTAGGTGCCGGCCGCCTGTGCGATGCCGATGAAGAGCAGGGCGAAGTGCTCCTGGCCCCGCGCCGTGGCGATGCCGCCCAGGTCGAGCACCGCGTCGTCGGACCAGCCGAGATCGGTGAGCAGTTCGCGTACGGTCTTCTTCGCCGCCGTGTCCTCACCCGAGAGGAACACGGTGCCGGGACCCTCCAGGGAGTCCGGCGCGACCATCACCTTCCGGTCGATCGTGCAGAGCGTCTTCACGACCCGGGTCTCCGGGAACGTCTGCTGGATCTCCTCGCCGAGGCTGACGACGGGGTGGGACAGTGTCCCGTCCGCGAGGAAGCCGACACCGACGTCGAGGATGACCTTCCCGGCGAGCGCGGGGGCCCCGATCGTCGTCAGGAGGGCCACGGAGTCCGTGCCCGGGGTGGCGTTCACCAGCACCTCGGCGTGTGCGGCGGCGCCCGCCGAGCTGTCGATCCGTACTCCCGCCGTGGTGAGTTCCGCGAGCTCGGCCCGCAGCTCCTGGTCGTCCGGCCGCCGTGACCCGACGACCACCTCGTGACCGGCCCCCGCCCACGCCGAGGCGAGCGCCCGTCCTACGTTTCCTGTTCCGAGAATCCCGATTCGCATGCCGCTCATCGTGGCCGTCCGGAGCCCGCCCCCACCTCGGCCCCGGTGCCGAACCCCCGTCGGCCGATGGGTCTAGGACTTCAGGCACCCGCGTACTGGGCGGCGTACTCCTCGCTGGGCGGGATGACGGTGATGACGTCGATCAGCACGCCGTCGGGGGCGGAGACGATGAAGTGGCGCTGGCCGAAGTCCTCCGTGCGGAGCGGCAGGACCTCGGGCAGGCCGGCCTTCGCCACGAGCCGCTGGTGTTCGGCGTCCACGTCGTCCACCTCGAAGTTCAGCAGCAAGCCGCCCCGGAGCGCGGCCCGGTGGCCTTCGGGGACGGTCGGGTGGGCGTGGTCGAGGAGGGCCAGCTCGTACTGGGGGGCGTCGGGGCGGCGCAGGCTGACGTACCAGTCCGCCTCGAAGGTCACCTCGAACCCGAAGTGGCGGGTGTAGAAGTCGCGGGAGGCCGCCACGTCCCCGGTGGCGAGCACCGGGTAGAAGCTGCCGAGCCCGGTCGTGCGTTCGTTCGTCATGGAAGGTCCTTCACTCTCGTTTTCGCGTACCCAAGGTATGTGAGTCGTGGAGTTAACATACCTTGGGTACGTGAAATGGGAAGGGCGGTGTGCGGGCGATGGCGATCAACCGGGCGGAGCAACGGGCGGCCACGCGAAGGGCGTTGCTGGCCGAGGGGCGGCGCCGGTTCGCCGCCGACGGGTACCACCACGTGGTGCTGGCCGAGGTGGCGCAGGCCGTCGGGGTCACCAAGGGGGCCGCCTACCACCACTTCGACAGCAAAGCGGGGCTCTTCCGGGCGGTCGTCGCCGGGGTCCAGCAGGAACTGGGCGAGCGGGTCGCGACCGCGGCCGAGCGGCACGAGGACCTCTGGGAGCAGCTCCGGGCCGGCTCCCGTGCCTTTCTGGCGGCGGGGACCGACACGGCGGTGCGGCAGATCCTGCTGGTCGACGCGCCGACCGTTCTGGGCTGGGACGAATGGCGGGCCCTGGACGAGGAATCCTCCGCCCGGCACCTCACGGAGGCCCTGACGGCGCTCGCCGCGGCCGGAATGATCGCCGATCAGCCGGTGGAACCCCTGGCCCGGCTGCTCTCGGGGGCTATGAACGAGGCCGCGCTCTGGATCGCGCGGGGCGGGGACCCACAGGCCGCGGAGCAGGCACTCGACCGGCTCCTGGCGGGGCTGCGCACCCCGGCCTGACGGCCCCCCGCGGCACCGGCACATGGGGCGAGGAGGTACGGCGCCGACGGGTGGTTCCGGGCTCGGGACGGATCTACGGCGTCCCCGAGGCCAGGTCAGCACCATGCGGTTCCGGTCACTCGTCATGGTGGCCTCGGCGCGTGTCACCCGCCGGCACTGACCCGGTCCGGCAGCGTGGGCGCCATGCACCCCCGTCGTACGACTGTCCTCCTCCTCGCCGCGCTCCTCACCGGTGGCTGCGTGGCCGTCCCGCACTCCGCGGCCCCGCCGTCACGCGACCGCCCCGCCGAGCTCGTACCCGCCGCGGACCGGCCACCGGCCCCTCTCCCGACATGGCCGGAGCCCACCCAGGCCGCACCCCGCGAAGACCTCGCCACCACCGACCCCCGACGCGCCCCGGCCCCCGCGAAGACCGCGGCCCCGGCGCCCGTCGCACCTGCCACCGCACGGCCGAAGCCTGCCCGGCCCGACCGCCGTACGCAGCCGCAGGAGCACCCCGCCACCACTCCGGTGAGGAAGAAGCCCCGCAAGCAGGTGCGGCCGCCCGCGACGAGGACGACACCGAAGGCCCAGGCCCCGAAGAAGCAGGTCCCCCGTCGGCAGCAACCGACGGCCGGGCAGACGCCGGACATGCGCCGGCTCTGCCGTCAGGCCCAGGACATCCAGGCCCCCATGGGCGCCGCCGAACTGTGCCGCAGCATGTACGGCCGCTGACCGGATCCGAGGCACCAGGACGTGTCCGGCCGAGGTTCGCCCTGAGATGATCGGAGGCGTGGCTATCCCTTCGGACTCCGTACCCGCTCTCGTGCCGGCCGTCCCCGCCGAGCCGCCGAGCACCGAGCCGCCGAGCACCGAGCCGGGCGTCCGTGCCGAGCCGCCGAGCCCCGGCCCGCCGCTCAATACCCGGCGTCTGCTCCTGCGGCCCGTCCGGGACACCGATCTGGACGCCGTGACCCGACTGTGGACCGACCCCGACGTGCGGCGTCACCTCGGCGGCCCCGTCATCGACTCCGTCATCCGGATCCGCCGCGGCCGGATCGTCGCGGCGCCCGGGTTCCACGCCGTGGTCCGGGCCGAGGACGGTGTCGTCCTGGGCCTGGTCACGGTGGAGCCGGGCGCGCGAGGCGGGGAGACGGAAGTGTCGTACCAGTTCCTGCCCGAGCACTGGGGCAGGGGCTACGCGCGGGAGGCGGTCGGCGCCGTCGTCGCGTGGACCCTGGAGGGCACGCCGAGCGTCGTCGCGGTCACCCAGGAGGGAAACCAGCGCTCACGCCGGCTCCTGGAAGCCGTCGGTCTGGAGTACGCCGAGTCCTTCGTGGAGTGGGACGCCCACCAGGTGCTGTACCGGCGCCGCGCCTGACGTGTCGCCGCCGCGCCCGAACGGCGTGCGCCGTCAGCGGGGCGGCTCGCCCGCCGCGAGCGCCGCCACCGCCCGTTCGAGCCGGGCCGTCCTGGTCTTCGCGGTGCGCGCCTGGAGCAGGCTGAGGATGACCAGGTAGCGGTCGGTCTTTCCCAGCGCCTCGAAGGCCTCGGCGGCCCGCGGCTGCGCCGCCAGGGCCGCCGCGAGGTCGTCCGGCACGGTCGCGTCCTTCTGAGAGGGGTACGCGGCCTCCCACCGCCCGTCGGCCTGCGCCGCCCGCACCTCGGCGAGGCCCGGCTCCCGCATCCGGCCGGCGGCGGTCAGCGCCTCGACCTGCCGCACGTTGACCTGGGACCAGAGGCTGCGCGGCCGGCGCGGGGTGATCTTCTGGAGGTAGGACCGCTCGTCGAGCGCCTTGCGCTTGCCGGTGATCCAGCCGTAGATCAGCGTGCCGTCGAGGATCTCGTCCGCGTCCGGCGAGGCGAGGTCCGAGCCCTTGCGGGCGAGCAGCAGCCAGATGCCCGGGGTGTCCCCGTGGTGCCGCTCCAGCCAGCCCTCCAACTCCTGCCCGTCGGCGAACGCCATGACCGCGAGCCCCTCGACCGTCTCCACCGGAACGCCCCTCACCCCTGCCGACCGGCACCGCCGGCGATTCCGGGGGTGCCCTGACATGAACAGGATATTGACACCGGCCGGAGAGCGGTCGTCCACGCGCGCGTCCGGGTCTCCGCCCCGGGAGGGCGCGGGGCCGCTGTACGACGCCGGGCCGCGTAGCATCTGCGGATCGTCCACCGGGGCAACCCATGCCGAGGAGCTCTGACCCATGTCCTTCCTGGTGATCGGCGAGTGCGTCGCCGACATCGTCCGCGCCCCGGCCGGTTCCGGCGCCGCCGACCGCGTCCACCCGGGCGGCAGCCCCGCCAACGTCGCCTACGGCCTCGGCCGCCTCGGCCGGGACGTCACCCTGCTCACCCAGCTCGCCGACGACTCCACCGGCCGCCTCATCGCCGAGCACCTCAGGACGGCCGGGGTACGGCTGGAGGTCGGCGGCGTCCCCGCGCGCACCCCGTCGGCGGTCGTCGGACTCGATGCCCACGGCGCGGCCACGTACACCTTAGACATCGCCTGGACGCTCACCGGCGGCGCACCGGCCGGGCTCGCGCCCGCCCATGTGCACATCGGGTCGATCGCCGCCGTCACGGCACCCGGCGCGGCCACCGTCCTCGCCGAGACAGAGCGGCTCAGGGACCGGGCCACCGTCAGCTACGACCCCAACGTACGGCCCGGACTGATGGGGGAACACGGCGCGGCGGTCGCCCGCGTCGAGCGCTGCGTCGCCCTCAGCGACCTCGTCAAGGCCAGCGACGAGGACCTCGCCTGGCTGTACCCGGGGGAGGACCCGCACACGGTCGCCGCCCGCTGGCTCACCCTCGGCCCGGCCGTCGTCCTGGTCACCCGGGGCGCGGCCGGCTCGCTCGCCGTCACCCGGCGGGAGACGGTCACCGCGGACGCGCCACCCGTCGCCGTCGTCGACACCGTCGGCGCGGGCGACTCCTTCATGTCCGCCGTCCTCGACACCCTCGCCGGGCGGGGGCGGGAGGAGCTCGGAGGGCTCGACGCCGAGTACCTCGCGGGGCTGCTGCGGAGGTCGGGCGCGGCGGCGGCCGTGACCGTCTCCCGGGCCGGCGCCCACCCGCCCGACCGCGCCGAACTGGACGCGGCCGGGGAGGAGTTCGCCCTCAGGTCCGGGCGTGCGTGGTGATGTCCGACGCGAACTGCTCGACCATCTCCGGAGTGACCGTCGGACGGCACTCCCCGATGGCCTCCAGATAGTCCGCGGTGCTCGCCCCGAACGCCGCCCCGTCGCCGCTCCGCCCGCCTGCTGCGAGCAGGTCACGCTCGAAGGAGGACTGGGCGGCGATCCGGGCGGCGTGCTCGATGTCGGCGGGCGTGAACAGCTCGCTCGCGAGGACCAGTTCGTCGATGTCGACGTCCGCGCGGCCGTCCGTGTACCGGGCCCAGATCGCGGCCCGCGCCGCCTTGTCGGGCGTACCGATGGGGATGAGGTAGTCGAAGCGTCCGGGGCGCAGGAAGGCCGGGTCGAGCGAGCGGATCGAGTTCGTCGCGCAGACGAGCAGCCGCTCGTCCCGCTCGCGGAAGCCCGGTATCAGCTTGAGGAGTTCGTTCGTCACCCCGTGCATGCCCCCGGGCTGCGCGGGCTCCGAACGCACCGGCGCGATCTCCTCCACCTCGTCGATGAAGACGAGGACCCGCTCCAGCTCGGCGATCCGCGCGAACGCGGACCGCAGGGCCGCCGCGAGGTTCCCCTCGTCCGCCAGACGGGACGGCAGGATCTCCACGAACGGCCAGCCGAGACGCGAGGCGATACCGCGCGCGAACGTGGTCTTGCCGGTGCCCGGCGGGCCGAACAGACAGACCGCGCGCGGCGGCCGCACCCCGTGCCGGCCGGCCCGCTCCGGCTCCGCGAGCGGCAGCACCACCCGGCGTTCGATCAGGTCCTTCTCCCGCTCCATCCCGGCCACCTTGGCCCACAGGTCGCCGGGGAGCAGCCGGCCGCCCAGGTCGTCGAGGAGCCCGGCGGCCGGCCCGTGCAGCGGCTCCACCTTCTCGAAGTACGCGACGGCCGGCTGACGCGTGTACCCGGCGTTCAGGAGGCCCTCGCCGAGAAGCTCCTCCTCGGGCAGGACGTACGCGATCCGCCCGACGCGGGCGGCGACGAGCCGCCGCTCCAGCTCCACGAGGAGGGCACTGGCGACTCCACGGCCGCGCCACGCCGAGGAGATCGCGATCCGCATGACCCATGCCCGCTCGCCGGACACACAGGCGAGCGCCGCCCCGATCGGCACGCCCTGGTGGACGGCGACCACGGCCGGCTGGCGTGTGGTGAGGGCCCCGATGCACTCGGCCAGGGAGAACACCGACTCCTGCCCGAGCTCCGCGGTGGTGTCGATCAGATGGACGACGGCGGCGAGATCGCTCTCGCGGTAGTCGTGGATGTGCCAGTTCACCGGTGGTGCCGCCCCTCGTCGATGCCGTTGCGGCGAGGCTAGGCGCGGCCCGGGACCCCGGTCGTGCGCCATCCTGCACAAGCCGGTACGGGCGAACACGCCGTACCGGCTCTGTACGGGCCCGGGACGAACCGGCATGCGAAAGGCCCCAGGAAGGAGTTCCTTCCGGGGGCCTTTCACCCGCAGGTGCCTCAGTAGGCCAGGGCGGCCTTCGGGTTCGCGCCGTAGGCGTTGTCGTGGCCCTCGCTGTCGGAGCAGGTGAAGACCAGCAGGATGATGCCGCCGACGAGCGGGACGAAGGCGATGAAGTACCACCAGCCCGACCGGCCCGTGTCGTGCAGTCGACGCACGGTCACGGCGAGGGACGGGACGAGGACGGCCAGGGTGTAGACGGCGGTCAGCAGCGGGTACGTGCTGAGGGCGAAATCGACGGCCATGAGAACGACGGCCGCGATGGCGTTGAACAGGATGTACATCCAGTACTCCTTGCGGCGCGCGCGACCGCTGAAGACTGCGTACTTCTTGAGAACGTCGAGGTACCAGTTCACTTTGTCCCCCCAAGGACTGCGTATGCGAGTGGGAGCCTGTCCCTGTGGGGCAAGCTTTACGCAGAACTTATGTGGCTGAAACCATGTGGGTCAATTCGTTACCGGGCAGCGGCCGTTCCGCAGCGGGACGCAGTGAACGGCGGTACCTCCGGGAGGGGAGGTGCCGCCGTTCCGGGAGAGGATCAGAACGTCACGTCCTTGACTTGGTCATGAGCAGCCCGCCGGCCGTGAGGGAGAACAGGCAGACGCACGCGCCGGTGATCACGTTGCTGAGGATGGTGCCGGTGTCGGCGCCCTGTCCCACCACCCACGGTGCGATGATCAGCCACGCGCCCATCAGCAGGACGACGAAGTTCAGGTCCTGCGACCGCTCCGGAACCATCGACATACACAGGCCGAGCACCGCGAGGGCGATGCCGACGACCAGGTTGGTGATGGCGAGGGCGGGCTGGGTTGCGGAGAAGTGGACCGTCCACGCGGAGATCGCGGCGTAGATACCGGCGAGGATCACGAGTTCCTCGACAGCCGCGACACCTCGGGTTTGGAGCATACGGGCATATCGGTCCCGCATTTCCGGCGCATCGGGGTGTCCCGCGATATCACCAGGACGGTGGGAAACGTCGGCCATACGACTCGCCTCCTTCTGGCGTCCTACACGTCTGACCGCACTTGCGGCGAATGAGGCCGCTGCTTCATTGTGCGCTTATCTGGCCTTTATGTGTAGATCTGCCCCCTCACGGATGCGCACAAAATATCGATCGCCCCTATGCAGAGAACCGCCAACTGGAGATCTTTGTTCAACAAAACTTCCATTCAAGGACGACCACCGCGGGCTTCGCTGTGCACGGTGGCCGACGGCGTCCCGGCGTAGCCTGGAAGTGGACTCGGGGCCCGATCTCTCCACCGGCGGGAGCGGATGATGGCCGGCATCGTACGAAAAAGCTTCGACGCAGCGGACGAGACCCGTCCCTTCGAGGACGGCAAGGGCAGGCTCGACCTGCTCACCAGCGGAGGCGGCCCGGTCGGCCGCGCCGTGTTCGAGCCGGGCTGGCAGTGGTCCAAGCACGTCAAACCGATCGCCGGCACCGACAGCTGCCAGGCGGCCCACGTCGGTTACGTGGTCAGCGGCCGGATGAAGGTCGTCATGGACGACGGCGAGTCGACGGAGTTCGGCGCGGGCGACCTCATGGAGGTCACGCCCGGCCACGACGCCTGGGTGCTCGGCGACGAGCCCTGCGTGGCCATCGACTGGTCTGGCTTCGGCGACTACGCCAAGCCCTCCGGCGGCTGACGCCCCGCCTGATCCCACCTGCTCCGCCTGATCCCACCAGGTGCCGCTCGACGTCACCGGCCGCCGGCCGGCCGCGGGAAAACCCCGGGCCGGCCGGCGGGCTCCCCGGGCACAATGCCCGCATGACCATCCAAGATCACCGCACGCCCGTGCCGCACGCCGCCGACGAACGCGCCACCCTCACGGCCATGCTGGAGTTCCAGCGCGACACCCTCGCCCTGAAGTGCGCGGGGCTCACGCCGGACCAGCTCAAGGAGCGGGCGATCGCCCCCTCGGGCCTCTCCCTCCTCGGCCTCGTCCGTCACGCCGCCGAGGTCGAACGTGGCTGGTTCCGCAACACGCTGGGCGGCGAACGGAGCCGCAGCCCGTGGACCCCGCCCGGCTCCACCGACCGGGCCGACTTCGACGTGGACGGCGCCGACGTCGACGAGGCGTTCACGATCTGGCGGGACGAGTGCGCCCGCGCCCGCGCCCGCGCGCTCGTGGACGCGGCCGACTCCCTCGACCTCACCGGCACCCACGAGAACGAGACGTACTCCCTGCGCTACGTCCTCGCCCACATGATCGAGGAGTACGCGCGACACAACGGCCACGCCGACCTGCTGCGCGAACGTCTCGACGGCACGACGGGGGAGTGACCGCCGTGGACGCACCTCAGGGCCTCCGGCAGGACGCCCCCGACCCGGTGGACGCGCCGGAGGCCCCCGACCCGGTGGACGCGCCGGACGCCCCCGGCCCGGCGGACGTCGCCGAGGCCGTCGCGGGCGAACTGCGCCTCATGGACCCGGCGGTACGCCTCTCCCGGGCGCTCGCCGCCGCCCTGCTCGACCCGGAGTTCGTCGAGGTCGGCGCCTCCGGGCGGCGCTGGACGTACGAGGAGATGCTCGACGGCCTGCCGACGATGGCCGGCAGCGCTGACGACGGTCCGCGCCACGAGCCGACGGATTTCAGGGGCGTCGTACTCGCCCCCGGCCTCGTCCACCTCACGTACGAGACCCTCCGCGACGGGCGCCGAGTCCGGCGCAGCTCGCTCTGGCGCCGCGGCCCCGGCGCGCCCGAGGGGTCCGCTTTGCGCATGTACTACCACCAGGGAACGCCCGTGCCCGAGGCGCACCGTCAGCCGTAGGCGTCCGTCACGCAGTCGGCCGCGCACCGCCAGTGCTCGAACCGGCGCCGCAACGCCGCCGCCGCGTGCCGCCTCTCCACCACGGCGTACCCGTAGCGCTCCCTGGTCGTCCGGACCACCGCCTCGACGGTGACGATCGCCGGTTCGCCCTCACCGGCGGACCGGCGGGCCGCCGCGATCACGGCGTCGGCGGCGCGCTGGAGGTCGCGGGCGTACTCCCGCTGGGCCATGGACCGGGCCCGAGAGGCGGCGAACGGCCGTACCGCGCGCCCCTTCCAGACCGCACCGGCGACCATGAGTCCCACGCCGACCACAGCGACGAGCACCCCCACCGCGACATTGAGGTTCCACCTCACACCGGCCGCCCTCCCCCTGGACGCGAGGCTACGCACGAGCCCTCCGATTCTAGAGCTCCCCGGCACGTCCCCAGAGCGCGAACACCGTCGTTGACACGTGTAAGCAGTCGGTGACAGGCTTCGCCCCGGCCCCGCGCGCATGTACCGCGTCCACCGCCGCCAGAAGGAGCAGCAACCCATGAGCACCTCTGACACCCCAGGCCCCACCGTCACCACCGCCCGAGGGCCCGTCCGGGGCGAGCGCCGCGCCGACGGCAGCCTCCGCTTCCTGGGCATCCCGTACGCGCAGCCGCCCGTGGGCGACCTCCGGTTCGCCGCGCCCGTACCGCCGGAGCCGTGGTCGGAGCCGCTGGACGCCACGGCGTACGGGCCCACCGCCCAGCGCCGTCCCTTCGCCGAGGTGACCACCATCCCCGAGCCCTCCGTCCCCGGCGCCGGAGTCCTCAACCTCAACGTCTTCACCCCCGACGCCGACCCGGCCGCGGCCCTCCCCGTCCTCGTGTGGATCCACGGCGGCGGCTACGTCGCGGGCTCGGCGGCCAGCCCCTGGTACGACGGAGCCGCGTTCAACCGGGACGGCGTGGTGCTCGTCTCGCTCGGCTACCGGCTCGGCATCGAAGGCTTCCTGCACCTGGAGGACGCCCCCGACAACCGAGGCGTACGGGACTGGATCGCCGCCCTGGAGTGGGTGCGGGACAACATCGCTGCCTTCGGCGGCGACCCGGCCAAGGTCACCGTCGCCGGACAGTCGGCGGGCGGCGGCGCCGTCCAGACCCTGCTCGCCGTCCCCGCCGCCCGGGGCCTGTTCCGGGGCGCGCTCTCGGTCTCCGGCGCGGTACCGCGCCCCGACGGCCCCGAGGTGGCCCGCGCGGTCTCCCGCCTCCTCACCTCCCGCACCGGCGTGCCGGCCACCGCCGCCGCCCTCCGTGACCTCGGCGACGACGAACTCCTCGCTCTCCAGGACCGCCTGGCAGAGCCCGGGCCGGACCGCGGGAGCCTGCCGCCGATGCTGGCCCTCGCCCCCTTCGCCGACGGCGAGCTGATCCCCCTGCCCGCCCTCGACGCGCTCACGACGGGCGGGGCGGGCGCGGACGTCCCGCTGATGCTCGGCTTCACCGAGCACGAGTTCACGATGATCCCCGCTCCGGGCCCGGAGGGCCCGCCCCTGCCCGTGCTCCTCGGCGGCCTCGGCCTCGACCCCGCCAGGGCCGACGCCTTCGCCGAGACGTACGCGAAGGGCGGCGCCGAGCAGCTCTTCGGGCAGGCGCTCACCGATGTGACCTTCCGTGCCCCGAGCCTCGCCGTCGCGGACGCCCGCGCCGCGCGCGAGAGCCCGACCTGGCTGTACGAGTTCGCCTGGCGCTCCCCGATCGTGGGGCTCGCCGTCCACTGCCTCGACCTGCCGTTCGCCTTCGACCTCCTCGACGCCGAAGGTGTCGCGGCCGTCGCGGGTGAGGCGCCGCCCCGCGCGCTCGCCGACGCCCTGCACCGGGTGTGGGTCGCCTTCGTGACCCACCAGGACCCGGGCGCCGACTGGCCGCGCTACACCTCCGAGGGGCGCGCCACGATGATCTGGGACGCGGAGCCCCGCGTCGAGGCGGACCCGCTGGGCCCGGTCCGCGCGCTCTGGCTCGACTGACGTCGCGAACGGTCACGGCTCCGGAGGGACACAGAGCACCGGCACCGTCGACATGTGCAGGAGTTTGTGGGGCGTGGAGCCGAGCAGCGCGCCGCGGATCGGGCTCTCGCCCCAGCTGCCCACCACGATGACCCGGGCCGCGTGCCGGGTCGCCGCGTCGATCAGGGCTTGCGCGGGCTTCTCGTCGAGCACCTCGACGACGGTCGGCACCCCCGCCCGGTCGGCCTCCGCGACCGCCTGTTCCAAGCCGGCGCGGCCGGCCTGGCGGACGGCCTCGTGGTGGGACCGGTACTCCTCGCCCGGAGGGCCGGGCGCCGCCGCCCCGTAGACGAGGACGAGCCGCTCGTCGAAGGCCGCGGCCACCTCGATCGCGATGCGCAGCGCGCGGTGGGCGCCGGGGGACTCGTCGTATCCGAGGACGACCGGCATCTCAGCGCTCCTTGCGACGGACGAGGTCGGGGTCGGCCACCCCCGGCCGTTCCCGCCAGAACGCGGGCGACCGCAGCCGCCACACGATCATGACGATCACCCCGGTGAGAGCGATCCCGATCCCGATGACGAGCGGCGGCCCCAGACCGAACCACGACGTTCCGCTGTACGAGTTCGCCGGATCGGACATGTCGGCGACCGACCGCACCAGGAGCCACGTCAGCAGCCCGGCGCCGACGAGCGGGCCGAGACCGATCAGCAGGAAGTTGTGGACGCTCTCGGTGAGATGGCGCCGGTGGTAGACCGCGCAGGCGACGCCCGTGAGCGCGTAGTAGAAGGCGATGAGCAGGGAGAGCGCGGTCAGGGAGTCCAGAAGGGCGTTGGCGCTGATCTGGTTCACCACGAGGTACCAGGCGATGGCGATGCCGGCGACCCACCACGTACTCACGTCGGGAGTGCGGAAGCGCGGACTGACGTGGCCGTAGTGCGCGGGCAGCGCGCGGCGGCGGGCCATGGACAGGGCGGTGCGCGAGGCCGGGATGATCGTCGTCTGCGTGGAGGCGACGGCGGACGTGGCGACGGCGAGGAGCAGGACCCAGTCCCAGCCGCCCAGGACGTCGGTGGCGAGCTGGGCGAAGAGGAACTCCTCCTCGCCCGCGTTCTCCGCCAGGAACGCCGGACCGGCGTAGCCGACGACCGCGAACCCGACGGACACGTACGTGACCAGGAGGATGACGGTCGACCACAGCCCCGCCCTGCCGGGCGCGGTCGCGGAGTCCTCCACCTCCTCGGTGAGGTTGACGGCCGACTCCCAGCCCCAGTAGATGAACACCCCGAGCAGCAGACCGCCGGTCAGCGCCGCGCCGCCCGCGCCGAAGGGGTTCAGCCAGCCGAGGGCCGGTTCGACGGAGTCGTACGCGCTGGTGCCGGCGTACACCCGGTACAGTGCCACCCCCACGAAGACCAGCAGACAAACGACCTGCGCCAGGATCAGGACGTTCTGCACCTTGGCCGAGAGCTCCGTGCCGATGACGCAGACGGCCGTCATCACCAGGATCAGGAGCACGGTGAGCAGCTGCCGTACGAAGCTGTTGTCCACCCAGCCGTCCAGGCCGACAGCGAGCAGCCCGAAGCTCACGGCCACGTCCGCGAGCGAGCCGACGACCAGGACGCCGGTCATCGCGATGGCCCAGCCGCCGAGCCAGCCGGCCCAGGGACCCATGGCCCGTGTGACCCAGGAGAACGTCGTGCCGCAGTCCTGGTCGACCTTGTTCAGGTAGTAGAACGCCGACGCGATGAGCAGCATCGGCACGAAGGACGCGAACATCACGCCGGGCGCGTAGATACCGGCGAGGGCGACGATCGGGCCGATGACGGCGGCGAGGGAGTACGCGGGGGAGGTGGAGTTGAGGCCGATGACGAGGGCGTCGACGAACCCGATCGCGTTCGCCTTCAGACGCGGGGTCCGTTCCGGGGGTGCGGCGTCCTCTGTGGCCATGGTCCCTCGCTCCGGTTCCACCCCCCGGCGCTCGGCCCCGACAGCACTCCGTGCCGGTGCCCCGGACGGACAGGGAGACGTACCCCCTCATGGTAGGAACGCCCCGCCCCGCCCGCACGCGGGACGGCGGGCGACGGCGCCGTTCGGCACCCTCGCAGCCCCTCCCGGTAGCATCGCGCAGCCCGCCGCACTCGCCGCAACCGCCGCACCCGTCACAGAACGGAACGAACGCTCGATGCTGAAGGACTTCGCCGAACTCTCCACCCCCCTCATCGCCGACGCCTGCGTCCGCCTCGGGGAACCGCTGCGCGCGGCCCCCGCCGGGATCCTGCCCGTCGTCCCCGGCATGCGCGTCGCCGGCCGGGCGCTGCCCGCCCGGCACTACGGAAGCGTCGACGTCTTCCTGGAGGCCTTCGCGTACGCCGAGCCCGGGGACGTCCTCGTCATCGACAACGCCGGCCGCGACGACGAGGCCTGCGTCGGCGACCTCGCCGTCCTGGAGGCCGAAGCGGCGGGCGTCGCCGGGGTCGTCGTCTGGGGCCTGCACCGGGACACCCCCGACCTCGTCGGGATCGGACTGCCCGTCTTCTCGTACGGACGCCACGCCCCCGGCCCCGTACGCCTCGACCCCCGGGACCCGGACGCGCTCCTCACCGCCCGCTTCGGTGACCACGAGGTGACCGACGCCGATGTGGTGTTCGGTGACGACGACGGCGTGGTGTTCGTGTCGGCCGCCCGCGCGGCCGCCGTCCTGGAGGCCGCCCGCACCCTCTTCCACACCGAGCGCGAGCAGGCCCGTCGCATGAGGGCGGGGGAGACCCTGCGCGCGCAGACCCGGTTCGACGCCTATCTGGCCGGCCGGGCCGAGGACCCCTCGTACACCTTCCGGCAGCATCTGCGCCGGATCGGCGGCGCGATCGAGGAGTGAGCTGGGCGGGGGCGGTCGGTCGCGGGGTCGGCCGGGCTGTCGGCCGGGCTCTCAGCCCTCGAAGCCGACCGTGCCGTCCGGGAGGATCGCCTCCACGCGCGCGCCGTGCTCCACGGTCCGGCTCACCGTGCAGAACTTCTCGTGCGTCAGACGCACCCCGCGGGCGAACACCTCGGCCGCCCGCGGGTTGTTGTCCGGCAGCTCGAACTCGTAGCTGACCCGGATCCGGCCCACCCGGCCGTCGTCCTCGGGACCGGAGACCGACTCCACCACGATCCGCAGGTCGTCGTGGTCGACGGCCCGCGCGGTCCGGTCCACGACGAGACCACCGCAGCCGCCCATCGCCGCGAGCAGCAACTCGACCGGGGTGAAAGAGGGCTGTGCGTCGGCATCGTCCGCGGCGGCCATCCGGACCTCCGCGCCCCGGTCGTTACGGGCGGTCCAGTTCCGGTACCCGGTGCGGACGGTCTCGATCCGGTAATCGGCCATGGCGGCGGTCTCCTTCGTCGTCGTCAACGTTCCCCGTACGGTACGGTCGCCCGCCCGCCGCCACTCGCCCGGCACGCTTCCTCGGGGCCGGGCCTTCGGGGCGAGCACGTCTGAGTAGCCGGCGCGCACGGTCTGAGTACGTCGACCGATACGCCGCGCGCCGCCCGCTGATGAACTGTGACCATGACCCCCGACGCCCGGCGCACCCGCCCCCTCCAGCACGTCACCGCCACCGGCACGGCCCTCGCCGTCGCCCTCGGTCCGCTGGTGGTCGGCGCACTGATCGCCCGGTCGGTGGGTGGGGACCCGATGGTCTCGGTCAACGCCCTGATCGCGGGCGGTGGCCAGCGTGCCCGGCTTTCCCGCGCTCAGCTCCGTTCGGGAGCACGCTTCCGCCCCGGTGCGCGCCGGCGCCGGACAGGAGCGGCGCGACGCCGTCCGGTGAACGGCTTCCGGAGGTACGCCGGATGAGCGATGATCGTCGCCGACGGTACCCGGCAGTAGCAGGCCGGGGTCATGGCGAAAGGGCACCCGAATGGCGAGGCGGCACCCCGCACGGGACGAACACCGCACGAGCGGCACCGGGGACGAGCACCCGTCGGGCGGAAGCGGCCCCGGCATCGCCCGGCGCCGCTTCCTCGGGTACGTCCTCGCCGCGCCCACCCTCACCGTCGCCGCGCAGCTCGGCGCCGAGGCCCTCGCTCCCCGGGAGGCCGCCGCCGCGGCCCCCGAGCTCATCCCCTCGCTGCCGGGCCCGGCCGAACTCCTCGACCTCAACGAGCTGCTGACCCTCGCGGCCCTGCCCACCAGCCACCTCATCACCATCCGTCTCGACGCCGACGGCACCGCCCACTTCGCCCTGCCCCGCGCCGAGGTCGGCCAGGGCGTCACCACCTCCAGCGCGATGATCGTCGCCGAGGAGCTCGACCTGCCCCTGGACAAGGTGGTGGTGACGCTCGCCGACGCCCGGCCCGAGCTGCTCTTCAACCAGCTGACCGGCGGCTCCAACACCACGTACTCCACCTACACCCCGCTCCGCGTCGCCGCCGCCGTCGCCCGGGGCCGCCTCCTGCGCGCCGCCTCGCTCGTCCTCGGAGACGCCGTCTCCACCCTCACCACCAAGGCCGGAGCCGTCGTCTCCCCGACGGGCACGCTGCTCGGCTACGGCGAACTGGCCGAACGGGCCGCCGCCGTCACCGACACGGCGGTCGAGGTGACCCTCAAGGACCCCGCCCGCTTCCGGGTCATCGGCACCGGGCAGCGCCGCGTCGACGCGCTCGAAGCCGTCACCGGCCGCAAGAAGTTCGCGATGGACCTCCAGGTGCCGGACGCCCTGCCCACCATGGTCTGCCGCCCGCCCACCATCAACGGCACGGTCCGGTCCGTCGCCAACCTCGCCGAGGTCCGGGCCATGCCCGGCATCACCGACGTCGTGACCGTCTCCACCGGCGTCGCCGTCCGCGGCCGCACCTTCGGCCAGTGCGTCGACGCCGTCCGCGCCCTCCGGGTCGACTGGGGTCCCGGCACCGCGGAGGGAGCCTCCGACGCCACCGTCCTCGCGAAGCTCCGCCGCGCCGAACTCCCCCTGGTCGTACCGCCGCTGCCCCTGCTCACCAAGGCGGTCGACGCCCGCTTCACCTTCCACTTCGCCAGCAACGGCGCCCTGGAGACCAACTGCGCGATCGCCGACGTCCGGGAGGACTCCGCCGAGATCTGGGCCTCTCTCAAGGCCCCGATCGTCGCCCAGGAGCAGATCGCCCTCAAGCTCGGACTTCCGGTCCCCGCCGTCCGCGTCCATGTCACCGAGGGCGGCGGCTCCTTCGGCCGCAAGCTGTTCTCCGACGCCGCCCACGAGGCCGTCGAGATCTCCAAGGCGCTCGGCAAGCCCGTCAAGCTGATGTGGCACCGCACCGACGACTTCCGCCAGGGCCGTACGCACCCCATGTCCACCTCACGGGTCCGCGCCACCTACGCGCTCGGTGAGGTCCTCACGTACGAGCAGCGCCACACCTCCGTGGCCACCGACTTCGGCCACGGCATCGGGGAGGTCCTCACGGCGGAGGCGGCCCGGCTCCCGGTCGCCGACGCCGCCTTCTCCCAGACGATGTTCCAGCTCACCCAGATCAGCCCGTACCACCTCGGCGCCACCACCCAGCTGCTCGCGGAGACCGACAAGGGCTTCAACACCGGTTCCATGCGCAACATCTACTCGCCCAACGTCCGCTGCGCGCAGGAGCTCGTCATGGACGAACTGGCGAAGCGCATGGGCCAGGACAGGTACGCGCTGCGGCGTCGGCTCACGAAGGACCCCCGGGCCCGTGCCGTGCTCGACAAGGTCGCCGAGGTGGGGGAGTGGGGCCGGACCATGCCCGCCGGTACGGCCCAGGGCATCGCCGTCCACACCGAGTACCACTCCGCCGTCGCCGTCCTCGCCGAGATCGACTGCCGCCCCGAGACCACCGGACGGAAGATCCCCGGCGCCTACACCGGTCCGCGCGTGACCAAGGTGGTCTGCGCCGTCGACGTCGGCCTCGCCGTCAACCCGCGCGGCCTCGAGGCCCAGATGATGGGCGGCATCTCCGACGGCATCGCCATCACCCTGACGTCCGGCCTCCACCTGCGCGACGGGCACTTCCTCGAAGGCAGCTGGGACCAGTACTTCTACACCCGGCAGTGGAACACCCCGCCCGAACTCGAGATCATCGTGATGTCCCCGACCGACGACAAGCCGGGCGGCGCCGGCGAACTCGCGGTCGCCGGCGCCATGGCCGCCGTCGCCTGCGCCTACGGCCGGGCCACCGGCACGATGCCGACGGTCTTCCCCGTCAACCACGCCGAGCCGCTCGCCTTCACCCCCCTGCCCACCGTCCCGCCCGTCCCCGCCTCGCCCACCGACGGCCGCGACCGCGCCCTGTAGAGACCTGGAGTCCCCGTGCCGCAGCACACCTTCATCCTGAACGGCAAGGCCGTCACCGCCGAGGTCGAGGGCGACGTCCGGCTCCTGTGGGTCCTCCGCGACGTCCTCGGCGTCACAGGACCCAAGTACGGCTGCGGGGTCGGCGTCTGCCGAGCCTGTACGAGCCACCTCAACGGCAAGGCGTTCACGCCCTGCGCCGTGCCCGTCGACGAGCTCGGGCCGGACGACGAGGTCACCACCATCGAGGGCCTCCCGGACACCGTGGGGAGCGACCTCCACCCGATGCAGGAGGCCTGGCTCGACCTCGACGTCGCCCAGTGCGGCTACTGCCAGCCGGGCCAGATCATGACCGCGGTGGCGGAGGTCCGACGGGCCAGGGAGGCCGGCCGGGAGATCACCGAGGCCGACCTCGACACGATCCGCAACATCTGCCGCTGCGGCACCTACCACCGCATCCGCCAGGCCGTCCTGGAGGGCGCCCGCCGGATGGAGTGACCGGCCGTCCGTGAACGGCTACGCCGACGCCGCCGCGGGCTTCGCGCGTACCGCGTCCAGGTACTCCGCCACCGCGTCCCGGTTCCGGGTGAGGCAGCGGATCCGCTCGGTCATCCGGTCCCGCTCCTCCTCCAGGGTGGCCAGCATCTCCGGGGTGGCGTCCGGGAAGTGGATGACGCGCGGCTTGTCCAGGCACGGCAGGATCTGCTTGATGATCCGGGTCGGCAGACCGGCGTCCAGGAGGCCGCGGATCTGCGCGACCCGGTCCACGTTCGACGCGTCGTAGTCCCGGTATCCGTTGGGCAGCCGGTCCGCGACGATGAGACCCTGCTCCTCGTAGTAGCGCAGCAGCCGGCGGGGTGTCCCGGTGCGCTCCGACAGTTCTCCGATCCGCATGGGACGTCCCTCCGGGGACTCGCTTGACCTTCACATCAATGTGAGGGTTCGAGCATAGCCCCATGGCCAACCACACGACAGCGGCGGCCCGTTCCGCCGCGCTCCCCGCCACGGACACGCCCGCCCCCTCCGGCCGGCTGCCCCTCCTCGCCCTGCTCGCCCTCGCCACCGCCGTCTTCGTCACCAGCCTCACCGAGACCCTCCCCGCCGGTGTCCTGCCCGCCATGAGCGCCGACCTCGGCGTCGGCGAGGCCGCCATGGGTCAGTCCGTCACCGTCTACGCCCTCGGGACGGCCCTCACCGCCGTACCCCTGGCCGCGCGCACCGCCGGATGGCGCCGCAAGCGCCTGCTGCTCACCTCGGTCGCCGGATTCGCCGCCGCCAACACCGTCACGGCCTTCTCCTCCTCGTACGCCCTCACCATGGGCGCCCGGTTCCTCGCCGGGGTCGCCGCGGGCGTCGCCTGGGCCCTCCTCGCGGGGTACGCCCGCCGGATCGCCCCGCCACACCTCCAGGGCCGCGCCGTCGCCGTCGCGATGACCGGCATCCCGCTCGCCCTCTCCCTCGGCGTGCCGGCCGGCACCTTCCTCGGCGAGGCCGTGGGCTGGCGCACGGCGTTCACCGCCATGACCGTCATCGCCGTCGCACTCCTCGGCTGGATCGCGCTCGCCGTGCCCGACCTGCCGGGCGAGGCACCCGGCGGGCGGGCACCGGTCGCCCGCACCCTGAAGGTGCCCGGTGTCCTCCCGGTCCTGGCCGCCACCTTCACGCTCGTCCTGGCCCACACCGTCCTCTACACCTACGTCGCCGCCTACCTCGGGCATCTCGGCCTGGCCGGCTCCACCGGGCTCGTCCTGCTCGTCTTCGGCGCCGCCTCGCTGGCCGGGATCTGGTTCACCGGCCGGCACATCGACCGCAGGCTGCGGATCCTGACCCTCGCGGGGACGCTCCTGTTCGCCGTAGCGGCCGCCGTACTCGCCGTCCCGGCCGCCGCGTTCGCCGTCCCGGGCGGCAGCACCGCGCTCGTGCTGACGGCCGCCGTCCTCTGGGGGTTCGGCTGGGGCGGCGCGCCCACCCTGCTCCAGACCGCCGTCGCGGACGCCGGCGGGGACGCCGCCGACACCGCGCAGACCATGCTGGTCAGCCTCTGGAACGCGGCCATGGCGGCCGGCGGCCTCGCGGGCGGTGTCCTGCTCGACGGCCTCGGCGCCCGTGCCCTGCCTTGGACCGTGCTCGTCCTGCTCGTCCCGGTGGTGGCTCTCGTGGCCGGCGCCCGCGTCCATGGTTTCCCCGCCCGCCGGTGAGCCCACGGCACCACGAAGGCCCCCACCGTCCCGGCGGGGGCCTTCGTGCGGGCGACCGTCAGGCGGCCGGCGGGACCCGGGACGGGCGTCCCGCGCCGCGCGTGAGCACATAGCCGCCGACGCCCGCGAGCGCCGCGAGCACGCCGCCCGCCGCGGTCCAGAGCCAGCGGTCGGACCACCAGCCGGAGGACCAGCCGTCCTCGGGGGCCGCGGCCTCGACGGCCGAGGGCCGGCCGGCCTCGGCGTCGGCCTCCGCCCGGTCGGCGGTCGTCGCCCCGGGTACGAGCGGCGCGGCGAGCGCGCCGTCCGAGGCGTAGGCGCCGTTCTTGTCGACGGTGGTCACCCCGATCCGGGCCGAGAACGGCTGGCCGAGGTCCTCGTCCGGCAGGCCCGTGACGGTCAGCCGTATGTAGTAGCTGCCGGGCAGCGGGTCGTTCGCCCAGGCGTCGGCCGCGGCGCGTACCGGCCGCAGCACACAGGCGAGTTCCACGGCCGCGGTCTCCTTCGCCGCCGTACGGGACTGCGTCCCGTACATGCACGGCTGACGGCGCCGCAGCCCGTCGTACACGTCGACCCGCCAGGTCGTCGGCCCGTGCCGCAGGGCCGTGTCGGGCAGCGTCACGGTGGCCTTCACCGTAGACCGCTGACCGGTGTCCGCCGGGAACACCCAATACAGGTAGTCACCCGTGGCGGCCCGTGCGGTGGCGTGCTGCCCCGGAAGGAACCGGGCGGCGGTACGGAAGGTCGTGCCGGCCTCCGTCGGCCCGGCCGTGGACCGGGTGTCCGGGTCCGCGGTGGCGGGCGGGGAGTCGGCCACGGCGGCCGGACCCGCGAGGCCGAGAAGCGCGGCGCCCGTGAGCGCGGCCGCGGCGAGCATGCGTACGGTACGCATCAGTGGGTCCTCCAGACAGCGACGCGCCAACGGGACACCCAGCCCCAGAGCAGACCGGCCAGGAAGCCGACGAGCACCAGCGCGCCCAGCAGCCACCAGCCGCGGCCGAGACCGAACGAGGCCACGTCCGAAGCGGCCGACGGGCCGTCGACGACATCCACCGTCAGCTCGATGGGCATGCCGGGCGTCCTCTTGACCGACGGGGGAGCGGAGAACGAGTTGCTGACCTGGAGACAGACCGTCTCGGCGGCCGGCTTGGCGTCCCCGGGCCCGTCGTCCAGCTCCGGCTTCGGATAGCGCAGGCCCGTCGAGATCACGTCGGTGCGCCCGTCGCCCGCCTCGGAGCCGCGCACGATCTCCCGGCCGTGCCGGGTGACGGCGCGAAGCAGTACCCCGTAGTCGTTGTCGACGGCGCGGTCGGCCGACACGCTGACGGAGGCGCGCAGTTCCTGACCGGGCAGCAGCTCCACCCGGTACCAGCGGTGCTGGCCGAAGGTCTCGCGGTCGGTGTACAGGCCGGGCTTGAGCTGCGGCGCGTCGGCGCAGCGATCGGCGCCCCCGGTGGCCACGGGCGTGACGACCGGGTCGGCGGCGCGGTCGACCAGCTGCCGGACCCGGCGGGAGAGGTCCTCGGTGCGGTGGACCGAGGTGTACGTGCCTCCGGTCGCCTCCGCGATGCAGGTGAGCTGCTGCCGGGTCTTGGCGTTCGGCACCAGGCCCAGGGTGTCGATGACGAGGTGGATGCCCTTCGCCGCGATCTCCCGCGCCACCTGGCAGGGGTCGAGCGGGGCGCAGGTGTCCTCGCCGTCGGTGATGAGCACGATCCTGCGGGTGGCGTCGCCGCCCTCCAGGTCCTCGGCCGCGCCGAGCAGCGCCGGGCCGATCGGGGTCCAGCCCGTCGGGGCCAGGGTGGCCACGGCGGTCTTCGCCTCGGTCCGGTCGAGCGGGCCCACCGGGTAGAGCTGCCGGGTGTCCTTGCAGCCCCGCTTGCGGTCCGGCCCGGGGTAGTCGGCGCCCAGCGTGCGGATGCCCAGCTGGACCTCCTCGGGCACCGCGTCCAGGACCTCGTTGAAGGCCTGCTTGGCCGCGACCATCCGGGACTTGCCGTCGATGTCCTTGGCCCGCATGGAGCCGCTGACGTCGAGGACCAGCTCGACCTTGGGGGATTCCTTCGCGACCGGCTCGTCGGCGGTCGCGCTCGTCGGCAGGAGCGCGACGCCCAGGGCGGCGAGCAGCGCGCAGGCCCCGGTCGCCAGCCGTTTTCTCGTGATCATCGCCGGATCGTATTGATGATCCTCCGACAATCCAAAACCGGGGGCACGGCGGAAGGCGCTCGTCCTCGTCGTGACGGCCGTGGTGATCGTCGTCCACCCCGGCGCCGAGCCGGGGATGAGCCGGGGATGAGCTGGAAGGACCGGGGTAGCCGATGCCCATCTCACCCACTAGGGAGGAATCATGGGTCTGGGTGTCTGCATCATCCTGATCGCGGTCGGAGCCATTCTCACGTTCGCGTCCGACTGGGAGGTCGAGGGGATCAACCTCGATCTTGTCGGTCTGATCCTCATGGCCGTCGGCATCATCGGAACGGCGGTCTACACCAGCATCCTGAGGCGGCGTCGGCTCGTCGTCCCGCCGGCCACCACCACCGTGACCGACAACGACCGACGGGACCTTCTCTGAGTCCGTGTCCGTCCGCACCGGACGGCTTCCGCGGCACACGAGAGGGGTGGGCCCCCGCCCCGCGGGGGCCCCCCCCGTTCGCGGGTTTGGCGGGTCTCGCGCGGGGCGCCCCCGGCGGGCCCCCGCAACGGGCGATCGGGACCCGCGGGGGGGTGGGGTTGGCACCCGGGCGGGGGTGCAC
>NZ_JBIWIO010000004.1:0-111499 GCF_044764665.1 Streptomyces sp. NPDC093795
GCCCCGCGCCCGGCGCCGAACCACATCTCGGCCTGGCCCAGGGTCTTGGCGCCGTTGTCGATCCAGTACGGGACCTCCTCCGGCAGGTCCACCGCGGCCCGCAGCAGACGCTCGAACGGGACCGCGTCCCAGCCGATCGTCTGACCGTGCACGACCGCGCCCTCACCGGCGTCGCGGGCCACGATGCCCGGCACACCCACACCGACGCCCAGGAGGCGGTCGGCCGGCACGTCCGCGGTCTGGAGCACCTCCGCGATGCCCTCCCGGAGGTGGGCGACGACGAGGTCCACGTCGTAGCGGGCCGTGCGAGGGCCCGAGCTGGACAACGGGCGTTCGGCGCGGGCGAGTTCGGCGAGGGTGAGGTCGAACAGCTCGATCCTGACGCGGGTCTCGCCGATGTCGACGCCGATCATGAAGCCGCTGGCGGGGGTGATCCGGACGAGGGTGCGGGGGCGGCCGCCGGCGGAGTCGATGCTTCCGGCCTCCTCGACCAGGCCCTCCGCGACGAGCTCGGCGACCACGTTGCTGACGGAACCCGAGCTGAGGCCGGTCGCGGGACCGAGCATGAGGCGGCTCATCGGGCCGTCGAAGTACAGCTTGCGCAGGACGGCGGTGCGGTTCTCGCGCCGCAGGTCACGCACCGTACGACCAGTTCTCGCGTGCACTTTGGTCCCCGTCTCTGAAGTCGTTCGTTGCAACATACCCGCACTACAAGCCTTGACGCGACCTTCTCATGGGGTTTAACTCACATCCTAAATTAAGCCGATGTGACGGCGAGGCTTCCAGACGCTCACCGCATCGGCGTCCCGTCGTCGTCCCCGAAGGGCCCACGAGCCATGCGCAGAGTCAGAGCCGCAGTCACCGGTGCCGTCACCCTCTCCCTCGTCCTCACCGCGACCGCCTGCGGCGGCGGTGGGGGGAGCGAGGCGTCGCCGAAGACCCTCACCTACTGGGCCACCAACCAGGGCTCCAGCCTCGAGGTCGACAAGAAGGTCCTGCAGCCCGAGCTCGACCGGTTCGAGAAGCAGACCGGGATCAAGGTCAAGCTGGAGGTGATCCCGTGGTCCGACCTGCTCAACCGGATCCTCGCCGCGACCACGTCCGGTCAGGGACCCGACATCCTCAACATCGGCAACACCTGGAGCGCCTCCCTCCAGTCCACCGGGGCGCTGCTCCCCTGGGACCAGAAGAACTTCGAGGCCATCGGCGGCAAGGGCCGCTTCGTCGACTCCGCGCTCGGCTCCACCGGCGTCCCGGGCAAGGACCCGGCCGCCGTTCCCCTCTACTCGATGGCGTACGCGCTCTACTACAACAAGAAGATGTTCAAGGACGCCGGCATAGCGAAGCCGCCGACCACCTGGGACGAGCTGATCGCCACCGGCAAGAAGATCAGCAAGGACGGCAAGTGGGGCATCGGCGTCGAGGGCTCCAACCTCTCGAACAACATCCACCAGGTCTTCGTCCTCGGCAAGCAGCACGGCGCCGACTTCTTCACCGCCGACGGCAAGCCGGACTTCACCTCCGACGGAGCCGTCGCCGCCGTCAAGCAGTACGTCGACCTCATGGCCGCGCAGAAGATCGTCGCGCCCGGCAACGCCGAGTACGCCCAGAACCAGTCCCTCAGCGACTTCGCCAAGAACAAGACCGGCATGGTGCTGTGGCAGACGCCGTCGCAGACCTTCGAGTCCCAGGGCATGACCCCGGAGGAGTGGGGCGTCGCCCCCGCGCCGGTCCCGTCCGGCAAGCCGGGCGCGGGCAAGCAGACCAACTCCATGGTCGCCGGCATCAACATGGCCGTCTTCAAGAACACCAAGAACCTCGACGGCGCGCTGAAGTTCGTGAAGTTCATGACCAGCGACGACGAGCAAATCCTCCTCAACAAGGCCTACGGCTCGGTGACGCCGGTCAAGTCCGCGCAGAACGACCCGGTCTTCGCCGACCCGTGGCTCGCCGTCATCCGCGACACCCTCGCCACCAGCGCCGCCGCCCTGCCGCAGGTCCCGGAGGAGTCGCAGTTCGAGACGGTCGTCGGCACCGCCGTCAAGGAGCTGTTCGCCGACGCCGCGGCGGGCCGCCCGGTCACCACGGACTCCGTGCGGGCCAAGCTCGAAAAGGCCCAGCAGCAGATGCCCAAGAAGTAGGCCGCCCCACCATGACCGAGACCGTCGTCACTCCCCCGAGTGAGCGGACGGTGCGCAAGGCCACACCCGGAGAGGCGCGCGCACCACGCCGCTCCGGGCGTCGCCTCATCGCACTGCCGTACCTTCTGCTCCTGCCCGCCCTGCTCCTCGAACTCCTCGTCCACCTCGCCCCGATGCTCATGGGCATCACCATGAGCTTCAAGGAACTCACCCAGTTCTACATCCGGAGCTGGGCCGACGCGCCCTGGTCGGGCCTCGACAACTACACCGTCTCGATCGACTTCGACGCCCCCGTCGGCCAGGCGCTCCTCAAGTCCTTCCTGACGACCTGCCAGTTCACCCTCCTCTCCGTGGGTCTTTGCTGGCTCCTCGGGACGGCCGCCGCGATCTTCCTCCAGGAGAACTTCCGGGGCCGCGGCATCCTCAGGACGCTTTTCCTCGTCCCGTACGCGCTGCCCGTCTACGCCGCCGTGATCACCTGGGCGTTCATGTTCCAGCGGGACAACGGCCTCATCAACCACGTCCTCCACGACCAGCTCGGCATCGGCGACAGTCCCGCCTTCTGGCTCATCGGGGACAACAGCTTCTGGGCCCTGCTCGTCGTCTCGGTGTGGAAGGGCTGGCCGTTCGCCTTCCTCACCGTCATGGCGGGGCTTCAGAACATCCCCCGCGACATGTACGAGGCGGCCTCGCTCGACGGGGCCGGCGTGTGGAAGCAGATCCGGCACATCACCCTGCCGTCACTGCGGTCCGTCAACCAGGTCCTCGTGCTCGTCCTCTTCCTCTGGACGTTCAACGACTTCAACACGCCGTTCGTGCTCTTCGGGAAGGCGGCGCCCGAAGCCGCCGACCTGATCTCCCTCCACATCTACCAGTCGTCCTTCCAGACGTGGAACTTCGGCACAGGCTCGGCCATGTCCGTGCTGCTCCTGCTCTTCCTCCTCGTCGTCACGGGCGTCTACCTCCTGCTCACCACCCGCGGAAGGAAGACCTCCGATGTCTAGCCACGCACAGGGGCGGGCGCTGCGGGGCACCCCGCGCTCCCCCATGGCCGCGCCGCGGTCGTTCCTCTGGACCCGGCGGATCTTCCTCACCCTGCTCACCGCGTTCGTGGTGCTGCCGGTGTACGTGATGATCTCCAGCTCGCTCAAGCCGCTGGCGGACGTGTCGGGGAAGTTCCAGTGGATCCCCACCGGGCTCACCCTCCGCCCGTACGTCGACATCTGGGAGACCGTCCCGCTCGCCGACTACTTCGTGAACTCGATCGTCGTCGCGGGCGCGGCCACGGTGTTCTCGGTGGTCGTCGCGATCTTCGCCGCGTACGCCGTCAGCCGCTACACCTTCCGCGGCAAGCGGGTCTTCACGGTGACGGTCCTCTCCACGCAGATGTTCCCCGGCATCCTCTTCCTGCTGCCGCTCTTCCTCATCTACGTGAACATCGGCAACGCCACCGGTATCGCCCTCTTCGGCTCCCGCGAAGGTCTGATCCTCACCTATCTGACCTTCTCGCTGCCGTTCTCCATCTGGATGCTGACCGGGTACTTCGACTCGATCCCCCGGGAACTCGACGAAGCAGCCAAGGTCGACGGGTGCGGGCCGATCAGCGCGCTGTTCCGGGTCATCGTCCCGGCCGCGTCCCCCGGCATCATCGCCGTCGCCGTGTACGCCTTCATGACCGCGTGGGGCGAGGTGCTCTTCGCCTCCGTCATGACCAACGACGCCACGCGGACCCTCGCCGTCGGTCTCCAGGGGTACGCCACCCAGAACGACGTCTACTGGAACCAGGTGATGGCGGCCTCCCTCGTGGTGAGCGTCCCCGTCGTCGTCGGCTTCCTGCTCCTCCAGCGCTATCTCGTCGCCGGCCTCACCGCGGGTGCGGTCAAGTGACGTCCCTCCCCGTACCGACGTCCCTCCCCGCACCGACGCCGCCCCTCTCCACACCGAACTCGAAGAGGTTCCCCGTGTCCGAATCCACCGACGCCGACTCCCTCACCCCGCTCGATCTGGAGGCCTTCCCTCCGGACTTCGCCTGGGGTACGGCGACCTCCGCCTATCAGATCGAGGGCGCCGTCGCCGAGGACGGCAGGGCCCCGTCCATCTGGGACACCTTCTCCCGCGTGCCCGGCGCGATCGACAACGGCGACCACGGCGACACCGCCTGCGACCACTACCACCGCTGGCCCGAGGACGTCGCCCTGATGAAGGGCCTCGGCACGGACGCCTACCGGCTGTCCGTCGCGTGGCCGCGCGTCGTCCCCGGCGGCGACGGGCCCGTCAACGCCGCCGGGCTCGACTTCTACGACCGGCTCGTCGACGGCCTTCTCGACGCCGGGATCACCCCGTCCGTCACCCTCTACCACTGGGACCTGCCGCAGGTCCTCCAGGACCGGGTCCGCGACAGCCACGGCGGCTGGACCGAGCGGGCCACCGCCGAGCACCTCGCCGCGTACGCCTCCGTCGTGGCCGAGCGCCTCGGTGACCGGGTCAGCCAGTGGGCCACCCTCAACGAGCCTCTCTGCTCGGGGTGGATCGGCCACCTGGAGGGCCGGATGGCCCCCGGTCTCACCGACATCACCGCCGCCGTGCGTGCCTCGTACCACCTTCTCCTCGGGCACGGCCTCGCCACCCAGGCGATCCGCGCCGCCGCCCCCGGCGCCCAGGTCGGTCTGGTGACCAACCACTCCACCGTCGAGGCCGCCTCCACCCGGCCCGAGGACATCGCCGCGGCTGCCCGTATGGACGGCCACACGAACCGCTGGTGGCTCGACCCGGTGTACGGGCGCGGCTTCCCCGCCGACATGCGCGAGCTGTACGGGGTGGAGCTGCCCGAGCGGGCCGGGGACGCGGAGACCATCGCGGCGCCGCTCGACTGGCACGGCCTCAACTACTACTTCCCGGTCACCGTCGCCGACGACCCGGCGGGCCCCGTCCCGTACGCCCGCGAGGTGCGCCTCCCCGAGGTGCCGCGGACCGGCATGGACTGGCAGATCGACGGAGGCGGCCTGGAGGCGCTCCTGCTGCGGCTCACCGAGGAGTACGGCGTACGGAAGCTGTACGTCACCGAGAACGGCTCGGCCTTCCCCGACACCGTCGGCCCCGACGGCGAGGTCCACGACCCGGAGCGCACCCGCTACCTGGAGGAGCACCTCGCGGCCTGTGCCCGTGCCGTGCGCAAGGGCGCCCCACTGGCCGGGTACTACGCCTGGTCGCTGCTGGACAACTTCGAGTGGGCCTACGGATACGACAAGCGCTTCGGCCTCGTCCACGTCGACTACGCCACCCAGCGCAGGACGGTGAAGACGAGCGGCCGTCGGTACGCGGACATCGTCCGCGCCCACCGGGAGGCGACCGCCGGCTGACCCCGTGACCCGACGTGAGCGCCGCCGGGGTGTCCTTTCGGACGCCCGGCGGCTCCGCGCTGTCGGCCGCGCCGCCGGCGAGGTCAGCTGACTCGCGTACCCGGCGAGGTCAGGCCGACTCGCGTACGACGAGGAGCGGCTCGAAGGTCTTCGAGGCCGGGTCGGAGCGGCCGCCGTCGAGCTGCTCGATCAGGAGGTCCGTCATGGCCGCGGCCATCCGCTCCACCGGCTGGCGCACGGTGGTCAGTTGCGGCTGGGCCTTCCGTGCGGCCATGGAGTCGTCGAAGCCCACGACGGCCACCGTGCCGGGGACGGCGACGCCCTGTTCGCGCAGGTACTGGCAGGCGCCCTGGGCCATCAGGTCGTTCGCGGCGAAGACCGCGTCGATGGCCGGGTGGTCCTTGAGGAGTCTGGCCATGGCGCGTCTGCCGCTGTCGACCGTGAAGCGGCCCCGTACGACGGGGACCGACGTCACGCCGTGGGCGGCGAGTGCCTCCCGGAAGGCGTCCAGGCGTTCGTCCGCCGTGGGGGCGGTGGCCGGTGCGGCGATGGTGGCGGGGCGCCGCCGGCCGGTGGCCCACAGGTGCTCGGCCGCCAGGCGGGCGCCCGCGGGGTTGTCGAGGTCGACGTAGGCGCACCGGTCGCCGACGCGGGGGCGGCCGAACAGCACGGTGGGGAGGCCCGCTGCCACCAGCATCGCCGGCAGCGGGTCGTCCGCGTCGAGCGGTACCACCAGGGCGCCGTCGGCGCCTCCCTGCCGTAGGTACTCGACGAGTTGGGTCCTGGCCTGTTCCGACTCGGCGACGAGCAGCACCGGTTGGATCGCGCGCTCCCGGAGGGCCGGCAGGACGCCGTCGACGATCCGGCCGAAGAAGGGGTCGGAGAACACCCTGGCGGCGAAGGCGCTGCCGGTCGCGGAGAGCACGAGGGCGACGGTTCCGGTGCGTCTGGTCACCAGGGAACGGGCGGCCTGGTTGGGCGTGTAGCCGGTGCGGGCGACGGCGTCGCGGACGGCCCGCTGGATGTCGGGGGCCACGTTCCGCACGCCGTTGACGACGCGGGACACCGTGGCGCGCGATACCCCCGCCTCGCGTGCGACGTCTTCCAGTGTCGGTCCTCGATTCCCCACCCGCGCACCTTAACGGTGCCGTGTGTCCGGTGGGAGGACGGTCCGAGGGATGACAGAAACCCTTGCGGTCGACACTTAATGAAAGTCAAAAGAAAAGCCGTGTCATACGCCTTGACCGTCAACTCGCCCCACAGGCAAGGTTTCGGAGAGCGCTCTCCCACGTTTCCCCCATGTATCCAGAGGAGCCCCATGTCTTCCGTCGGGTCCCCGCCGGCCTTCCGGCGCCCCGCCTCAGCCGTCCGACGGGCCACCGTCGGCGCGCTCGTCGCGTCGCTGGCCGGCAGCCTGCTCGCCCTGGCCCCCGCCACGACGGCGCACGCCGCCCCCACTCTGCTCTCGCAGGGGAAGACGGCCACCGCCTCCTCCACCGAGGGCCCCGCCTTCGCCGCGAGCGCCGCGGTCGACGGCAACCTCACCGGCACCCGCTGGGCCAGCTCGTGGCAGGACGCCCAGTGGCTCCAGGTCGACCTCGGCAAGAGCTCCACGCTCAGCCACGCCGTCCTGACCTGGGAAGGCGCCTACGGCAAGAGCTACCAGATCCAGTCCTCCGAGAACGGCACCGACTGGCGGACCGTCACCGCCGTCTCCGCCGGCGACGGAGGCACCGACGACGTCACCCTCTCGGGCACCGGTCGCTACATCCGGATGAACGGCCTCACCCGGGCCACCGGATACGGCTTCTCGCTCTGGGAGTTCCAGGTGTACGGCTCCACCGACGGCACCGGCCCGACCCTGCCCGGCGGCGGCGACCTCGGCCCCAACGTGCACGTCATGGACCCGTCCACGCCGGGCATCCAGGCCAAGCTGGACCAGGTCTTCCAGCAGCAGGAGTCGGCCCAGTTCGGTGCCGGCCGTCACGCCTTCCTCTTCAAGCCGGGTACGTACAACGGTCTCAACGCCCAGATCGGCTTCTACACCCAGATCGCCGGCCTCGGACTGCGCCCCGGCGACACCACCATCAACGGTGACGTGACCGTCGACGCGGGCTGGTTCAACGGCAACGCCACGCAGAACTTCTGGCGCGGCGCGGAGGGCCTGACCCTCAACCCGGTCAACGGCACCAACAGGTGGGCCGTCTCGCAGGCGTCCTCCTTCCGCCGTATGCACGTCAAGGGCGGTCTCAACCTCGCACCGAACGGCTACGGCTGGGCCAGCGGCGGCTACATCGCCGACTCGAAGATCGACGGCCAGGTCGGCAACTACTCCCAGCAGCAGTGGTACACCCGGGAGAGCTCCATCGGCGGCTGGTCCAACAGCGTGTGGAACCAGACCTTCTCGGGCGTCGAGGGCGCTCCGGCCACCTCCTTCCCCGAGCCCCGCTACACCACGCTCGACACCACTCCGATCTCCCGCGAGAAGCCGTACCTCTACCTGGACGGCAACGAGTACAAGGTGTTCGCGCCCGCCAAGCGGGTCAACGCCCGTGGCACCAGCTGGGCCGGCGGCAACCCGCAGGGCGAGTCCATCCCCCTGAGCCAGTTCTACGTCGTCAAGCCGGGCGCCACCGCCGCCACGATCAACCAGGCACTGGCCCAGGGCCTGCACCTGCTCTTCACCCCGGGCGTCTACCACGTCGACCAGAGCATCAACGTGAACCGGGCGAACACCATCGTGCTCGGCCTCGGCCTCGCCACGATCATCCCGGACAACGGCGTCACCGCGATGAAGGTCGCCGACGTCGACGGCGTCCGGCTCGCCGGCTTCCTGATCGACGCGGGACCGGTCAACTCGCCGACCCTGCTGGAGCTCGGACCGCAGAACTCCGGCGCAGACCACGCCGCCAACCCGACCACCGTGCAGGACGTCTACATCCGCATCGGCGGCGCCCACGTCGGCAAGGCCACCACCAGCATGGTCGTGAACAGTGACGACGCGATCATCGACCACACCTGGGTCTGGCGCGCCGACCACGGCGAGGGCTGGGGCTGGGAGACCAACCGCGCCGACTACGGCGTCCGTGTCAACGGCGACGACGTGCTCGCCACAGGCCTGTTCGTCGAGCACTTCAACAAGTACGACGTCGAGTGGTACGGCGAACGCGGCCGCACGATCTTCTACCAGAACGAGAAGGCGTACGACGCCCCCAACCAGGCCGCCATCCAGAACGGCACGACGAAGGGGTACGCCGCCTACCGCGTCGACGACTCGGTGAACACCCACGAGGCATGGGGCCTCGGCAGCTACTGCAACTACAACGTGGACCCGACCATCGTGCAGGACCACGGCTTCAAGGCACCCGTCAAGCCGGGCGTGAAGTTCCACAGCCTCCTGGTGGTCTCGCTCGGCGGAATGGGCCACTACAACCACGTCATCAACAACACCGGGGCGTCCACCATCCCCGCCGGCACCTCGACCGTGCCGTCCACGGTCGTGTCCTTCCCCTGACGGTCCCGCCGGGACGCGCCCTCTGTCCGGCGCGTCCCGGCCTCCCGCCCCTCTCCCTCCTCCCTCCAGGAGCCGCCATGACCACGATCACCCCCTCATCGAGACCACGGCACGCCCGCGCCCGCACCGCAGGCTCACTCGTCTCCCTCGGTGCCCTGCTCGCCACCTCCACCACCCTGCTGACCTCCGCGCCCGCCACCGCCGCGGAGACCCTCCTCTCCCAGGGGAAGCCCGCCACCGCCTCGTCGAGCGAGGGTGCCGCCTGGTCCGCGGCCGCGGCGGTCGACGGCGACCTCACCGGAACCCGCTGGGCGAGCCAGTGGACCGACTCCCAGTGGATCCAGGTCGACCTGGGCAGCAGCACGAACATCAGCCGCGTCGTCCTGAACTGGGAGGGCGCGTACGGCAAGGCGTACGACATCCAGCTCTCCGACAACGGGACCGACTGGCGCACCGTGAAGTCCGTGACCGCCGGCGACGGAGGCACCGACGAGCTCGCGGTCACCGGAACCGGCCGCTACGTCCGCCTCCAGGGCGTCACCCGTGGCACCGGCTACGGCTACTCCCTGTGGGAGTTCCGGGTGTACGGCGAGAGCGGCGGTACCAACCCGCCGCAGGGCGCCGTACGCGTGGCGGGCTCCCAGGGCAACTGGCAGCTGACGGTGGGCGGCCAGCCGTACACGGTCAAGGGCCTCACCTGGGGTCCGGCGATGGCCGACGCTCCCCGCTACATGCCGGACCTGAAGTCCATGGGTGTCAACACCGTCCGGACCTGGGGGACCGACGCCTCCAGCAAGGCCCTGCTCGACGCGGCGGCCGCCCACGGTCTCAAGGTGATGAACGGCTTCTGGCTCCAGCCGGGCGGTGGCCCCGGGTCCGGCGGCTGTGTGAACTACGTGACGGACACCGCGTACAAGAACACCATGCTCACCGAGTTCGCGAAGTGGGTCGAGACCTACAAGTCCCACCCGGCGACGCTCATGTGGAACGTCGGCAACGAGTCGGTCCTCGGTCTGCAGAACTGTTACGGCGGCACCGAGCTCGAGGCCCAGCGCAACGCGTACACGACCTTCGTCAACGACGTCGCCAAGAAGATCCACTCCATCGACCCCGACCACCCCGTGACCTCCACCGACGCGTGGACGGGTGCCTGGCCCTACTACAAGCGCAACGCCCCTGACCTCGACCTGTACTCGATGAACGCCTACGGCGACATCTGCGGGGTGCGCCAGGACTGGGTCGACGGCGGCTACAACAAGCCGTACATCATCACCGAGACGGGGAACGCCGGCGAGTGGGAGGTGCCCGACGACGTCAACGGCATCCCCGACGAGCCGACCGACGTCCAGAAGGCCGAGGGCTACACCAAGGCCTGGAACTGCATCACCGGACACCAGGGCGTGGCTCTCGGAGCGACGATGTTCCACTACGGCCTCGAGCACGACTTCGGCGGCGTCTGGTTCAACCTGCTGCCCGACGGCCTCAAGCGGCTTTCGTACTACGCGGTGAAGAAGGCCTACGCCGGGTCGACCGCGGGTGACAACACCCCGCCCGTCATCACGAACATGACGGTCTCCCCGGCGTCGCAGGCGCCGGCCGGCGGCGAGTTCACCGTCCGCGCCGACATCCGCGACCCCGAGAACGACCCCCTGACCCACAAGATCTTCCTCAGCGGCAACTACGCCAACGGCGACAAGCGGCTGATCGAGGCGAAGTGGCGCGCCACCGGCAACGGCACCTTCGCCGTCACCGCGCCCGAGAAGCTGGGCGTCTGGAAGGTGTACATCCAGTCCGAGGACGGCCGGGGCAACGCGGGCATCGAGACGAAGTCCGTCAAGGTCGTCGCCCCGCCCGTCGCCGGCACGAACATCGCCCTGAACAGGCCCGCCACCGCCTCCTCCGCCCAGGCCTCCTACGGCGACTGCCCCTGCCCCGCCTCCCACGCCACCGACGGCAACACCGCTACCCGCTGGGCCAGCGACTGGAGCGACCCGCAGTGGATCCAGGTGGACCTCGGCTCGGTCCGCGCCGTCAACCGGCTCCAGCTGGTCTGGGACCCGGCCTACGCCCGCGCCTACGAGGTCCAGGTCTCCGACAACGGCACCACCTGGCGCACGATCCACACCACCACCACGGGCAACGGCGACATCGACGCCATCGAGACGGGCACCACCGCCCGGTACGTCAAGCTCCAGCTCACCGCGCGCGGCACCGGCTGGGGCTACTCGCTCCACGAGTTCGGCGTCTACAGCTGACCCCCTGAGGAGAACGAGGAGTTCACGATGAGAATCCGCGGCCGGACCCTGTCCGCCTTACTGCTCGCCACCGCCCTGGGCGTCTCCGCCCTGACCGTCGACACCTACACCGCCGCCACGGCCCGCGGAGAGAGCCGGACGTCGGCCTCCGCGCCGGTCTCGGCCCACGGCGGCGGACACCCGGCGGGCGTCTCCCCCGTCGCCCACGTGATGGCCGCCTCCACCCAGGCGTCGGGCGACGACCCCGACGGAGACGGCTACATCCCGGCCGTACCCCAGGTCACCGGTGTCACCCCGTCCACGGCGACCCCGCCCCCGGCCTACCATCACGAGTTCCAGGCCGGCTGCTCCGTCACCCATACCGCGCCGGACGACCCGATCGTCTACCCGGGCCAGTTCGGCAAGTCCCACGACCACACGTTCATGGGCAACACGTCCACCAACGCCGCCAGCACCACCGGCTCGCTCTACGGAGGGCACACCACCTGCAAGGCGCCCGCGGACGCCTCCGCGTACTGGATGCCCTCGCTGTACAAGGGTGACCAGAAGATCCTGCCCGTCGGCCCGCAGGTCATCTACTACAAGGCGGGAGTGACCGACTACCGGAGCGTGCGGCCCTTCCCCAAGGGTCTGCGGTTCGTCGTCGGCAACCCCATGCAGAGCGCCCAGGAGTTCCGGGCCCACAAGGGGTTCGTCGAGGGCTGGGAATGCGGTGACAGCTTCTTCAACACCGACATCCCGGCGAGCTGCCCGAGCCGGCCCGACGTACAGCTCAACCTGCGTATGCAGGCCCCCAGTTGCTGGAACGGCCTGTACCTCGACACCCCCGACCACAAGAGCCACATGGCCTACCCGGTCGTCAAGCCCGGCACCAACGACAACATGTGCCCGGCCTCCCACCCCGTCGCCCTGCCGATGATCGAGTTCAAGATGGCGTGGCCGGTCAACGGCGACATGTCCCAGGTCCGCCTGGCCAGCGGCCGCGGCTACTCCTTCCACTACGACTTCTTCAACGCGTGGGAGGAGCGCACCCTCAAGGCCCTGGTCGACCACTGCGTCGTCGGCGGCCTGCAGTGCGACACCCGGGGCTTCGACCTGTACCGCCCCGAACGCGGTGCCGTGCTGAACGCGGACCACCGACTGCCCTGATCCGTCACGAGACCGCGGCCCGGACGCCCGTGAGGGCGCCCGGGCCGCTTCCCGTCCCCTTCCGACTCCCAGGAGCACCCATGTCCGCGCCCGCCCCGTCCGCCACCGCCCACCACGACGCGCTGATCGACCTCCTCCCGCCGCACTTCCGCTTCGGCGCCGCCACCTCCGCCTTCCAGATCGAGGGGGCCGTCGACGAGGACGGCCGTACGCCGTCCATCTGGGACACCTTCTGCCGTGTCCCCGGCGCTGTCGACAACGGCGACACCGGCGACGTGGCCTGCGACCACTACCACCGCATGCCCGAGGACGTGGCCCTGCTCTCCGCCCTCGGTCTGGACACGTACCGGTTCTCCGTCTCCTGGTCCCGTGTCCAGCCGCGCGGACGCGGCCCGGTCAACCCGGCCGGTATCGCTTTCTACGACCGTCTGGTCGACGAGCTCCTCGCGCACGGCGTCGACCCCTGGCTGACCCTCTATCACTGGGACCTGCCCCAGGAGCTCCAGGACGCCGGCGGTTGGCCCGCCCGCGACACCGCCTACCGCTTCGCCGACTACGCGGAGCTCGTCCACGAGCGGCTCGGCGACCGCGTCACCCACTGGACCACCCTCAACGAACCCTTCTGTTCGGCGGTCCTCGGCCATGTCGAAGGCGTCCACGCGCCCGGAGGTCGCTCCCTGGCCGACGGCGTGAACGCCGTGCACCACCTGCACCTGGCACACGGCCTCGCGGTCCAGCGGTTGCGCGCCGCCGCCCGCCGCCCCCTCGACCTGGCCGTCACGCACCTCCTCGGCACCAGCCGTCCCGCCACGGACAGCGCCGCCGATCACGAGGCCGCACGCCGGGCCGACGCGCTCGGGTTCCGCTTCTACCTCGACCCGATCCTGCTCGGCGCGTACCCCGAGGACCTCGTCGGGGACCTGGCCGCGCACTCCGTCGAGATCCCGGTCAGGGACGGCGACCTCGACATCATCGGCAGCCCCATCGACACCCTGGGCGTCAACTACTACCGCTCGATGCGCACCTCCGGAGTCGACGAGAACGGCGCCACCACCGATGCCCGGGGCATCCCCGTCACCCGCAACCTGCCGCACGGAGGCCTCCCGGTGACCTGCCTCGGCTGGGAGGTGATGCCGCACGACCTCACCGAGCTGCTGCTGCGCGTCTCCCGCGACTACCCCGGCATCCCGTTGGTCGTGACCGAGAACGGCGCCGCGTACGAGGACCGTCCCGACGCCCTCGGCTTCGTCGAGGACACCGAACGGACCGCCTACCTCGCCGCCCATCTGGCCGCCGTGGCCCGCGCCCGGACGGGCGGGGCGGACGTCCGGGGCTACTTCGCCTGGTCGCTCCTGGACAACTTCGAGTGGGCGTACGGCTACGACAAGCGCTTCGGTCTCGTGCGGGTCGACTACGCCACCCAGACCCGTACGCCCAAGCGCAGCGCCCTGTGGCTGCGCGACACCGCCCACCGGGTCCGCGGCAAATAAAGAAGTCGGCAGGCTCGTGTCCGGCTGTTAGCGTCGGTGCCATGAGTCTCGTCATCCACAACTGGCAGTCCGTACGCACCCGGTCGGCGTACTGACCGCGGTGCCGACCGTCGACGACGTCGACACCGGGTCCCACGTCCACTGTTCACCTCTGGATGACGAGGATCCTCATCATGCGCGCCAACTCGCGCCCCACCTTCGTGTTCGTGCACGGCGGCTCCAGCAACGCCCGGGCCTGGGGGCCGTTGCAGAACGAACTGGCCCTGCTCGGACACCGCTCGTACGCCGTCGACCTGCCCGGCCACGGCGACCACGCCGACGTGCCCGCCGCCTACTACCGCCAACCGCAGGACTCCGTGGCGCTGGCCACCGCCCCCTCCCCGATGAGCGGTGTGACCCTGCACGACAACGTCACGCATGTCGTCGGCGTCGTGCGGCGGATCGCCGCACACGGCCCGGTGGTCCTGGTCGGCAACAGCCTCGGTGGCCTGACGATCAGCGCCGTCGCGAACGCCGTGCCGGAACTGCTCCACCGGGTGGTCTACCTCTCCGCGCTCTGCCTCAGCGATCCGGCCATGCTCACCGAGCCGTGGGACGTCGTCGACGACGGCCTGCTCGACGCGGCGGCGGCCCGGATCGCCGTGCCGTCGGACGGGTCCGATCCCGGTCTCGTCCGGCTGAACTGGCGCGGCGCGCACGCCGATCCGGAGCTGTTCGCCGCGGTGAAGGAGGCCGTCATGGCCGACTCCACGGACCACCAGTTCCGGCTGCTCCTGGACTCCCTGGACCCGGACGAGAACCACTCGGTGATGGAATCGGCGGCGCTGGTCCGGGCCGATGGGTGGGGGCGTGTCCCGCACTCGTACGTCCGGCTCTCGGAGGACCGCAGCCTCACTCCGGCGGTGCAGGACCACATGATCCGCAAGGCGGACGCGGTGACGCCGCACAACCCGTTCGACGTCCACACCCTCGCCGCGTCACACGTCGGCTACTTCAGCCGGCCGCAACTCTTCGCCGACTTGTTGGACAGCCTCGTCTGACGTCGGGTAGGAGAGGAGCATGGACAGCTCACTCTGGCTCGTGGTGGCCGCCGTCGTCGCGCTCGTGATGGCGGGTTACGCGGCCGTTCTGCTCGTACGTGTCTTCCGGGCCCGCAGGCTGCTGGTGGACGCCGGTGTGCCGTTGCGGTCCAAGGCCCTGTTCTGGGCGGCCGTGGTGTACACGGTGTCGCCGGTCGACCTGATTCCCGATCCGGTCTACCTGGACGACATCGGCGTCCTCCTGGTGGCGCTGCGGGCCTTGCACGCGGCGGCCGCCAGGAGCGGCGTGGAGCGGGTGGAGCGTGAGGAGCTGCCCGGCTGACGTACTGCGTCCGACGGCACACGGGGCGGCTCCCGCACTCAGGTGCGGGAGCCGCCCCGGCTTGTCCGGGCTAGGGTCAGACGGGGCTCGGGCCGCCCCCGAACGGGCCGCCCGTCCGGTAGTACACGGCGATCTCCTCCCGGTACTGCTGGTCCGCGAGGTGCTTGTCGGAGTGGAACTCCGGCGCGTCCTTGATCTGCTCCTTGGTCAGGCCGATGTGCACCGAGTGGCCCTCCAGGTCGATGCGGGTCACCGTGCTCGCGGGGAGCAGCACCTCCTTGCCGAAGATCCACACCCCCGTGTCGACGACCAGGTAGGCGTCGTCGACCTCGTCGGAGTGCTTGTCGACCTTTCCGATGTGCCCGTCGGTGGCCTCCACCTTCCAGCCGGTCAGGTCGGTGCCCACCAGGTGGCCGAACGCCTGCCCGTAGGCCCACACGTTCTCCGCCATGTCGATCCCTCCTCCGCTTTCGGACGTTGTCCCGAGCCTCGTGGTACGGGCTCAGGAGGACCGCCTGCCCAGCGGACCGGAACCCACACCCCTCAGCCGGTCGTCGCGCCGGAGACCGCCGTGTCGACCGAGGCGTAGGTCACGCCGTGGTCGGCCAGGGCCTCCGCGACGACGCCGCCGGTCATGGTGAGGGCCAGGAGGAGGTGCTCGTCGCCGATCACGCGGTCCTTGCGGGCCAGCGCCACCCGGAGGGATTTCTCCAGGACGGTCTTGGCCTCGCGGGAGAAGGACGGGCGGCCCGACCACCAGCCGGCGTCCTTGCGGTCGCCCGCCAGCGCGCCCGTGCCGTGGGTCTCCTCGACCCGCGCCACGATCGCACCGAGGTCGATGCCGAGGTCCGCCAGGGCCTGCGCGTCGGCCCGGGACATTCCCGCCCGGCGCCGGGCTTCGGCGAGTGCGGCCACCAGGGAGGGGCGGCGGTCCGGCGGGCACAGCTGCCGCAGTGCGGCCGCCGCCGGGGTGTCCTCGCGGTCGAGCAGGGCCAGGAGCAGATGTTCCTGGGTGACGACGGTGGCGCCGGCGCGCTCCGCGTGCTCGGCCGCCCCCTTCACCACGGCACGTGCGGGTTTCGTGAACCGTTCGAACATCACTGCCTCCCGTACTTCTTGTGGACGGCCTGTCGGCTGACGCCCAGTTCGGTCGCGATCTCCTGCCACGACCAGCCCTGATTGCGCGCGCTGCGGACCTGGACGGCTTCCAGCTGTTCGAGGAGGCGCCGCAGGGCGGAGACGGCCCGCAGGCCGACCCGGGGGTCGCGGTCGCCCGCTCGTGCGGCGAGATCGGTCGCATCGGTCATGTAGTCAACCTACGTTGACAGCACGCCTCACGTCAACCTTTGTTGACAGCTGAAGTGTCGTCGCGTGTTTGCCGGGTGGCACGGCGGTGAGGCGGTCAGCAACGACCACGTCCCACTCATCGACTGGGGAGCCATGGAAAGCGTTGTTCGACTGGCGATCGTCCTCGGCGGCTCGGCGCTGCTGGCCCTCGCCGCCGGCCGCGCTGCGGACCTCTTCGCGAGGTACGCGGACGCGCGACACCCCCACACCCCGCTCTGGGGGCTGCTGCGGCGGTGCCGTACTCCGCTGTACCTCGTCCTCCTGACCGTCGTGTTCCGGTGGTCCTACCGCGCGACGCACTGGCCGCCGCTCCTGGACCACACCGCGGCGGTGGACCAGCTACTGCTGCTGTGCCTGATCGGCGGCGGCGCCTGGCTGGCCATACGGTTCGCCTCGGCCGTCGTGGAGTCCTCGTACGCCCGGTACGCCACGCGCGCGCGTGACGCCGCACGGCTGCGCCGCGTCCGTACGCAGGTGACGCTGATCACACGGGTGGTGTCGGTCGCCGTCGGGGTGGTCGCCGCCGCCTTCGCCCTCGTCACCTTCCCCACGTTCCGGGGGCTCGGCACCTCGCTGCTCGCCTCGGCCGGCATCATCGGCATCGTGGCGGGCGTGGCGGCGCAGTCGACGCTCGGGAATCTCTTCGCCGGTTTCCAGATCGCCTTCGGCGACATGGTCCGCATCGGTGACACGGTGGTCGTCGACGGGGAATGGGGCACCGTCGAGGAGGTCACCCTCACCTTCCTCACCGTCCGGACCTGGGACGAGCGCCGGGTCACCCTGCCCGTGTCGTACTTCACCTCCCGCCCGTTCGAGAACTGGACGCGCGGCGGCAACGAACTGACCGGCTCGGTGTTCGTCCACTGCGACCACTCCGCGCCCGTCGGGCTGATGCGCGCCCACCTGCGGGAGTTCCTCGACACCTGCTCCACCTGGGACGGCCGGGCGTGGGACCTCGCCGTCACCGACACCACCCCCACCGCCATCACCGTGCGCGCCATCGTGACCGCCAAGGACGCCGACGACCTGTGGACGACCCGCTGCGCCGTACGCGAGGACCTCGTCGGCTGGCTCAACCGGGAGCACCCCGGGGCGCTTCCCCGCATCATCACCGCGCTGGCGACCGACGACGCACCGCCGCGCTGACCGGGGCCGCGTCAGCCGCCCGTCCCGAACCGCACCCGGACCGTCAGGCCGCCGCCCTCCGCGTTGGGGGACGCCTCCGTCGTGGCGTCGTGGGCGCGGGCGATCGATTCGGCGATGGACAGGCCCAGGCCCGCGCCTTCGCCGGGGGTGTGGGCGCGGGCCGTGAGGCGGCGGAAGGGTTCGAAGAGGAGGGGGACGGTGTCGGGCGGGATCTCGGGGCCGGTGTTCGTCACCTCGATGCCGTCGGGGCCGGTACGGACCTCCACGCGGCCGTCGGGGACGTTGTGGCGTACGCCGTTCACGACCAGGTTGTGGACGAGCCGGTCGAGGAGCACCGCGTCGCCGTCGACGGTCAGCGGGGCGGCCCGGACGGTCAGCCTCACCCCGCGCTCCCGCGCCTCGGACGCCAGCGCGTGCACGGCCTCGCGGGCCACCTCGTGCACCGCCACCGGAGTGCGTTCCCGCAGCCCCTGGTCGGAGGCGGCGAGCAGGAGCAGGCCTTCGATGATCCGTTCGCTGTCGTCGGCGACCTCGATCAGTTTCGCCCGGATGCGGGCGACCTTCTCGGGGGGCGGATCCCCTGCGAGCCCGATCTCCGCCGCCGCCCGCTGCACGGCGACGGGGGTGCGCAGCTCGTGTGCCGCGTTCGCCGCGAACCGCTGTTGCGCGGAGACAAGACCCTCCATGCGGCCCAGCATCCCGTCGAAGGTGTCGGCGAGCCTCTTCAGCTCGCCCGGCGGTCCGTCGAGGGCGATCCGCTCGTGCAGGTTCTCGCCGGACAGCCGTCGGGCCGTCTCGGTGATCACGGACACCGGCCGGAGCACCCGCCCCGCCATCCACCAGGCGAGCGCGACCGAGAGGACCGCGTACGCGAGGAGGACGAGCAGCGAGACCGTCAGAAGCCGTTCCAAGGCCGCCGACTCCGCCGCGTCGCTCACCGTCCGGGTGATCGCGACCGCCTGGCCGGCGATCCGGCCGCCACCGGTCGGGGCGGGGCTCGCGGGGACCGGGCTGGCGGGCATGGCGGTCGGGAAACCCGTCGGGTACGGGGTCGGCAGGTCCCCGAGACGCTGCGCCGGTACGGCTCCGGTGATGGCGAGGCTGATCGACGAGTAGAGGCCCTCCTTCACGAGGAGGTACACGACTCCGGTCAGGAGCGCGCCGGCGAGGAGGAGGAGTCCGCCGTAGAGGGCGGTCAGCCGGGACCGCTCCCCCGTCATCAGTCGGAGCCGCTCAGTTGTCATCAGTCGGGGCCGCTCCCCTGTCGTCGGTCGGGGCCGCTTCCCTCTCGTCAACCGGGGCCGCTCCCCCGTCGTCAGCCGGGGCCTGGCCCCGGGCGTCCTCCGCTTCATGACGCGATCCGGTAGCCCGAGCCCGGCACCGTCTCCACGACCGGCGGCTCGCCGAGTTTCGCCCGCAGTTTGCTCAGCGTCACCCGTACCGCGTTCGTGCGGTAGCTGGTGTGCTCCTCCCAGACCTGTTCGATCAGGTCCTCGCCGCTGACGACCGCTCCCTCGGCCCGGAGCAGCGACTCGAGGACCGCGAACTCCTTCCGTGACAGGTGCAGGTGGCGCCCGTCCCGGCTGGCCTGGCGGCGGGCGGTGTCGAGGACGATCCCGGACCGTTCCAGTACGGGCGGCAGCGCGGGCCGGGCGCGGCGGCCGAGCGCCAGGACGCGGGCGAGCAGCTCGTCGTACGCGAAGGGCTTGGTCAGGTAGTCGTCGGCGCCGAGGCCGAGGCCCTCCACCCGGTCCCGTACGGTGCCCGACGCCGTCAGCATCAGGACCCGCGTCATCAGGCGCTGCTCGACGACGCGGCGGCACACGTCGTCGCCGTGCATCCCCGGCAGGTCGCGGTCCAGGACCAGGACGTCGTACTCGCCCAGCCGCAGCTTCCGCAGGGCTTCGAGGCCGTCGGCCGCGACGTCCACGGCGAGCGCGTCGCGGCGCAGCCCCTCGGCGATCATCTCGGCGAGAAACGCCTCGTCCTCCACCACCAGTACACGCATGTCCCCTGTGTATCCGAGAGGGACCTTTCGCCGGTGTAAACGAAACCGCTGAGGGAAACGAAACATCCCTTCGCGGCACGCTCCACGCCATGACGATTCGACGGATCACCCGGGCCGCCGCCGCCACTTCCCTGGCCGCCGCCCTTTCCCTTCTCACCGCCGCCTGCTCCGGCTCGGACCCCGGTTCCTCCGGGAGCGGGAAGAGCGACGGGAGTGTGAGCGAGGAGGGCAAGAAGGCCGACCAGGCCTTCGAGCACCGCACGTGCCTGCGCGAGCAGGGCCTCGACGTGCCCGAGCCCAAGCCGGGCGAGCAGGGCGTCGGGCTCACCATCGGCGGCGACGGCATGTCGAAGGAGAAGATGGAGAAGGCGTTCAAGGCCTGCCAGGGCAAGGCGGGCGGCGCCGGGTTCGGCAAGGAGCCGACGCAGGCCGAGAAGGACAAGGCGCTCGCGTACGCGAAGTGCATGCGGGAGAACGGCTTCAACATGCCCGACCCGAAGTTCGACGGGGGCGCGCAGCCGGCGATGCGGATGCCGCAGGGGCCGGAGAAGCAGAAGTTCGACAAGGCCGCCAAGGCCTGCGAGGGCGTGGCCCGATGAGCGGCGGCGGGGAGCGCCCGATGGCCCGGCGCCGGCTGGTCCTCGCCCTCGCGGCGATCGTCGCCGTCGCGGGCGGCGGCGCCGCCGTCACCGCCGTGTCCGCGCCCGACAAGACGCAGGACGGGAAGGGTGGCTCCGCCGGCTCCGAGGGGCTGCCGCGCGCGACGGCCCCCGTCACCCGGGGCGACCTCAGCGACAGCTCCCAGCAGGACGGCACGCTCGGGTATCTGGGCGAGCGGAAGATCAACGCGGGGCCGGCCGGAGTCCTCACCTGGGTCGCGGCCCCGGGCTCGGTCGTGGAGCGGGACGAGCGGCTGTACGAGGTCGAGGGCGCCCCGGTCCGGCTGATGTACGGCGCGGAGCCCATGTACCGGACGCTGAAGAAGGGGGACAAGGGCAAGGACGTGCGCCAGTTGGAGGAGAACCTCGCCGCCCTCGGGTACGTCGGCTTCGACGTCGACGAGGAGTACACGGCGAAGACGGCGGCCGCCGTCGAACGGTGGCAGAAGTCCCACGACCTGAAGCAGACGGGCACGGTCGGTCCGGACCGGATCGCGTTCGCGGGCAGTGCCGTACGGGTCAAGGAGGCGGCTGCCGCGCCGGGCGACCGGACCGCGCCGGGGGGTCCTGTGCTCACCGTGACCGGCTCCGAGCGGGTCGTGCGCTTCGACATACCCGTGTCGGAGGCGGCGTCGGCGCGGGTCGGGACGCGGGTGAAGGTGCGGCTGCCGGACGGTACGGACCTGCCGGGGAAGGTGTCGGCGGTGGGGAAGACCGCGTCGGCGGGCGACGACCCGCAGGACACGACGCCGAAGGTGCCCGTCACGGTCTCCTTCGACGAGCCGGGGAAGGTCGGGGGCATCGACCAGTCCCCGGTCACCGTCGACCTCACCGGTGAGACACGCCGGGACGTCCTGTCCGTCCCCGTCAACGCGCTGCTCGCGCTGCCCGGCGGCGGGTTCGGCGTCCAGGTCGTCGAGAAGGGCACGGTCCGGGACGTGGAGGTCGAGCTCGGCATGTTCGGACAGGGCCGGGTCGAGGTCAGCGGCGCCGGACTGCGCGAGGGCATGAAGGTCGGGGTGCCGTCCGCATGAGCACGGTGGTGCGGCTCTCCGGAGTCACCAAGGAGTACGCGGGCGGGGTCCGCGCCCTCGACGGCGTCGATCTCGATGTCGCGGAAGGGGAGTTGCTGGGGATCGTCGGGCCGTCCGGATCGGGCAAGTCGACGCTGCTGCACATCGTCGGCACCCTGGACCGGCCCAGTGCCGGGACGGTCGAGATCGCCGGGCACGACATCGCCTCGCTCTCGGACCGCAGGCTGTCGGCGCTGCGGGCCCGGCGTATCGGCTTCGTCTTCCAGGCCTTCCATCTGGTGCCGGGTGTGGGGGCCCTCGAGAACGTGGCCGAGGGGCTGCTGTACTCAGGGCTGCCCCGGGCCCGGCGGCGGACGATGGCCGCCGAGGCGCTGGCCCGGGTGGGGCTCGCCGACCGGATGAGGCACCGGCCGCACGAGCTGTCGGGCGGGCAGAAGCAGCGGGTCGCCATCGCGCGGGCGGTGGTCGGCGAACCGGCCCTGCTGCTGGCCGACGAGCCGACGGGGGCGCTGGACTCGGCCTCCGGTGAGGCGGTGATGGAGCTCCTGCGCGAACTGAACACCGAGGGAGCGACGATCGCCGTCATCACGCACGACACGGAGATCGCGGGACGGCTGCCGCGGCAGGTCCGGATCCGTGACGGGCGTGTGGTGGCGGACACGGCTCGTGGAAAGGTCGCGGCATGAGGTCCCGTACACGCGCCTCGCTGAGGGCCGCCAGGCTCGGCCCGCGCGATGTCCTCCACGTCGGCTCCGCCGGGCTGCGGAGCCGGCCCGTACGGGTCGTGCTTTCGGCGCTCGGCATCGCCATCGGGATCGCCACGATGATCGCCGTGGTGGGCATCTCGGCCTCCAGCCAGGCGCAGTTGCTCCGGCAGCTCGACGCGCTCGGCACGAACATGCTGGTCGCCAAGCCGGGCGAGGGCATGTTCAGCGGGCAGGAGGTCAAGCTGCCGAAGGACGCGGTGGGCATGGTCGGCCGGATCGCGGGGGTCGAGGAGGCCGCCGGGACCGGCGACCTCAAGAGTTCGGTGCGCCGCTCGGAGAAGATCCCGGAGGGCGAGACCGGCGGGATCGCGGTGAAGGCGGCCACGGAGCGGCTCCTCGACGTGCTGCGCGGCGGTACGGCCTCCGGTACGTGGCTGAACGCCGCCAACGGCCGCTATCCGTCCGTGGTCCTCGGCCATGTCGCGGCCGAGCGCCTCGGCATCACGCGGCCGGGGCAGCAGGTGTGGATCGACGACCGGTACTTCACGGTCATCGGTGTCCTCGCCCCGCTGCCGCTCGCCCCGGAGATCGAGCGCTCCGCGCTGGTCGGGTGGGAGGGCGCGGAGCGGCTGCTGGGCTTCGACGGCCATCCGACGGCGGTGTACGAGCGGTCCACGGACGCGTCCGTACGGGACGTCCAGCGGCTCCTCGCGCCGACGATCGACCCGCGCAACCCGCAGAACGTGTCGGTCGGTGACCCGTCCTCGGCGCTCAAGGCCAAGGCGGCGACGGAGGGCGCGTTCTCCACGCTGCTCCTCGGTCTCGGCGGGATCGCGCTCCTGGTGGGCGGGGTCGGCGTCGCCAACACCATGATCATCTCGGTGCTCGAACGCCGGCACGAGATCGGTCTGCGCCGGTCCCTCGGTGCGACCCGGGGCCAGATCAGGATCCAGTTCGTGACGGAGTCCCTGATGCTGTCGGGCCTCGGCGGCCTTGCGGGAGTGGCCCTCGGCGGGGCGGCGACGGGCGTGTACGCGTCCACGGGCGGGCTGCCCTGGGTCGTACCGCTGTGGGCGGTGGGCGGCGGGTTCGCCGCGACGCTCGCGATCGGCACGGTCGCGGGGCTCTATCCTGCGGTCCGGGCGTCACGGCTGTCACCGACGCTGGCGTTGGCGGCGGCATAGGGGCAGCGTAGGGGAGGGCGTAATCCGGTCGCCCGGGCCGGGGCGGGCCTGGCAGGGTGTCGCTCATGAGTTCCGAGAGCGCGCGCCCCGGACCGGAGCGTCACCTCGACAACGGCACGTGGCTCGCCTGGTTCACCGGGCGGGTGCACGTGGTGTGCCCGAGGTGCGGTGGCCGGGCGCTCGTCGTGGCCCGCCCCGATGTCGCGGCGCCGGAGTATTTCAGCGCTCGGCACTTCCTGCCTCGGCGCCTCGTCTGCGCCGGCTGCGGTGCGCTCGCCGAGTGGACGGCCGAGCAGCGGGAATCCGCGTTGGTCGGTGCGGTGCCCGGCGGGACCGAGGACCCCTTCTTCCGGCGGCCGCTCTGGCTGCAGACCCGATGCGCGGGGCGGATCCTGTGGGCCTACGACGAGGAGCACGTCGACGCTCTCGCCGCCTACGTGGGCGCCCGGCTGCGCGAGCGTAACGCCTCCCCGACGCTGTCGATGTTCGCCCGGCTGCCCGTCTGGATGAAGACCGCGGACCACCGCGACGAGGTACTGGCCGGCCTGGCGACGCTCCGGGCCCTGGCGGGGCGCACGGCGCCCGCCGATCGCTCCGACGCGGCCCACGAGCATGGTTACCGCCCGCGCCACCACGGCAGCCTCCTGTTCCGCGGCGGCCCGTACTAGAGAGCTTGTCCGGTGCCGATCCCCGCACGTGACAGGGACCACACGGACAACGGTTGGTGAGACGGGAGCAACTGGGTTCCGAACAGCGGCAGTAGAACGTTAGCGCGACGCCAGTGGGACGTGAGTCGCGCACGGGAAACTGGGCGGGACCAAGTGCGGCCGACCGGTGCGTCGGCCGCTGATCAGTAGACCTCGGGGGCTCACCATGCGTGCCGATCAGCCGGCGGGAGATGCCGGAGCGGCCGTCTCAGCGGTCGTTCCCGGGCGCCCTGCCGCGCCCGGACCGTCGAGGCGAGTGAGAAAGAGCAGGTAGGGGAAGTGCTCACCAAGCCGGTGACGGTGACCGTCCACGCGTCCGATCCACTGAGTCGGGCCGGGCTCATCAGCCACCTGCGGCATCAGCCGACCGTCGATGTCGTCCCTGACCAGGACGACGGGAGCCGGAGCGCCCCGGCGGTCGCCGTGATGCTCGCGGAGCGGATCGACGAGCCCACCACGGCCGAGCTGCGGCGCCTGCTGCGCGGGCGGGAGCAGCGGGTCGTGCTCGTCGCGCGCGAGCTGCGCGAGCCCGACCTTCTGGCCGTCGTCGAGTACGGCGTGCGGGCCATCATCTGGCGCCATCAGGCCACCGAGCAACGCCTGTTGAGTGCCGTGCACAGTGCGGCGCGCGGTGACGGCGAGCTGCCGCCGGACCTGGTCAGCCGACTGCTCAACCAGGTCGGGCGCCTGCAGCGGGCGACGACGGGAGCGGCCAGCGGCGGGGCGGTGCCGCTCTTCGGGATGGCACCGCGCGAGGTGGACGTCCTGCGGCTCCTCGCCGAGGGACTCGACACCCGGCAGATCAGCGAGAAGCTCGCGTACTCCGAACGCACCGTCAAGAACATCCTGCACGCGCTGATGACGCGTCTCCAGCTCACCAACCGGGCGCATGCCGTCGCGTACGCGCTCCGCGAAGGCTACATCTGATGATCCATGAGATAGACGAGGCCCTGCGCCGTCTGCTCGCGCCCGCCGTGACCGGCGACGTCGCCTTCGACGCGCCGACCCGTGACTGGGCGGCCCGCCGCAACGCCCCGACCCTGAACGCCTATCTGTACGACATCAGGGAGGACGTCGCGCGGCGCGAGCGCGGCGCCTACGCCGAGCGGGACGCCGGCGGCGCCGTGACGCGCAGGCGTCAGCCACCGCGCTGGTTCCGGCTCTCCTACCTGGTGACGGCCTGGACCTCCCGGCCCGAGGACGAGCACCGGCTGCTCGCGGGCGCGATGGCCCTGCTGCTTCCGCACGAGGTGCTGGCCGGCGACGCGGTGCCGGAGTCGGTGCGCCCGATCGCCGCGTCCCTGCCCCTCACCGTCGCGGTACCGCCCGCCGAGTCGCGGTCGTTCGCGGACATCTGGTCGGCGCTCGGCGGCGAGCTCAAGCCCTCGCTGGATGTCGTGATCACCACTCCGTTCCCGGTCACTCCGGTGTACGACGTGGCGCCGCCGGTGACGGAGGCGGAGATCGTCGTGCGCGGGACGGACGGTGTGCCCGCCGCGACCAGGCCCCGGATGATCCGGCGCGCGGGGAGCAAGGGCGGCGGCGCGACGAGCTCTGCCTCCGGCGACGCGAAGGGCGGGGCCGGGGCATGAGCGGTCCTCAGGGTGTGCTGGAGCTGATCGTCGCGCTGCGGGCGCGGGTCGCCGCGCTCGTGGACGCCCGCAGTGCGGGCGATCCCACGGCGGGTGATCCGTTGCGCGGGCTGTACGTCAGCGAGGAGGCGGCCCGCCGTTCCGCCTCGGAGCCGCTCTCCATGGGGGCGGACGACGCCGGTCCGCCTCTGTCTCTGCCTCTGCCGGACGTCGGCCGGGCGGATCGGCTCGGTGGGCTGGCGCGGTCCTTCGGGTTGTCCCCGCTCGACGCGCACATCCTCCTCGCGGCGCTCGCGCCCGAGGTGGACCGGGGTTTCGAGACGTCGTACGGGTACCTCAACGACGACGTCGGGCGGCGCCGCGCCACCGTGGCCCTCGCCCTCGGCCTCGCGGGCACCGGTCCCTCCGACGTGGCCGCGCGCGACCGCTTCCACCCGGCGGCGCCACTGCGCTCCGGCGGTCTCCTCGACGTCGAGGACGAGGACCGGCCGCTGCCCGGGCGGGCGCTGCGCGTACCGGAGCGGGTGGTGGCCCATCTGCTGGGCGACGACAGCCGGCTCGACGGCGGGCTGGAGGGCGCGGGGGTCGAGTTGCTGACCGGCGCCGGCCCGGAGCTCACCGGTGCGGATGTGGGCACGGCGCACGCCGGAACGGACCGCCGTACCGCCCGTACGGACCCCGCCGCCGGCACGGACCCCGCCGGTGCGGATGTCGCCGCGGCGCCCACCACGCTCGGCGCTCGGGTCGCGGCCGCCGGGCCCGTCACCGTACATCTGCGGGAGCGTGTTCCCGGGGCCGCCACCGGCGCGGTGGTGGCGGCGCTGCTCGGCGCCGGGCGTCCCGTACTGCGGTACCGGCCGGAAGGTGTCGACGTGGAGGCGGCGCGGGTTCTGCTGCGGGAGGCCCGGCTCCGCGGTGCCGCCGTGGTCGTCGAACCGCTGCCGCCGCGGCCCGGTCCGCTGGTGCGCGTCCTCGCCTCGTCGGGGACGACCGTGGTCCTCGCCGGGACCGACGCCCCCGACCCGGGGTGGGCCCCGGGCGCGGAGCTGCTGGCTCTTGACGCGCCGGAGGACGCGGCGGACCCCGGCGATCTGTGGCATCGCGAACTCGGTTCCACGGATGGCGACTTCGACCTGGACGAGGCCACCGCGCCGTACCGTCTCAGCGGCGACCAGGTCCGCCGGGCGGCCCGTACGGCGCGGGCGCTCGCCGCGTTCGAAGGGACCGCGCCGACCCTGGCGCAGGTGCAGCGCGGTGCCCGGCTGGTCTCGGCGCCGCTGCTCGACAGTCATGCGCGACGGATCCGGCCTGCGGTCGGCTTCGCCGACATCGTCCTGCCCGAGGAGCCTTTGTCGTTGCTGCACGAGCTGACCGGCCGGGCCCGCCACCGGGACCGGGTGCTCGGCGAGTGGCGGCTGCGCACCGGCGGCGGGCGGGGGCGTGGTGTCGTCGCGCTGTTCGCCGGGGAGTCGGGCACCGGCAAGACGCTGGGTGCCGAGGTGGTCGCCGGCGAACTGGGCCTGGACCTGTATGTGGTGGACCTCTCGTCGGTGGTCGACAAGTACGTCGGCGAGACCGAGAAGAACCTGGAGCGGATCTTCGTCGAGGTGGACCGTACGGACTGCGTGCTGCTCTTCGACGAGGCCGACGCGGTCTTCGGGAAGCGGTCGGAGGTGAAGAGCTCGCACGACCGGTACGCCAATCTGGAGAGCGCGTATCTGCTCCAGCGTCTGGAGGCGTTCGCGGGGATCGCGGTGCTCACGACCAACCTCCGGGCCAACATCGACGAGGCCTTCACGCGCCGGCTCGATCTGGTCGTGGACTTTCCGTTCCCGGACCCCCCGCAGCGGGTCTCGCTCTGGCACTCCTGCCTCGCGGGCACGCCGAAGGCGGAGGACGTGGACGAGGAGATCGTGCGCTGCGCCAAGGAGTTCGAGCTGGCGGGCGGCGCGATCCGGTCGGCGGCGGTGACGGCCGGCTACCTCGCGGCGGCCCGTGGTTCGGCGGTGACCGGCGCGGACGTTCGGGCCGGGGCGCGGCGCGAGTACCAGAAGGCGGGGCGGCTGGTCCTGGACGCGGGGGCGCCCTGGGCTCCGTGACGTCATGACGTGGAGGAGGGGGCCACCCGTGCCGGTGGCCCCCTCCTGCTGTCGCCTCACGTGCCCCTCAGGTCACAGGGGCACATCGTCACATGACGCTGCCGCCGAGCATCTTGCGGAGCGTCGGCCAGTCGACGTCGCCGGTCGCCGGAAGGCCGACAGCCGCCTGGTAGGCGCGGATCTTCGACTCGACCTCGGCGCTGTAGCGGGTGGTCGCGTCCTTGTCCGCGCGGAAGTGGTCGATGCCCCGCTGGGCGTTGACGCGTGCGCGCTGGAAGTCGGCGTCGCTGTAGTCGCGGTTGTACGCCGCCCAGAACGCGGCCATCAGCTGGGTCGTCTCCCACGTGGTGGCGCCCGACCGCACCTTCTCCGGTGTGATGCCCTGCGCCCACAGCGAGGTCAGCGTGGCCCTGCCGAGGGTGCCCACCTGGTCCGTGTGGAAGATCGCGGCGGAGTTCTTGCCGTTCTCCTCACCGTCCTTGACGACGGCCCGCTGGTAGCAGGCGAGGGACGTGCGGGTCGGGGTGTCGATCACGCCCGGGGTCCAGCCCGGATTCAGCCGGCAGACGTTGCTGGCCCCCATGTTCGCGAGGCGTTCCTGGGCGAACTCGACGACGAGGTCCTTGGGTGATCCGGGGACCCAGGGCGGCACGGGCTTCGGGGCGACGGGCGGGGCCGCGGGCTGCTGGTTCCCTCCGGCGCCGCTGTCCGGCGGCGGTACGGTCGCTCCGCCGCCGTTCTGGCCCCCACCGTCCTGGCCCCCGCCGTCCTGCCCTCCGCCGTCCTGTCCGCCCTCCGCCGGGCCGCTCCCCGGGCCGCCGTCCTGCCCGCCGTCCCCGCCGGCCGGTGGCGGCCCGTCGTCCATGAGGGGCGGAGGAGCACCGGGCGTGTTCCCCCCGGGCGTGGGTCCTCCGGCCCCACCGGGCGGTGGCGGGGCGTCGGGCAGCTCGTTGCCGGTCCCCTGCGGCGCGGGCCTGGGCGCGGCGGACGCCCGGCTCTCCTTCGCCGCGCTGACGATCTTCGGCGAGAAGTTGAACCAGAGCACGACGAAGGCGATCGCGGCGGTCAGGAGGAGTCCGCCCACCACCATGAGCCAGTTCCCGATGACGGGGCGCTGGTCGAAGGTGGCGTCGAGTTCGAGCGCGGTGTCGTCGCCCGCCCGCCGTACGGCCACGGTGAACCGGTGCGACTCCTCGGCGCCGGTCCACCGCACGGCCTCGGGGCGGACCACGAGCTCGCCGAAGGCGGCACGGCCCGGGGCGATCTGCACGGCGTTCGGCCGTACGTCGAAGGTGAGCCGGTTGGTTTCGTCACGCGCCACGAGTGACGCGGTCAGCGGCGTGTTGCCGAGGTTGTCCACGGCTATACGGGCCCGCCCGCTGAACCGGCCGACGAGCGCGGGCGGCAGCAGTTCGGCGCGGGTCTCGGTGAAGGGCGTGATGGTCAGCCGGCCCTCCACCACGTCGCGAGCGGCGACGTTCTCCCGGGGGTCGACGCGGATGCCGTACGCGAGGGGCCCGGCCTCCACGTCGGAGGAGCGGGGCGGGGCGAAGGAGATCTCGGCGGTCCCCTCGCTGCCCGGGTAGAGGCGGAGTACGTCCGGCTCCACCCGGGACCAGCCCGAAGGTTTTCCGACGAGGGAAAGGCGGTATTCCTCGACGGTGTCGCCGGTGTTCCGTACCCGCAGTCGGGCGCCGGCGCGCGCTCCGGGCTCGACGGTCACCTCGGCCGGGTCCAGAGAGGTCCACATGGTCATGGGCGAACGCTAAGGGCGCGGGGGTGGCGTCCGGCTGCCCGAACGACCCTGTTCGGGGGCAGCGCTCCGTGCCCCCGCAGCCCTCTTGCCCGGCCGGGCACATCGGTGTCCGTGAGGGCAACCTTCGCTGCCCTCACGAGCGCCCCTTCCTCCCTCGTCGGGGCGGTGGCGGAACGGCGAGAGTCGGAAGCGTACGACCGCTGTCCACGGCCGAGGAGAACACGCGCCATGCCCACGTACCTGTCCCCCGGCGTCTATGTCGAGGAAGTCGCCAGCGGCTCCCGTCCCATCGAGGGCCTCGGGACCTCTGTCGCCGCCTTCGTCGGCCTCTCGCCCGTCGGGCCGCTGAACGAGCCGGTGCTCGTCACCAACTGGTCCCAGTACGTGGCGGCGTTCGGTGACTTCACGGACGGGTACTACCTCGCCCACTCCGTGTACGGCTTCTTCAACAACGGCGGCACCGCCGCGTATGTCGTCCGCGTCGGCGGTGGGGACGCGCAGGGCGCCACGCGGGCCGTCGGATCGGCCGCCGCCGTCGCCGCCGCGCCGCAGCTCGTCGCCGGTGAGGCCGTGGCGCTCGGCACCTTCCGGGTCGCCGCGATCGCCGCCGGTTCCGAAGCCGGTGGGGCGCTCACCGTCGAGGTGCAGGACGTCGAGGGCGAGACCGAACGCTTCAAACTGGTCGTCAAGGACGGCGAGAAGGTCGTCGAGAGCTTCGACGCCTCCGCCAAGAAGAGCGCCCGCAACTACGTGGTCGCGCAGGTCAAGCAGCGCTCCAAGACCATCGTCCTGGAGGAGGCCGCCGCCGGCGGGCAGCTCGCGAAGCCCGACGCGCAGGCGGTGACGCTCGCCCCGCCGGCGCAGGTGGCCGCTCAGGTCCCGGCGCAGGCCGACGTCGCCGCCGCGCTCGAGTCCGGGCAGTTCATCGGTGACTCCGCCGACCGCACCGGCTTCGGCGGCCTCGAGGCGTTCGACGAGATCAACATGGTCGCCGTGCCCGACCTGATGGCCGCCTACCAGCAGGGGCTCATCGACCTGGAGCAGGTCAAGGCCGTCCAGCTCGGGCTCATCGCGCACTGCGAGCTGATGGGTGACCGCATGGCGATCCTCGACCCGCCGCCCTCCCTCAACGCCCGTGACATCCGCAAGTGGCGCCAGGAGATAGCCGGTTACGACTCGCGGTACGCGGCCCTGTACTACCCGTGGATCAAGGCCTTCGACCCGGCGAGCGGCCAGACCCGCACGGTGCCGCCGTCCGGTCACATGGCGGGCGTCTGGGCCCGCAACGACTCCGAGCGCGGAGTCCACAAGGCCCCCGCCAACGAGATCGTGCGCGGCGCGGTCGACCTGGAGCTCCAGATCACGCGCGGCGAGCAGGACCTGCTCAACCCGGTCGGCGTGAACTGCATCCGCGCCTTCCCCGGCCGGGGCATCCGGGTGTGGGGCGCGCGGACGCTGGCGTCCGATCCGGCCTGGCGCTACCTGAACGTCCGCCGCTACTTCAACTACCTCGAGGAATCGATCCTCGTCGGCACCCAGTGGGTCGTCTTCGAGCCCAACGACCAGTCGCTGTGGGCCCGTATCCGCCGTAACATCTCGGCCTTCCTCGTCAACGAGTGGCGCCAGGGAGCCCTGTTCGGCCAGCGCGCCGAGGACGCCTTCTACGTGAAGTGCGACGCCGAGACCAACCCGCCGGAGTCCGTCGACCTGGGCCGTGTGGTGTGCGAGATCGGCATCGCGCCGGTGAAGCCCGCCGAGTTCGTGGTCTTCCGTCTCGCGCAGTTCCCGGGGGGTGGCGGCGAGCTGGAGGAGTAGGCCTCCGCCCCTCTCGCTCGCGCGCCTGCCGCACGCCCCCCGTCCCTCCCCCATCCCTCTCCCTCTCCCTCTCATGAACAGGAGTGACCGTCATGTCTCTCGACACCGGTGACGCCCTCACCACCCACAATTTCGGCCTGCAGATCGACGGCGTCATGGTCGAGACCCTCCAGGAGATCAGCGGCCTCTCGATGGAGCAGGACGTCATCGAGTTCCAGCAGGTCTCGGCGGACGGCAAGCCGATCATCAAGAAGCTTCCCGGTGTGAAGAAGGCCGGTGAGTGCACGGTGACCCGTGGCGCCACGCAGTCCGCCGCCTTCACCGAGTGGATCACGTCCTCCATCGCCGGCGACATGGGCTCGGCCCGCAAGGACGCGTCCATCATCTTCCTGGACTACCAGCTCACCGAGGTGAAGCGGTACAACCTGCGCGCCGCCTGGTGCACCAAGGTGGAGCTGAGCGCCACCAAGGCCGGTGACGCCGCGGCCCTGACCGAGCAGGTCACCATCACCTTCGAAGAGCTGACGCTCGGCTGATGCGACGCGAAGGAGGAGCGGCGGGCACGCAGCAGGGCCGTCGACAGGAGCCGCTCCGTACGGAGTTCGAGTTCGAGCTGCCGCGCGGCTTCGTCGACGAGGCGGGCGCGGTGCACCGCACCGGGGCGATGCGGCTGGCCACCGCGAGGGACGAGCTGCTCCCGCTGCGGGACATCCGGGTCCGTGAGAACCCGGCGTACCTGTCCGTGGTGCTGCTCGGCCGGGTGATCACCCGGCTCGGCACGCTCCCGTCGGTCCACGACGGGACGGTGGAGAACATGTTCGCCTCCGACCTGGCGTTCCTCCAGGACTTCTACCGGCAGATCAACGCGGAGGGCCACACCAGGGCCGCCGTCGCGTGCCCGCACTGCGAGGAGTCCTTCGAGGTCGAGCTGGCCGGGAGCCGCCTGGGGGAATCGTGACGTACGCGGCCGACCGGATCGAGGAGGAGACCGCGTACCTCGCCTTCCACTTCCACTGGGACATGGACGACATCCTCGATCTGGAACACGCGGACCGGCGGAGGTACGTGGCACAGGTGGCGTCGCTGGTGGAGCGGTCGCAGGCGTAACGGCGGTACAGGGAGAGGAGGTAGGAGGAGACGGTGGGGATGTTCGAGAGATGGCGGGCGGCGCGGGCGTCGCGCGACGCGCGGGCCGGGAGCGACAGGGGCAGCACCGCGCCCGTCGCGCCGGCCGCGGCGTCCGGCGACGCGTGGCGGGGCCTGCCGCCCGTGCAGCGGGTCCTGGACGCCACACCGCGCACCGTCGCGGAACACGGTTTCGCCGCGTCGCTCGCGACCCACTGGAACCCCTCCTTCCAGAGCGACCTGGGCCACGGGGCGGTGCCTGACGCGCCCGGTGGTGTACTCCTCGACGCGGTACGTCCCGTACAGAGGTCGGCGACCGCCCCCGAAACGACGGAACTGCCGGGGCTGCGGCTGCCGGTGGCGGGGACGGGGCGTGAGCCGGGCGCGGGGCGTGCTTCCCGCCCGGGGGCGGGGCCGGGTCCCGGTGTGGCGGGGGGGTCGGCTCCGGGCCGCGCGAGCGGGTCGGTGGAGTCGGGGGCCGGGCGTCGTCACGTCACGCCGCCGGCGGTTCAGCGAGCGTCTACGGCTCCGGGACCGGGCGAGGCCACGGCTCCCGCACAGCGTGGGGGGTCCGCCGCACCCGTGCGGGGTGGGGCTGCCGCGTCAGAAGCGGGCAAGGCCGTGGCTCCCGTAGGGGGCGGGGGATCGCCCGCTCCGGTACGGGGTGCAGCTGCTGCGCCCCAACCAGCTGAGGCTGCGCCTCCCGCTCGGCGTGGGACGTCCGCCGCTCCCGTACGGGGGGTGGCAGCGACTCCCGTACAGCGTGAGGCTTCCCCTGCTCCGGCACGGGGTGAGGCTGCCGCGGCACAACCGGCTAAGGGCGCGCCTCCCGTGCGGCGGGGGGCTTCCTCTGCCGTACGGGGTGCTGGTGCGACTCCAGGTCCGGGTGACGGTGCGACTCCCGTACAACGTGAGGCCGCCCCCGCTCCGACGCGGGGTGAGGCTGCTGCGGTACAACCGACTGAGGCTGCGCCTTCCGCACGGCGTGGGACTTCCGCTGCACCCGTCAGGGGTGCGGCAGCGACGCCCGTACCCGCACGGGGGGACGCTACGACGCCCGTACAGCCTGCGGCTGCCCCCGCACCCGTACGGGGTTCCGCTTCCACCGCACCCGTACAGCGCGCGGCAACGAGCCCTGTACAGGGCGACGCGTCGGCCGCATCCGCACGAAGTGGCGCTACGACTCCCCCACCGCCTGCGGCTGCCCCCACACCCGTACGGGGCGCAGCTTCCGCCGCACCTGTACCGCGTGCGACAGCGGGCCCCGAACAGGGCCACGCGACGCCCGTACAACCTGCGGCCGCCTCCGTTCCCGTACGGGGTTCCGCTTCCACCGCACCCGTACAGCGTGCGGCAGTGGGCCCGGTACAGCGTGACGCGACGGCCGCTCCCGCACGAGGTGACGCTTCGACTTCCGTACAGCGTGCGGCAGCGGCTCCCGTTCAGGGCGACGCGACGGCCGCACCCGCGGCGCCCGTACGTCCTGAAGCTGCCCCCGCGCCTGTACGGGGTTCGGCAGCGACTCCCGTACAGCGTCATGCGACGACCGCGCCCGCACGAGGTGAGGCTGCCGCACCCGCACGGAGCGAGGCCTCCTCCGCGCCCGTACGGGGTGGCGTCTCCCCCGTACCCGCGGCCGGTGGCAGTGTGCCACGTGCGTCGGCGCCGTCGGGCGCGGCGCGGCCCGCCTCCTGGGCCGTCCAGCGTGCTGCCGTGCCCGTGGTCGGGCCCGGCCCGGTCGTTCGGACGCCCCTGTCCGCAACGGGAGCCGTGCCGCTTGCCGGCGGGGACGCGTCCCCTGGGCCCGTTCGTCGTTCGCCGCTCGTCTCCGCCCGGCCCGTACAGCCGCTACGTCAACTCGCCCCGACCCGTGCCGACCAGCCGGTTGGCACGGCCGCGCCCGAGCGCCGGGCGATGCCCACGACCGCCCCGGAGCCCTCGGCTGCCGGGCGGCCCCAGAACGTCCCGGGCCCCGATTCCCCCGTCGGGCCCGGGACTCCTCCCCACGGCGCGTCCCCCGCTCCCGTACAGCGCCGCCCTGCTGTGCGCCGCACCCGGCGCGCCCCGGGCGGCGACTGGAACACGGCGGCGGCCACGCCCCTGCCGGCCCCGGCGTCGCCTGGACTTCCGGCGAAGCCGGCGCCTCCGACCGCCCCCACCCCGCCCGGCCTCGGAGCCCCCGTGCAGCGCTCGGCCGCCGACGCACCCACCCCTCGTACGAACCCCGCACCCCGACGATCGCCGATCGGCGCGCCCCTTACCCCGGCGACGCTCACACCCCCCGCCGGCGGCACCGAGTCGGATCGGATCCAGAGGGCGCCCGCGCCCGGGTCCGCGCTTCCCGCCTCGCCGGGCAGCGCAAGCGCTCCGGCCGCCCCGGCGAGCCCGGCGCCGCCGACGGCCGTGACGCATCGGGCCGCCGCCCCAGGGCCCGGCGGGGCACCGGTCCCCGCCCCGCTTCCCGTCGTTCAGCGGGCCCCGGCCGCACCCGACCCGTTGAGCGACGCCGACTCCCCCGCTGCGCCGGTCGGCCAGGACCCACCTGCACAGCCGCCCCGGCCCGTGCCCGTCGTCGCCCTCACCGATCTGCCCCGCGCCACCGCGCCCGCCGTTCAGCGGCGGGCCACGCTTCCGCTCGCCACGACCCGGCCGCTCACGCCGAGTCTGCCGGGTGCCGCGAGCGCGCCCGCCCACCCCCGTACCCCAACCTCCGCCGCGCGGCCCGTCGTGGGCCCGGTCGCCGTCCAGCGTCAGGCCGCTCCCGCGGCCGTCCCGGCGCCCGTGCCCGGCGTCCCGGTCGCGGCCCCCGCCCCGCTCCAGCGGACGACCGGCGTCCCCGCCCCGACAGCGCACGCCCCCCGCGCCACGCCGGTGACCCGGACCGCCGTCCAACGCAGCGCCGAGCCGCCCGCCCCTACCACGGACACCGAATCGCCCGGCCAGCTGGACGAATTGGCCCGCCGGCTCGTCACCCCGCTCTCACGGCTCCTGCGCGCCGAGCTCCGCGCCGACCGTGAGCGGGTGGGCCGCCTCCGCGACCACGGTCGCTGACCGGCGCGCAGCCCACCGCCCGACACCGACTATCCGAGAGACCCGCCACCATGCCCCAGCAGCAGGACCCCGCATCCACCGTCTTCTTCACGCTCAGCATCGACGGCCAGGACCTCGGCCTGTTCAACAGCTGTGACGGTCTCTCCTCCGAGGTGGAGGTGGAGCAGCGTCGGGAGGGAGGGAACAACGGCTTCGTCTGGCAGCTCCCCACCCGCGTCACCTTCTCCACCATCCGTCTCACCCGCCCCCTCACTCCCGATACGGCCAAGGTCGCCGCCTGGGTCTCGTCGCTCGCCACCGGCATCACGCGTCCGACGGCGCAGATCGCGGCGCTGCGCGCCGACGGATCGGTCGTCGCCCAGTGGGGTCTGGTCGAGGTGCTGCCGGTCCGCTGGACCGGGCCGACCCTCGACCCGTCGAGCCCGGCCGTCGCGACCGAGACCCTGGAGATCGCGCACCACGGATTCACCGACGCGGGAGGCTCCTGAGATGGCACCGTCGTTCGGCGGCCTGATCGCCAGCGGTCTTTCCCGTGCGTCGCTCGCCATCCACCAGCCGCCCACGGACCTTTCGAGCAACTACGGCGGCAAGCTCGGCGAGGTGCGGTTCGAGTTCAACCCGGACCAGCTCCAGCTCAGCCGGTCCGCGAGCTGGTTCACCGAGCAGGCCGTGGCCTACGACCGGGGCGCGCCGCCGAAGTTCACCGGCAGCCAGCCGGCCCAGCTCCAGCTGGAGGTGTTCCTCGACCGTTCCGGCGACCCGTCGTCGAACGATGTGAAGCAGCAGGTGGAGCTGTTGCTCTCGTGCTGCGAGGTGACCCAGCAGAGCATCAGCGCGATGGCGCCGTCGCCGCCGTGGGTGCAGTTCACCTGGGGGGCGTTCTCGACGGTGCAGTTCGTCGCGTACGTGACCTCGGTCTCCGCGACGTACACCCTGTTCAGCCCCAGTGGCATGCCGATCCGGGCCACCTGCTCGCTCTCGCTCACCGAGATCTCCAGCGCGACCAAGAAGCAGAACCCGACGTCGGGCGCGCTCTCGGCCCGCCGGGTGCACCGCACGGTCGCCGGGGACTCCCTCGCCTCCCTCGCCTGGCGGGAGTACGGCGACGCGACGCGCTGGCGTGTCATCGCCGAGGCGAACCGCATCGACGACCCGATGCGGCTGCGGCCCGGCACGGAACTGCTGCTCCCGTCCACCACCGAAACGCCGGAGACCGAGGGCACCTCATGAGCGAGAAGACCTTCACCACCGTCCTCCACGTGCAGCTCGACGGCACGCCGCTGCCGGACCCGCTCGCGGTCCGCCTGACCGAGGGCTGGGTGGACGCCAGCGTCAACGTCCCGTCCGCCTTCCAGCTGACCTTCGGCGACAAGGACGGCACCCTCACCACGAAGTTCCCCTTCCTCAAGGTCGGCGCCATGGCGGTGCTGTCCCCGTTCACCGACGGAAAGCTGGGCGAGCCCATGCTCACCGGCGAGGTGACCGCCGTCGAGGTGGACACGGCGCCCGGCCACGGCCGGTATCTGATCGTGCGCGGGTACGACCCGGGGCACCGGCTGCTGCGCAGTCGGCGCGTCGAGGGCTATCCGAACATGACGGCATCCGACATCGTCAGGAAGCTCGCCGCGCTCAATCGCATCCCGCTCGGCCGGGTCGACGCGACGCCCACCGTGTACGAGCTGGCCACCCAGCCCAACATCACCGACTGGGACTTCCTGTCCCGGCTCGCGCGGGAGAACGACGTCCGTCTCTCGCTGGATCCGGCGGGCCGGCTGGTGTTCGCGGCGCTGCCCCCGGCGTCCTCCGCGCCCGCCGACACGACGCCGGCGGCGGTCAGCCCGTACGTCCTGGACTTCGGCAGCAACACCCTGCAGAGCCGGGTGTCCGTCACGGCCGCGGGCCAGGTCGGCACGGTGGATGTGCGGGGCTGGGATCCGCGTACCAAGCAGGCGCTGTCCTCTCCGACGCCCGCCGTCGCGAGCAAGGAGATCGTCTCCGACATCACCCCGGCGCAGCTGTCCGCGCCGTTCGGACCGGCCGAACTGGCGGCGACCGACACGCCGTTCACCACGCAGTCCGAGGTGACGCGGGCGGCGACGGCGCTCGCCGACGACGTCACCGGGTCGTTCGCGGAGCTGGAGGTCGCCGTCACGGGCAATCCGGCGCTGAAGCCGGGACAGCCGGTGGCGGTGAAGGGTGCGGGCTTCCCCTTCGAGGGACGGTACACCGCCACCGGGGTGCGTCATGTCTTCGCCTCGGGGCGGCAGTTCACGACCTGGCTGACCGTGTCGGGGCGGCAGTTCCGTTCGCTGTACGGGACGGCTTCGGGCGGCGGGGAGGCCGCGCCGCCGATGCCGGGCGTCGCGGTCGCGCTCGTCACCAACACGAAGGATCCGCTGTCGCAGGGTCGGGTCAGGCTGCGTTTCCCGTGGCTGTCGGCGACGTACGAGAGCGGCTGGTGCCGGGTCGCCCAGCTGGGCGGTCGTGGTGGTGGCGGGCTCGTCCTGCCGGAGGTGGACGACGAGGTGCTGTGTGCCTTCGACCGGGGGTCGCTCGAGCATCCGTACGTTCTGGCGGGGCTGTACAACGGCGTCGACCGGCACACCCCGGCGACCGACCGGGTGCCGCCCGTCGATCCGACCAGCGGGCGGGTCCAGTGGCGTGCGCTGACCTCGCGTACCGGCCACACCGTGGAGCTGCGGGAGGAGGGCGGCCGGACGCGCGCCTCGCACGGCATCCGGCTGCGCACCGCGAAGGGCGGGCTGAGCGTCGAGCTGAACGAGGCCCGTACGACCTTGACCATCGCCAGCGACGGGACCGTCACGATCACGGGGGCCCGGGGAGTCACGGTCGAGTCGGGGACCGATCTGACGCTCTCCGCGAAGGGCCGGATCAAGCTCGACGCGGGGCTCGGCGTGGACATCAAGGCCGGGGTGAAGTTCAAGGTCTCGGCGCTGACCCAGGCCGTCGTCAACGCGCCGATGTTCGTCACGTCGACCGTCCCGATGCTCAACCCCGCCGCGGCGAACCTGCCGTTCTGACCGCCGGTGACCCGGCCCGGAGGAGGACCTTTCCTTGAGTGAGCATTTCGTCGGCGCGGGCTGGGCCTTCCCCCTGCGGACCGGCCCGAGCGGTTCCATCGCTCTCGTCCGGCGCGACCGGGAGATCGAGGAGTCGATGCGGCTGGTGCTCGCCACGGCTCCGGGCGAGCGGCCGATGCGGCCCGAATTCGGCTGCGCGGTGCACGAGTTGGTGTTCGCCCCGGTCAACGACGCGACGATGGGCCGGGTCCGGTACGAGGTGTTGTCCTCGCTCGACCGCTGGGAGCCGCGCATCGACGTGGAGGAGGTGACGGTCTCCCCCGCGCCCGGTGAGCCGACCACGCTGTACATCGACGTCCGCTACCGGGTGCGCGGTGCCAACAATCCGCGCAACCTCGTCTTCCCCTTCTACGTCATCCCCTCCGAGGACTGAAAGAGCCGCCATGGCCCTGCCCGCACCCCATCTCGACGACCGGCGCTTCCAGCAGTTCGTCGACGACGCCAAGCGCTACATCCAGCAGGCGTGCCCCGAGTGGTCCGACCACAACGTCTCGGACCCGGGCGTCACCCTGGTCGAGGCCGTCGCGCACATGGCGGACCAGCTCGTCTACCGTCTCAACCGGGTCCCGGAGAAGAACCATCTGGCCTTCCTCGACCTGCTCGGTGTGACACTGTTCCCGCCCGCCGCCGCTCGTGCCGAGATCACGTTCCGGCTGTCGGCTCCGCAGCCGGAGCCGGTGGTGCTGCCCACCGGGACGGAGGTGTCCACGGGCCGTACGGAGACGGAGGAGGCGGTGGTGTTCGCCACCACGGCCGACCTGACCGTCGTTCCCTGCACGTTGAGCCATCTCGTACGCCAGGAGGCGGGGGGCTCGCCCGAGGACCGTTCCCAGGATCTGATCGGCGGCGAGGACGTGCCGGCCTTCTCGCCTTCGCCGCGCGTCGGCGATCTGCTGCTGCTCGGTCTCTCGGCGGCCGTGCCGGACTGTCTCCTCGTCCTGGACCTGGACAGCCGGGTGGACGGCGTCGGCGTGGACCCGCGCCGGCCGCCCCTGGTGTGGGAGGCGTGGACCGCGGCCGAGGGCTGGGTGGTGTGCGAGGTCGACGAGGACACCACGGGCGGGCTCAACCGGCCGGGTGAGGTGGTGCTGCACATGCCGTCCGGGCACGCGGTGTCGCGGCTCGGCGGGCACGAGGCGGGCTGGGTGCGCTGCCGGGTCGTGGAGCCCGCCGAGGGGCTGCCGTCGTACAGCGAGTCGCCGACGGTACGGGCCGCGGGGGCGTTCACCATCGGCGGCACGGTACGCGCGGCGCACGCCGAGACGGTGCGCGACGAGCCGCTCGGCGACTCCGAGGGCGTCGCGGGGCAGCGGGTGCGGCTCGCGCACGCGCCGGTCGTGGACCGTCCGCCGCTACTCCTCCAGGTGGCGGAGCGCGCGGACGGCGGCATGGACGAGGAGGACCCGGAGGCCGGCTGGCAGGAGTGGAGCGTCGTCCGCGACTTCGCCTCCTCGCGTCCCGGCGACCGGCACTTCACGCTGGACGCGACCACCGGCGAGATCGCCTTCGGACCGTGCGTGCGCCAACCGGACGGCACCTTGCGGCAGTTCGGGGCGGTACCGCCGAAGGGCGCGGCGATCCGGGCGGTGCGGTACGGCACCGGGGGCGGCCGCGCGGGCAACGTGGCCCGGTCCACGATCACCGTCCTGCGCAGTTCCATCCCGTACATCGCGCGGGTGGAGAACCGCGAGGCGGCGCGGGGCGGGGTCGACGGGGAGACCGTCGAGGAGGCCAAGTCCCGTGCGCCGGTCAGCCTGCGCGCGCAGGAACGGGCGGTCACCGCCCGCGACTACGAGGAGCTGGCGCGCCGGGCGGCGCCCGAGGCGGCGCGGATCTCCTGCCTGGCGGCGGACGCCGCCGAGGCGGGCGAGAACGCGGTGCGTGTCCTGGTGGTGCCACAGGCGGTGCCGGACCGGGGCGGGCGGCTGCGGTTCGAGCAGCTCGTCCCGGGCGAGGAGCTGCTGTCCCGGGTGACCGGGTTCCTCGACGAGCGGCGTCCGCTGGGCACCCGGCTGGCGGTCGGGCCGCCGTTCTACCAGGGGGTGACGGTGGTGGCGACGCTGCACTCCTTCCGGGCGGCCGAGGCGGAGCGGGTGCGTGCCGAGGCGCTCGACACGCTGTACGCGTACCTGGATCCGCTGACGGGCGGGGCGCACGGCGAGGGGTGGCCGTTCGGGCGTCCGCTGCGGGCCGGGGAGGTCTTCGCGGCGCTCCAGCGGGTGCCCGGGGTGGAGCTGGTGGACGAGGTGCTGCTGCATCCGGCGGACCCGCTGACCGGTCGCAGGGGTGACACGACGGACCGGATCGAGTTGTCGCCTTCGGCGCTGCTCTTCCCGTTCGACCACCGTGTCCGTGTGATCGAGGCGCGGTGAGCGGGTCCGCGCGGGGTACGGTTCCGGGGCTCGCGTCGCCGTACCCGCTGGGGGCGGCGCTGCCCGCCGTCTACGCGGAGGACGACTTCGGGCAGCGGTTCGTCTCCGGTCTCGACGTCGTCCTCGCGCCTCTCTTCAACGTCCTGGACTCGCTGGAGGCGTACTTCTCTCCCGCGCTGGCCCCGGCCGACTTCGTGGACTACCTGGCGACCTGGGTCGGGGCGGAGCTGGACGGCGACGAGCCGCTGCCGCTGCGCCGGCACGCGGTCGCCTCCGCCGTGGCGCTGCACCGGGTCCGCGGCACGCGGCAGGGCCTCGCGGCGGCGGTCCGGCTGGCGTTCGGGGTCCCCCCGGAGATCACCGAGAGCGGGGGTGCGAGCTGGTCCGCCGGGCCGCTCGGCCCCTTCCCGGGGACGCCCGTGGCCGGGCTGCGTGTCGTTCTCCGGGTCGCCGACCCGGCCGCCGTGGATCCGCACCGACTGCGGGCGGTCGTGGCCGCGGCCCGTCCCGCGCACCTGCCGTTCACGGTGTCGGTGACCACTTCCCGTACATCCGAAGGAGCTTGACCCTGATGAGTGACGTGTCCCAGTCCCGTCCCTGCCCGGACTGCGCGAGCCCGGTGCGTACGTCGGGCCAGTCGTTCTGCGACAGTTGCGGAGCGTTCCTGCGCTGGGACGCCCCGGCCGGCGGGACCTCGTCCGATGCCGACACGGCGGCCCTGGAGGGTCCGGTCGGCGGGGCGACGCACGACGGTGGGGCGTCGGCTTCCGGGCCCCGACCGGAGCCGTCCCCTTCCCCTTCCCCGTCCCCGGAAGCTGCGTCGGCATCGGCATCGGCCGACTCCGGTGCGGCCGACGGCCCGACCTCCGTCGATCCCGAGGAGGTGACCGCGCCGCTGCCCGCCGTGGAGGCGTCCTCGGAGGCGCCCGCGCCCGCCGCGCCACCGGCGGACGGGCCTTCGGACACGCTCGTACGCTCCCTCCTGGTCCCGGTGCCGGGGAACCGGCCCGGCGAGCCTGCCGTCGCCGCGCCCGTGCTGCCCGCGCGGCCGGAGGCGGCGCGTCCGACGGTCCGGGCCGCCGAGGCGCCGGCGCCCGTCCCGGGCGGCACCCCGTGCCCGGCGTGCTCGCTCGCCAACACTCCGGGGCGGCGCTTCTGCCGCTTCTGCGCGACCCCGATGGTCCCCGAGCAGCTCTCCACGGCCGAGGGCCCGTACGCGGGCCGGCGTCCCGGGCTGAACCGCGACCGGAGCCGCTGGATCGTGCGCGCCCTGATCGCCGCGGGGGTCGTGGCCGTGGTGGTCGGCGGTGTGGTCGGTGGCCCTCCCGCCGTCCGCGCGGTCCAGGACCACTTCGCCACCCGGGTCCCGGTGCACCCGGTCGCCTGGGCGGCCTCCCACTCGGCGCCGAAGCAGGAACCGAAGCTGGTGGGCGACGGCTACTCCAACACCTGGTGGGGGACGGGGTACGCGGGTGACTCGGCCGGGCAGTACCTGGAGGCCCGTTTCGCCGAGCCGACCGATCTGCTGAGCGTCCTGATCACCCCCGGCAGTTCGAAGAACACCACCCAGGCGGACGGTCAGGCGACGCCGCGCACCTTCGACCTCGTGGTCAGGGACTCCTCGGGCGAGGCGCGGGTCTCACAGCACCGCATCAACGACGGCGGCACCCAGCGGGTCGACGTGCGGGTGCGGGACGCGCTGTCGGTGCAGCTGGTGCTGCGGACGGCGTGGCGGGCGGACCCGCGCAAGCAGGTGGCCGTCGCGGAGCTGGAGTTCTTCGGCCGATCGGTCAACTGACGCCCGTCGTTCCTGTGGTCCGGCCGGGCCGGTGTTCCTTCCCCGGCCGGACCGCTCGTCACCGTTGACGACACGACTGACGTTCGACGACACGGCCGACCGTCGCCTCGGGGTCATGCCTTCCACTCCCGAAGGGTTGACGGCCTCAAGTGCGGCCCATAACTTCACTACTTGATAAAAGGCTTGCTGTTGTGGTCCGTCGCGAGACGGAACGGCGAAAGGGTTGTCAGGTGCATAACACACTCAGGCGTGGGCTCGCGTATCTCCGAGGAGGCGGACCGGAGCGACGGGGAGGAAGCACCCGGACCCACCGCCTCCGGCCCCTCACCGCGCTCACCGCCGGCGCCCTCGTCGCCAGCAGCCTGGTCCTGGCGGGTCCTGGCACCGCGCAGGCCGCAGGGGAGCGGGTCGACGTCTGGCTCACCACCACCTCCGACTCCGGCGGCCGTACCGTCACCCGCGGTCTCGCCCCACAGGCGCCCCTCGCGTTCGGCCCGGCCGGCGGGACCGCGAGCCACACGATCACCGTCGACGAGAGCACCACCTACCAGCAGTTCGAGGGCGGCGGCGCGTCGATCACCGACACGACCGCCCATCTGCTGCGTGGGGGCGCCGTCAGCGCCGCCACCCGCGACGAGGTGATGCGCAAGCTGTTCTCGCCGACCGACGGCATCGGACTGTCCTTCGTCCGCAACCCCATCGGCGCCTCCGACCTCTCCCGCCCCGGGCACGTCTCGCTCGACGACACCTGTTGCGACCTGAACGACTTCGGGTCCAACGGCTACGACACGAACGTCCGGCTGCTGACAGCCCAGGCCAAGCAGCTCAACCCGGCGCTCCGGGTCAAGGGTGTGCCGTGGAGCGCCCCCGGCTGGATGAAGGACAACGGCCGGATGGACCAGATGGGCTGGCTCAAGGCGGAGTACTACCCGCTGTACGCCCAGTACCTGGTCAAGTACGTGCAGAGCTACCAGGCCGCCGGGGTGAAGGTCGACTACCTCTCCGTGCAGAACGAGCCGAACTGCTGTCAGGCCGGCAACCCCACCGCCATGAACTACCCGGGCATGAGCTGGAACCCGGCCGGGCTCGTCGAGTTCACCAAGAACCACGTCTACCCGGCCTTCCGGGCCGCGGGCATCACCACCAAGGTCCTCGTGCACGACTGGAACTACGGCGACTACGCCACCTTCGGCGCGGGCATCCTGGGCGACGCGGGGGTGCGCAACGATCCCCTGTTCGGCGGCATCGCCTGGCACGGCTACTTCGGCGACCCGGCCGTCGGCACCCAGGTCCACGACCAGTACCCGTCGGTGAAGCAGTTCAGCACCGAGCACTCGGGCGGCACCTGGATCGGCAACCAGCACAACGAGGACCTGAACGACATCGTCGGCTACGCCCGCAACTGGAGCGGAAGCCTGGTCAAGTGGAGCCTCGGGCTCAACCAGAACATGGGCCCGCACAACGGCGGCTGCGGCACCTGCACCGGTCTCATCACCGTGCAGGAGGGCGGCGCCCGCGCGGGGCAGGTCGACTACACGGTCGAGTACTACACGACGGGTCACCTGACCAAGTTCGTCAGGCCCGGGGCGTACCGCATCGCCTCCACCGCCAACAGCACGGTCCAGAACGTGGCCTGGCGCAACTCCGACGGCTCCAAGGCGCTGATCGCCCACAACGGCGGTGCCTCCGCCCAGTCCGTCCGGGTGAACTGGGGCAACCAGTCCTTCACGTACGCGCTGCCCGCCCGTACCACCGCGACCTTCACCTGGTCGGGGACGGCCGGCGGCGGCACCGGCTCCGGCCCGCTGACCGGTCTGGCCGGGAAGTGCCTGGACGTGGCCGGTGGCGCCACCGCCGACGGCACCCCCGTCCAGCTGTACGGCTGCAACGGCACCACGGCGCAGCGCTGGACGCTCGCCGCCGACGGCAGCGCCCGGGCCCTCGGCAAGTGCCTCGACGTCACCGGCGGTTCGACGGCCGACGGCGCCCAGGTCCAGTTGTACAACTGCAACGGCACCGCAGCGCAGCGCTGGACCTACGACGCCGGCACGCACGACCTCGTCAACACGGGCGCGAACAAGTGCCTGGACATCACCGGCAACTCCTCCGCCGACGGGACCCGGGCGCAGATCTGGACCTGCACCGGCGGGGCCAACCAGAAGTGGACCCACAACCCGGCCTGAGCCACCGGCCCTCACCCGCCCCTCTCCGCCCACCCCACAGGCCTCCGCCTGTCCAAGGAGCCCGCATGCCATCCGCACGTCCCCGGAGGACGGTGAGCGCGGCGGTGGTCGCCGCGACCGCCGTACTCACCGGCCTGCTCACCGGCAGCCTGCCGACCGCCGCCGCCCAGGAACCCGCTCCCCGAGCCGTCGACCGGTTCGAGGGCGAGGTCCCGTTCGCCGCGCCACCCGCGGAAGGCCTCTTCACCTGGGGCAACGCCACCGATTCGCACCCGCAGCTCGAACTGCGGGAGCGCGCCGACGCGCCCGAGGGCGACAAGGTCCTCGAAGGGCGCTACGACATCAGCGGCTGGGGCGGCTTCACCCATGACTTCGCCTTCGACCGCCCGGCCCACGACTGGACCGCGTACAAGGGCATCCGGCTGTGGTGGTACGGCCAGAACACCGCTCCGCTGCCGCCCGGCTCGGGCAAGCGGATCGCCCTGGAGATCAAGGACGGCGGCGCGAACGGCGAGGCGTCCGAGCTGTGGACGACGTCCTTCACCGACGACTGGGAGGGCTGGCACCTCGTCGAGATCCCGTTCTCCGAGTTCACGTACCGGACCGACTACCAGCCGGTCGGCGGCATCGACCAGGTCCTCGGGCTCGACCGGATGTGGGGGTACGCCGTCACGCTGCCGACCGGCGGGCCCGGGGCGTTCGCCCTCGACGGCGTGGAGCTGTACGGCACGGCGGAACCGGCTCTCACCACCAAGGTGGTCACGAAGTCCGTCGTGCACCCGGTCGACGAGGGCGGCAGCGCCCGGGTCGACGTCTCGGTGGCCACCACGGGCTCCGGGCCGCTCGGCGAGCCCGTCACCGTCACGTACGGGACGGAGGGCGGCGGCAGCGCCGAGCCGGGGAAGGACTACCGGCCCGTCACGGGCAGCGTCGTCTTCCCCGCCGGGACGCCGTCCGGTACGACCCGCTCGATCATCGTGCCGACGCTGAGGGACGGCGCCGCCGAGTCCGCCGAGACGGTGCCGCTCCGGCTGACCGTCGAGGGCGCGAAGGCTCCCGCGGAGACGCCGTTGGTCGTGGTGAACGCGCACGGCCTGCCGTACCTGGACACGAGGCTGCCGGAACGCAAGCGGGTCGCCGACCTGCTCTCCCGGATGTCCCTCGCGGAGAAGGCCGGCCAGATGACGCAGGCCGAGCGCAACGCGCTGCGCGCGCCGGGCGACATCGCCGGCTACGCCCTGGGGTCCCTGCTCTCCGGCGGTGGCTCGGTCCCGACCCCCAACACGCCCGAGGGCTGGGCCGCGATGGTCGACGCGTACCAGCTGCGCGCGCAGGCGACCCGCTTCCAGATCCCCCTGATCTACGGCGTGGACGCGGTGCACGGCCACAACAACGTCATCGGGGCGACGATCATGCCGCACAACATCGGCATCGGCGCGGGCCGCGATCCGGAGTCGGCCGCGAGGACCGGCGCCGTGACCGCGAAGGAGGTACGGGCCACCGGCGTCCCCTGGGACTTCGCCCCCTGCGTGTGCGTGACCCGCGACGAACGCTGGGGCCGTTCGTACGAGGCCTTCGGCGAGGACCCCGCGCTCGTCACCGCCATGGAGACGGTCATCAACGGCATGCAGGGCGCCCGTAACGGCAAGGACCTCGACCGGAACGACAAGGTCCTCACCAGCGCCAAGCACTTCGTCGGCGACGGCGGCACCGCCTTCGGCTCCTCGACCACCGGTTCGTACACCATCGACCAGGGCGTCACGAAGGTCACCCGCGCGGAGCTGGAAGCCGTGCATCTCGCCCCGTTCGCCGAGGCGGTGAAGCGCGGCGCCGGCACGGTCATGCCCTCGTACTCCTCGCTCGACATCCTGGGCGACGACCAGGGTCCCGTGAAGATGCACGCCAACGCCGAGATGATCAACGGGGTCCTCAAGGACCGCATGGGCTTCGAGGGCTTCGTCATCAGCGACTGGCAGGCCATCGACCAGATCCCCGGTGACTACCCCAGCGACGTGCGGACCTCGGTGAACGCCGGGCTCGACATGATCATGGTGCCGACGAACTACCAGGAGTTCACCCGGACCCTCACCGCTGAGGTGGAGGCCGAGCGGATCGCCACCGCGCGGATCGACGACGCCGTGGCCCGCGTCCTCACCCAGAAGTTCCGTCTCGGCCTGTTCGAGAAGCCGTACGCGGACAGGACGCACCTGCCGTCGATCGGATCGCCCGAGCACCGCGCGGTGGCGCGCGAGGCCGTGGCGAAGTCGCAGGTGCTCCTGAAGAACGAGGGCGCGGTCCTGCCGCTGAAGCCGTCGCAGAAGGTGTACGTGGCCGGGTCGAACGCCGACGACCTCGGCAACCAGGCCGGGGGCTGGACCATCAGCTGGCAGGGCTCCTCCGGACGTACGACCACCGGCACCACCATCCTCGAAGGGATGCGCGAGGCCGCGCCGGACGCCGACATCGCCTGGTCGAAGGACGCCTCCGCGCCGACCGACGGCTACGACGCCGGCGTGGTGGTGGTCGGCGAGACCCCGTACGCGGAGGGGTTCGGCGACGTCGGCAACGGCAACGACCTCGAACTGACCCCCGCCGACAAGACGGCGGTCGACAAGGTCTGCGCGGCGATGCCGTGCGCGGTCCTGGTCGTGTCCGGTCGGCCACAGCTCATCGGCGACCGGCTGCCGGCGATCGACGCGCTCGTCGCGTCCTGGCTGCCCGGCACGGAGGGCGACGGTGTCGCCGACGTCCTCTACGGCAGGCGGCCGTTCACCGGCCAGCTGCCGGTGACGTGGCCGAAGTCGGAGGCGCAGCTGCCGATCAACGTGGGCGACAGCCGCTACGACCCGCAGTACCCGTACGGCTGGGGGCTGACGACGCTCACCCCGACCCCGTCCGGAGGGGAGCCCGCGCTACGGGGCATCGGCATCGCCGCCAAGGCGCTCCAGGCCATCGGGCGGGGCGACTCCCCCGAGGGCCGGAAGCTCGTCGCGGCGGCGCGGCTCGTCGTGCAGAAGAAGATCGGCCAGGACATCACGGAGGCCGAGGCGAAGCCGTTCGCCGAGGCGGACCATCTGCTGCTCACGGGCGACCTGACGGGAGCGGTGGCCAAGCTGACGGAGGCGTACCGGGCAGCGAGCTGACGGAACGCACGCGGCTCCGAGGCGATCCCCCTCGGGGAGGGGCGCCTCGGAGCCGAAAAGGCCCAGCACGCACGCCGCCCCCGCCGAATCCGTGGTTCGGCGGGGGCGGAGGGCGGTGGTGGCGTCCGGGGTCAGCGGGCCAGCAGCTGGAGCGAGTCGATGACGCGGTTCGAGAAGCCCCACTCGTTGTCGTACCAGGCGACGACCTTGATGTGGCGGCCCTCGACGCGCGTGAGCTCCGAGTCGAAGATCGACGAAGCCGGGTTGCCCGTGATGTCGGCGGAGACCAGAGCGTCCTCCGAGTACTCCAGGACACCGGCGAGGGGGCCCTCCGCCGCGGCGCGGTACGCCGCGAGGACGTCCTCGCGGGTCACGTCGCGGGCGACGGTGGTGTTGAGCTCGACGATCGAGCCGACCGGGACCGGTACGCGGATCGAGTCGCCCGACAGCTTGCCGTCGAGGTTCGGCAGCACGTGGCCGATCGCCTTGGCGGCGCCCGTCGAGGTCGGCACGATGTTGACGCCGGCGGCGCGGGCACGGCGCGGGTCGCGGTGCGGGCCGTCCTGGAGGTTCTGCTCCTGCGTGTAGGCGTGGACCGTCGTCATGAAGCCGTGCTCGATGCCGGCCAGGTCGTCGAGGACCTTGGCGAGGGGCGCGAGCGCGTTCGTCGTGCACGAGGCGTTCGAGACGATCGTGTGCAGGTCCGGGTCGTACGCGTCGGTGTTGACGCCGTACGCGAGCGTGACATCGGCACCGTCGGCGGGCGCGCTGACGAGCACACGCTTGGCACCGGCGTCGATGTGGGCACGGGCGGCCTTGGCGTTGGTGAACCGGCCGGTCGCCTCGAGGACGATCTCGACGCCGAGCTCGGCCCAGGGAAGCTGCGCCGGCTCGCGCTCGGCGAGCACCTTGATGCGGTGGCCGTCGACGACGAGGGTGTCGCCCTCGACAGTCACCGGGCGGCCGAGGCGGCCCGAGGTCGAGTCGAAGGCGAGCAGTCGCGCGAGGGCCTTCGGCTCCGTCAGGTCGTTGACGGCCACGACCTCGAGGTCGGTGTCGCGCTCGAGCAGTGCGCGGAGCACGTTGCGTCCGATGCGGCCGAATCCGTTGATGGCGATGCGAGTCATGAATGGTGTCCCTTCAACTTCTGCGTCGCCACCAGGTTCGCGCGGAGGAGGCGACCTCGACAGAGGCGGGATCGCCACGGTCCGCAAGGATCACGCCACGGACGCGGAGATCCGCTATTCGCCCTTGGTGAAGGTCCGCCGGTACTCGCTCGGCGTGGTGCCCAGGATGCGCTGGAAGTGCAGTCGCAGATTCGCGCCGGTGCCGAGCCCGACGTCGGCGGCGATCTGCTCGACGCTCCGCTCCGAACGCTCCAGGAGTTCACGGGCCAGGTCGACCCGGGCGCGCATCACCCACTGCATGGGGGTGTAGCCGGTGTCCTCGACGAAGCGGCGCGAGAACGTCCGCGGGGAGACGGCCGCGTGCTGGGCCAGCGCGTCGAGGGTGAGCGGCTCGGCGAGCCGGTGCAGCGCCCACTCGCGGGTCGCGGCGAACCGTTCGCCGAGCGGCTCGGGCAGGCTGCGCGGCACGTACTGGGCCTGGCCGCCGCTGCGGTACGGGGCGGCGACCAGGCGTCGGGCCGCGTGGTTCGCGGCGGCCACGCCGAGGTCGCCGCGCAGGATGTGCAGGCACAGGTCGATGCCCGAGGCGGCGCCGGCCGAGGTGAGCACACTGCCCTCGTCGACGAAGAGGACGTTCTCGTCGACCTGTACGAGGGGGCGTTTCGCCGCGAGCGCCTGGGTGTAGTGCCAGTGGGTGGTGGCGCGCTTGCCGTCGAGGAGGCCCGTCGCGGCGAGCGCGAAGGCGCCGGTGGAGATGGCCGCGAGGCGGGCGCCCCGGTCATGAGCCGCGATCAGGGCTTGCACGACGGCCGGCGGCGGATCCTCACGGTCGGGGAAGCGGTAGCCGGGGACGAAGACGATGTCGGCCCACGCGAGCGTGTCGAGGCCGTGGGCGACGGCGTACGAGAGTCCGTCGCCCCCGGTGACCGGGCCGGGTTCCGCGCCGCAGACCCGCACCTCGTACGGCATGCTCGCGCGGGTCGTGAAGACCTGCGCGGGGATACCGACGTCGAGCGGCTTCGCCCCTTCGAGGACGAGGACGGCGACGCGGTGGAGGCGAAGGGCAGGTGGCACGGGGTCGAGCGTACGCGGCGGGGAGCGCCGGCCCGGCCACCTGCCCGTCCGGTCGGACGGTCACCTCGTCATGAGGCCACCACGTCATGAGGTCACCACGTACCTCGTCACCGTCCATTTCTGGTTCGCGGCGCCGGTGCAGGTCCAGATCTGGAGCCGGGTGCCGTTGGCGGAGCTGTTGCCGGTGGCGTCCAGGCACTTGCCGGACTGCGGGCTGACGAGGTCCCTGGCGGTGTTGGCGGTCCAGCGCTGGGCGGCTGTGCCGTTGCAGTCCCACGGCTGGACGGGCGTGCCGTCCGCCGTGCCGCCGGAGGCGACGTCGAGGCACTTGCCGAGCGCCCGTACGGTTCCGTCCGCCGCCACGGTCCACTGCTGGGCGCCGGTGCCGTTGCAGTCGTAGAGCTGGACGGGGGTGCCGTTGGCGCTGTTCGCTCCGGCGACGTCGACGCATTTGCCGCCGATCCCGGTGATCGGTCCGGCGGCGCCGGGGCTGTCGGCGGTGGTGACGCGGACGTGGTCGACGACGAGTTGCTGCGGGAAGGTGGTGGAGCCGTCCGGGTCACCGGGCCAGTAGCCGCCGACCGCGAGGTTGAGGACGAGGAAGAACGGCTTGTCGAAGACCCAGGCCCGGCCGCCGAGATCGGCGGGCGTACGGGTCTGGTAGACGTTGCCGTCCACGGACCAGGTGATCCGGCCGGGCGACCAGTCGATGGCGAAGGTGTGGAAGGCGTCGGCGAAGGCCTGCCCGCCGGGCAGGGTGTATCCGGCGCCGATGCCGCCGGAGCCGGAGTAGCCGGGGCCGTGCAGCGTGCCGTGCACGGTGGACGGTTCGAAGCCGACGTTCTCCATGATGTCGATCTCGCCGGAGGCCGGCCAGCCGACCTGGCCCAGGTCGTCGCCGAGCATCCAGAACGCGGGCCACATGCCCTGGCCGCGCGGCACCTTCATCCGGGCCTCGACGTGGCCGTACCGGGTGGTGAACTTCCCGGCGGTGTTGAGCCGGGCCGAGGTGTACTCGCACCGGCCGTACCAGCACTGGTAGTTGCCGGGGTTCTCCTTGCGGGCGGTGATCACGAGGTGACCCTGGCCGTCGAGCGCCGCGTTGCTGTTGCCTGCCGTGTAGTACTGCCGTTCGTGGTTGTTGACGTTGTCACCGGTCTCGATCTGCCACCTTGAGCCGTTCACGGGAAGTCCGGCGGCGCCGTCGAAGTCGTCGGAGAAGGTGACGGCGGCGGCTCCTTGGGGGGCCGGAGGCTGGAGGGCGGCGGCGGGGCTGGTGGGGCTCAGACCGAGCGCGGCGGCGGCCACGGCGAGCGCGAGCGCCGTGACGGCGGTGAACAGCGGCCGCCGTGGGGAGCGGGAGGAGGGCATGACTCTCTCTTCCGGGGATGTGGGGAGACGAGGGGTGATGTCATGGGCATGACACAGACTCAGTTCATCACCCCATGATTTAAGAAGTGAAGTAAGAGGGCGTCAAGAGGTGCGGTCCGCCCTCCCCTTCTTCTCAGCCGGCGTTGCCGGCGTGGGTGAGCGTCTCCCAGGCGACGAAGAGGTTGTCTGTGCCCGCCGGGCGCCTGGACTCGGTGAGGTTCTGCGTGTTGGTCATCGCGTACCCCATGCGGTGGTGCAGCGCGTTGAAGCCCACTTCGGTGACGGGCCCGAGGTGGTCCTTGAGCACGCCGCCGCAGAGCCAGCTCGGGACCGGCTGGCCCAGCTCGTACTTGGCGTGGAGCCCGAGGGCGTGGCGGAGCCGGTCGGCGACCTCGGGATAGAGGTCCTGGCCCTGGATGCGGCTCGTCTCGGCGATGTGCGCGATGGCGGCGAGCCCGTAGCCGGTGTGGGTGAGGTCGCGGCAGGTCTCCTGGGTGAGCCCGTCGACGAAGGTGGTCTGCCCCTGCCAGTACCGGACGATCTCGTCGCGCGTGTCGAGTCCGCTGCCCGGTGCGGCCTTCGGCAGGGCGCCGTCGCTCGCGAGGTAGATGTACGCGGGGACCCGGCCGCGGAACTTGGTCACGGCCTTGTCGTAGGCGGCGCGGTCCTCGAGGAAGACGGCGATGCCGATCGCGGCCTCCGTCATGCTGAGCTCCCAGTTGCCGTTGGAGTGGGAGCCGTTCGCGACCTCGGGGAGGTAGACCGTGCGCAGCATGGTCTTGAAGCGGTCCACGCGCGCCTGGGGCCAGCCCGTGTACGTGTAGCGGATGATCTCGGCGGCGCGCGGCCAGGAGGATCCGGCCCAGCCGGTCTGCAGGGGCGCGTTGGAGTTGGTGTGGTCCGTGATCACACCGGACCAGGCGTCCATGATCTCGATCGCCTTCTGGGCGTAGCGGCTGTCCCGGGTGACGTACCAGGCGAGGGAGAGGGTGTACGCGGCGATGGCGTCCTCGCGCTCGTCGGTGCAGCCGTTGTTCGGGTTCGAGTACGAGCCGCACTCCACGACGGAGCGGGGTTTCGGAATCCGGGACAGCGAGGCGTACCTGCTCGTCATCATCCGGTCGAAGGCCGCCTTCCAGGGCTGTGCCCCGGCGTTGACCTGCTGGCGGGTGAAGTCGAGCTGCCCCCGCGAGACCAGCACACCGGGGTGGACGAACGTGACGGGGGCAGCTTCGGCCCGGCCGCCTCCGGGGCCGGCGATCAGTGCGGCGAGGAGAGCGGCGGCGAGCAGGGGGACGGCGAGCAGCACGCTCCTTCCGGTGCGGTTCGTAGCGGAACCATCGCGCCATCTGGACATGGGGTTGCCCTCTCTTCAGATATGTGAACAGCTGACAGCTGTCGAGGCCGGAACCTAAAGGTCTGAACCAGAGGCGTCAAGGGGTCCGAACCGGTGCCGGATGAAGGGGTCGGCCGACTCGTGTCCGGCACGCGGTTCCGCACGCCGTACGATTTCCCCCGTTGTCAACCACACCGCCCGAAGGAGATTCCCCATGGCCCAGGTCACGCTGAAGGGCAACCCGGTACAGGTCAACGGCACCCTGCCCGCCCCGGGCAGCCAGGCTCCTGACTTCGCGCTCGTCGCCGAGGGCCTCGCGGACGCGACGCTGAAGGACTACGCCGGTCTGCGCAAGGTCCTCAACATCTTCCCGAGCGTCGACACCCCGACGTGCGCGTCCTCCGTCCGCGCGTTCAACGAGAGGGCCGCCGAGGTGGAGAACACGGTGGTGCTCTGCATCTCCGCCGATCTGCCCTTCGCCCAGGCCCGCTTCTGCGGTGCCGAGGGCCTGGAGAACGTCAAGAGCCTCTCGACGCTCCGCGGCCGCGAGTTCCACACCAACTACGGCGTGGAGATCGCGGACGGCCCGCTGGCCGGCCTGACCGCCCGCGCCGTCGTCGTCCTCGACGAGAACGACAAGGTGCTGCACGCCGAGCTCGTGAACGAGATCTCCCACGAGCCCACCTACGACGCCGCGCTCGCCGTCCTGAAGTAGGCGCCGGGCCCGTCGGGCCACGACGCACGCGAGGAAGCCCCTCCACCGTGTCGGTGGAGGGGCTTCCTCGCGTCCGTTCCCGGGGGCGCGTCTCAGCGGCGGGAGGCCGAGAAGGCCTCCCCTGCGAGGACGAGAAGCGCCTTCGCGCGCGAGGGCTTCGACGCGGTGGCGAGCAGTCCGGGGCCGCTGCGCAGCACGGCCTGGAGGCGCAGGTCCTGAACCCGGATCAGGGCGCGTACGAAGGGCCGCACCTCACGGTCGACGACGGTCTCCAGTGCGCGGGAGGCCGTCAGGCAGTTCCGTGCCTTCTCCGCCTGCTCCAGGAGAAGACGTCCGAGCGCTCCGGTGTCGCACTCCCCCGCCGCCAGACCCTTCGGGTCGAGGCCGTGCGCGGCCAGCGCGTCGAGCGGAATGCCGATCCGACCGGTGGTCAGGTCCTCGCCCAGGTCCTCCAGCCAGTCGAGTCGCTGCATCGCCTCGATCAGCAGCCGGCAGCACCGCAGGAACTCCGGTTCGTTCGCCGGTGACCTCGGCAGCAGACCCGCGGTCAGCATGAAGGCCGGCATCGCGTAGTCGTCGACGTAGGCGCGCACGTCGGTGTCGGAGGCGAAGCCCTCCCAGCGGACCTCCGCCCGCGCCCCGGCGAGGAACTCCCCCACGTGTGTACGGAGTGAGGGATGCCGGTCAGCGCTGCGGCACAGGGCCCGCAGCACGGCGTCCTCCGACGTGCCCGCCGCGAGGGCCCGTCGGGTCCGTCCCTGCCACTGCTCCAGGGCGGTCGCGCGCCGGGCCGCGTCGCCCTGGTCGATCCGGTCGTCGGTGACGTGCATGAAGGCCACGGCCGCGATCACGCCGGGCACGACGTCCGCCGGCAGCAGGAGTCGCACGGCGAGGTACTCCGCGGGGGCGAAGCGGGCGACGCGCCGTCGCTGCCCGCTGTGGTCCCGGCGGGCGGCGGCGTCGGTGATTCCGGCCCTGGTGAGGCATCGCCCCCAGGGGGCCCACCGGGTCCCCGGTCGCGGGATGCGGGTCATGTCCAGCCCTTCGGCGATGATCACTGCAACGGCCGGGACACTACCCTGCCGTCCGCGCGGTGCCGGGACCGGCGCCGGAAGCGCGGGCTCCGGAGGCGCGGGCTCCGTAACCCGCTCCCCGTGTCAGGAACCGTTTCCGGGCGTTGGCACTCATGATCCATGGGTACCGGGGGCCAGGCCCGAACGGTCCGTCCTCCCGTGCCCCGCGGTGCACCGCCGTCGTGTGCCGCGCCGAACGATCCGGAAGAACCGGAAGAAGCTGAGGAATCACCGTGCCCCTGCCGTCGCAACGACGCCTGGCCGTGAGCGCCACCCTGATCGCCGCGCTCGCCGCGGGCGTCGTCCCCGCCACGAGCGCGTTCGCCGCCCCCGGTGCCCCCGTCTCCCCCACCGCCGCCGAGACGCCCGCCGCTCCCAAGCCCGACATGGCCGGCGTCGTCGCCGCCCTCGATTCGGCCATGGCCAACGGCGCCCCGGGGGCGATGGCCCGGTTCACCGGCCCCGACGGGGTCCGGAGCCGGACCGTCGGCGTCCAGGACCGTGTCTCGGGCGCACCCATGGACATCCAGGCGCGCTTCCGGATCGGCAGCGTCAGCAAGACGTTCTCCACGGTCGTGCTCCTACAGCTGGTGGAGGAGGGCAAGCTGGAGCTGGACACGTCCGTGAACACGTACCTGCCCGGTCTGCTGCCCGACGACCGCATCACGGTCCGTCATCTGCTGACGCACCGCAGCGGGTTGGCCGACTACACCAACGTGATGTTCGAGAAGACCGTGCCCGGCTTCGAGGCCGTTCGGAACCGGGTGTTCAGCTACCAGGAGCTCGTCGACCTCTCCCTGAGCGAGCCGCGGACCACCGAGCCCGGCGTGTCCTACAAGTACTCGAACGCCAACTTCGTCGTCGTCGGCATGCTCATCGAGAAGGCCACGGGCCGTCCCGTGTCCGACGCGTACGAGCGCCGTGTCTTCAAGCCGCTGAAGCTGCGCAAGACCTCGTACGTCCACCCCGACACCAGGATCAAGGGCACGCACGTACGCGGTTATCTGCACCCCGACGAGGCCGGCGGCGCGCTCGTGGACTCCACGGAACAGACCGTCTCCTGGGCGCAGTCCGCCGGGGCCGTCATCTCGAGCCCCGCCGATCTGAACACGTTCACCAGCGCCCTGATGCGCGGCCGGCTGCTGTCCCCGGCGATGATGGAGGCGATGACGACGGTCACGCCCACCGACGCCACCAACACCCGGTTCTACGGACTCGGCCTGCGCCGCTACGACCTGTCGTGCGGTACGCAGGTGTACGGCCACACCGGCACCGTGCAGGGCTTCTACACGTACGCCTTCTCGACCCGGGACGGCCGCCGCAGCCTCTCCGCCGTGGCGAACACCTCGAACCACGGCGCCGCCAACACGGCGCTCGGCGGGACGCTGGAGGCGGCGTTCTGCGGCAAGAAGCCCGCGGCCCCGGCGACCGCTCGCTCCGCCGCCCCGACCACGGCCGGTGACCTCACGGCGCTGCCGGCCGATCGGGACCTGCCCGAGCGGCACTGACCGGTGCCCTGAGAGGGGCGCCCCGGAGGCTCAGGCCTCGTACTCGGTGAGGTCGATCGAGTAGACGCGAAGGGGGACGTCGAAGACCGGGTGGTTCGTCTCGCGCTCCGCGGTCATACCGAGCTTGCCGATGACGTTCTCGGACGCCTGGTTGCTGATGTGCGTGATGGCGACGACCCGGTCGAGCCCGCGGTCCTGGAGAGCGAACTCCAGGACCGCGTGGGCGGCCTCGGAGGCGTACCCCTGACCCCAGAAGGGCCTGCCGAGGCGCCAGCCGATCTCCACGTCCGGCATGACCTCGGGCAGGAACTCCGGCACGGACAGGCCGGCGAAGCCGATGAGTTCGCCCGAGGCGATGAGCTCGACGGCGAAGATCCCGAAGCCCTCCTCGTCCCACTCCTCCTCGTACCGCTCGATGTCCTCGGCGGTCTGTTCCAGGTCCCGGACCGAGCCGTCGCCGATCCAGCGCATGACCTCGGGGTCGGCGTTGATCTCGGCCAGCGGGACGAGGTCGTCGTCGGTCCAGTGTCGGAGGATGAGGCGGGGGGTACGAATTTCGGTCATGTTCCCATCCTGACGCACGGAGCGAGCCGGCCGGACCACCGGCTCCTTCCGGGCCGGCGGTCCGCCCCGGGCGACTACGCGGTGGTGTGGACGAGGTCGGTGGGGTCGGTGTTGGCGCCGCAGAGGACGACGCAGATCTTCTCGCCCGGCTCGGGGCGGTAGCCGAGGTCTGTGGCACCGGGCCGGTCCGGGGTCGTGAGCGCGGCCAGGGCGGTGGCTGCGGCGTGCTCGACGGCGAGGCGGCGGTCGTCCCACAGCTCCCGGCGGACGCGGATGATCTCGGTGTCCGGGACGAGGACGGTACGGACGCCGTCCTGCCGGGCGGTTTCCAGGGCGGTGGCGGAGACGCGGCGGGCGCCGAGCGAGTCGGCCGCGACGGAGTCGACGGTCACGTCGACGGGCTGCCCGGCCCGGAGGGCGGCGTCGAGGGCGCGGCAGTTCTCGGGTTCGACGGCGACGGTCCTGATGCCGTGGTGTCGGGCGGCGGTGGCGACGCCGGCGAAGAGGCCGCCCCCGCCGACCGAGACGACGACGGTGTCGAGGTCCGGGATCCGCGCGTGGATCTCGTCGAGCAGGGTCCCGGCCCCGGCGGCAATCAGGGGATGGTCGTAGGCATGGGAGGCGAGCGCGCCCGTCTCGGCCGCGAACGTCTCGCAGGCGGTCAGTGCTTCGGCGTACTCCGTGCCGACGAGTCGTACGTCGGCGCCGAGGCCGAGGAGTTTGTCGGCCTTGACCCTGGGGGCGGTGGTCGGCAGGAAGACGGTGGCGGGGACACCTTGCCGGAGGGCGGCCCAGGCGCAGGCGAGGCCGGCGTTGCCGCCGGAGGCGATGGTGACACCGGCGGCGGGGAGGGTGCCTTCCTCCCGGTGGGCGAGGAGGAAGTTCTGCGCGCCACGGGCCTTGAAGGAGCCGGTGTGCTGCATGAGTTCCAGGGCGAGGTGGAGCGTGTACGGCCCGGTGCCGGGGCCCGCCTGGGGGGCGGGGTCGACGTCGGCCCGGGTGATCGTGACGGGGCGGACGTGACCGGCGATCCGGTCGGCGGCTGTCTTGATGTCGGCGTGCGTGAGGCTGTGCACCTGAGCTCCTGGAGGGGTGGGGTGGAGGAGAGGGGGCCGGTCGACTCCCGTGGTCCACGGGCGCCGACGGCGTCCGGTCCGCGTCAGCCGCCGCCGTGGCCGGGCAGCGACGTCGGGGCGTCCGACAGGGCGTGGGCGAGCGCCGTGGCGAACCCGTCCGCGTTGTCCAGCATCAGGTTGTGGCCCGCGCGGGGGATCTCGATCACCGGGATGCCGAACGCCGTCGCCTTCTCCGCGTCGGGGTCCGGCCGGCTGAATTCCCCGAGGAGGAAGGTGCGGGGCAGCGTGAGCGCGGCGAGGAGGTCACCCGGCGCGGGCACGCTGCCCTCGACGAGGGCGGTCGCGCTGCGGTGGACGGCGAGCGGGTCGGCGAGGCGCAGCCGGGCCACGTAGTCGGCGCGGTCGAGTGTGGCCAGCATCCGGGCGAACCCCTTCGCCACGAAGGCGTCCTCGTCCTGAGCGGCCACCGGGGAGCTGAACGCGCCGCCGCCCGCGTACAGGTTCGGCTCCGCGACCACGAGTCGGGCCACGAGGTCCGGGCGCGCCGCCGCGAGATGGATCGTCACGGCGCCGCCCATGGAGTGCCCGACGAGGTCGACGCCTGTGAGGCCGAGGTGGTCGAGGACGGCGGCCACCGCCGCCGCCTGGGACTCCATGCGGTAGTCGAATGCGGCGGGCCGGTCGCTCAGCCCGTGGCCGAGGAGGTCCACGAGCAGGGCCCGGGCGCCGCCGAGGGCCGGGTGGGCCGCGATATGGGCGAAGTCCGACGCCGCCGTGCACCCGAGCCCGTGGACGAACACCCGTACGGGCCCGTCTCCGGGCAGGTCGATCCACCGGATGTACGCCCCCTGGTCCGCGAGGAACAACTCCCGCATGCCGACCACTCTCCCCTGCGCCGCCACTCGTACCGTCAGGAGCCACCCTACGAGTCGGCGCTGACAACGCACCGGCCGGAACGGCCGGGACCCCGGCGGTCCGTCCGCTAGCGTCGGAGGGACGCGGCAGACAGCCGGTGACACCGGACAACCCCCGAAAGGATCTCCATGCCCCTCGCAGGCGAGTACGAGCCCAGCCCCTCGACGTGGGTGCGCGAACAGGTCGAGCTGTACGAATCGTCCGGCGGCACCAAGGGCACGACCATGCGTGGCCTGCCCGTCGTCCTGGTCACGAACGTCGGCGCGAGGAGCGGCAAGCTCCGCAAGACCCCGCTCATGCGGGTCGAGCACGAGGGGGCGTACGCGCTCGTCGCGTCGAACGGCGGGGCGGTGAAGCACCCCGTCTGGTACCACAACCTCGTCGCCTCGCCACTCGTGGAGCTCCGCGACGGCACGCACGTGTGGGACATGAAGGCGCGTCTGGTCACCGGCGAGGAGCGCCGGGCGTGGTGGGAGCGGGCCGTCGCCGCGTTCCCCGACTACGCCGACTACCAGCGCAAGACCGACCGGGAGATCCCCCTCTTCGTCGTCGAGCGGACCGAGTAGGAACCGGAGGGACCGCCGTCGACCCGGCCGAGCTCGCCGCCGAGCCCGGCCGGTGGTCCACACGGCGGAAGGCTGTCAGCGGCCTGCGTGTGCGGCGCGGTGGATCGTGGCGTCGAGGAGAGCGAGGGCGTCGGCGGCGGTGCGGCCGGGTGCCCGGTTCCACGGCCCGATCAGTTCCCGCCAGCCCCGTGACCGGAGTTCGGCCATGATCCAGGCGGCGGCCTCGTTCATCGTCGTCGCGCTGCCGTAGCCGAGGCGATGAGCGGCGAGCAGGGCGCCGCAGACGCATCGGGCTCCTCGGACGTCCCGCAGCTTGTACGGCGCGTTCTGCCAACCCCACTCCGTCAGGACGAGGCGCGCGTAGCCGAGGTGGACCGAGGGGCGCAGTTCTGGCTGCCCGACGCGTCGCCAGGCGTGCAGTTTGTCGGGGAGTACGGCTCCGATCCGGCCCGGGAGCCGGCGCTCGGCGGGCAGGGGCGGCGGCAGTGCGTCGAGCGCGTCGGCGACGAGCCGGTCCACGGGCAGGGTGAGCAGAGTCCGCCATCTCTCGGTGCCCGGCGCCGTGTCCGGGGCCGTGTCCGGAGCTGTGTCCGGCACGGGGACGGGGGCGCCCGCGGGCGGTGGCGTGGCGGTCAGGTCCGTGACGATCCGCTGCCAGGTGGCGCTCTCGTAGAGCGCTGCGGCCTCACGGTCGAGGGCGTCGGGGCTGATCAGGGAGGCGGAGGGGGACATCCGGGCGGCTCCTCGGTCGGGGTGGCACCATCCTTCAGCACGAATGTCGGGTTTGCGCGTTATGCCCTTGAGTACCCCTTCCGCCGATAGGGCCTTTCCGGCGCTCTTACCTATTAACCGAATTAAGGCGCATTTTCGGACATTGAACACCTGGTGACGCGACTCACTTTCCCGGGAACTCCCCCGCCTCCGGAGCCGCCGCGAGCCCCACCGCGCAAGGAAGTTCGGCGGGCCGGAAGAACGGTCGATCATGAATTCGGGGAATTCCGTGATCCTTTCGCGGGGCCCGCCGCCCCACCCATCTTGTTCTCCGTCGCATTACTGGCCTACGGTCACCTCCATTCGAGCGGATCGCCGAATCCTGCCACCGCTCGAAATACCTCCCTTTCACCCGACGGCAGGAGCGGGGGACCCACGAATACGCCGGCCCGGATTCCGGAACGGCTCGGGGTGAAGCCGCGTGCGCGCGGCCGGACATCTCCAGTCCGAACCCGACAGCTCACCCCGAAGGCGCCGGAGAGGAAACCGTCATGCCTGCACACGGTAAGCACCGCCGCCCCCGACGCCACCCCGTCTCGCGTGGAATCGCGCTGGTCGGAACGGGTGGAGCCGCCCTGGCCCTCCCGCTGATCGCCCCCGCCGCAGCCGGCGCCGCGCCCGTTTCCGGAGCTCCGGAACTCGCCGCCCGGCCCGCCGCCGCCCTCGCCGCTCCCGCCGCCGCGGCGGCCACGGCCAAGGCCCCCACCGCGCCGGCCGCCGCCCGCACCTACACGGTCGTCAGCGGCGACTCGCTTTCCCTGATCGCCCAGAAGAAGGGAATTCAGGGCGGCTGGAAGGCTCTTTACCAGGCCAACAAGAGCGTGGTGGGTGACAACCCGTCACTTATTCGTCCCGGCCTTGAACTGACGCTCGGTCGGGATTCCGCGAAGGCCGCTCCCGCGAAGGCGAAGAAGACCGGTTCGGCCGATCGGGCGAGCCGCTCCGAGCGCCGCCCCGCCGCCCCGGCCGTCGCCAAGGACACGGGCGCCTCCGCGGCGCAGGCCGCTCCCGCCGCCGCTCCCGTCCAGGCCGCCCCGGCCGCCGCCGCCCAGTACGCGAACAACCTCGACGGCTGGATCCGGGAGTCGCTGGACATCATGTCCCAGCGCGGCATCCCCGGTTCCTACGACGGGATCCTCCGCAACATCATGCGCGAGTCGTCCGGCAACCCCCAGGCCATCAACCTCTGGGACTCCAACGCGGTCGCCGGAACGCCCTCGAAGGGCCTCCTCCAGGTGATCCAGCCGACCTTCGACGCGTACCACGTGCCGGGCACGTCCACGGACCTGTTCGACCCGGTCGCCAACATCACCGCCGCCTGCAACTACGCGGCCGACCGCTACGGCTCCATCGACAACGTCAACGGGCCGTACTGATCCCGCTGGTCCCGAAGTGCCGGGTGAACCAGGAGCCGGCGAGTTCCGCCACCTGCTCCAGGGCACCCGGCTCCTCGAACAGATGGGTGGCGCCCTCCACGACGGCGAGCCGGTTCTCGCAGCGCAGCCGGGCCCCGGCCCGCCGGTTGAGGTCGAGGACCAGTTCGTCCCTGCCTCCCACCACGAGCAGCGTCGGGGCCCTGACCTGGGCCAGGTGGTCGGCCGCGAGGTCGGGCCGGCCACCGCGGGAGACGACGGCGGCCACGGAGGACGCGGGATCGGCCGCCGCCCACAGCGCGGCGGCGGCTCCCGTGCTCGCCCCGAAGTATCCGAGGGGGAGGCCGCCGCTCCCGGGCCGGCCGGCGAGCCAGTCCGTGGCCTCGGCGAGGCGGCCGGCGAGCAGCGGGGTGTCGAAGACGCGGGCCCTGTCCCCCGCCTCGGCCTCGGTGAGCAGGTCGAAGAGGAGCGTCCCGAGTCCCGCGCCGTTGAGTGCCGTCGCGACCGCCCGGTTACGGGGGCTGTGCCGGCTGCTGCCGCTGCCGTGGGCGAACAGGACGATGCCGGCGGCGTTCTCGGGCAGCGCGAGCCGTCCTGTGAGCGTGGCTCCGGCGGCGGGAATCCGTACGTCCTCCGCGTGGACGACCGGCCCACGCGTGGCCCGGTTCCGGTCCAGGCAGGCGATGACCTCGGCGTCGGGGGTCTGCGCGAAGTCCCGGTAGAACTGACCGATCGCGTAGAACAGCTCCGGCGTGTGGACGCTCACGGTCTCGTCGGCCTCGCCGCCGAGCCGGGCCGTCCATCCCGGTGGCGCGACCGGCACCGCGAGGACGATCCGGGCGGCGCCCCGGGCGCGTACGACCCGGCAGGCCGCCAGGGCCGTGGCCCCGGTCGCGAGGCCGTCGTCGACGACGAGGACCGTCCGCCCGTCGAGGGGCACGGAGGGTCTGCTGCCCCGGTAGCGCCGGGCCCTGTGGTCGAGCTCGGCGTGTTCGCGCTGCTCCACGGCGGCGAGATCGCGCGCGTCCGCCCCGGTCTCGCGCATCACCCGCTCGTTGACCACCCGTACCCCGCCCTCGCCGAGCGCGCCCATCGCGAGCTCCGGCTGCCGGGGCAGTCCCAGCTTCCGTACGAGACAGATGTCGAGCGGCGCGTCGAGGGCGTCGGCGACCTCGGCGGCCACCGGCACACCGCCACGCGGGAGACCGAGCACCACGACGTCCTGGCCCTTGAAGTGGCCGAGCCGGGTGGCGAGCTGCCGGCCCGCGTCGATCCGGTCGTTGAAGTACATGGCCGCCGTCCTTCCGCCTGCGCGGCTCCGGGCCCGTCCCCGGGCCCGGGGAGAACGTCGGCTGCCCGTCTCTCCAGCGTAGACGTGTCCTCGGCGGCGGCAGGTCAGGGGCGGAGGGTCCCGTCAGGCGGCGAGGAAGGCCTCGATGGCCTCGGCGAGGGCCTGCGGGGTCTCCTCGGGCGCGTAGTGGCCGGCGTCCTTGAGGACTTCGAGGCGCGCGTTCGGGTACCAGCGCAGCCAGGTGGCCTCCATCGCCTCGGTGCCGAGCGCGGGGTCGTGGGCGCCGACGACGAGCAGGACGGGGGTGGGGTTGTCACGGACGCGCTCGTGGAAGTCGGTGCGGGACCAGGAGTCCAGGTAGGCGCGGAAGGCTGTCGCGGAGGAGCGCCCGACGGAGCGCTCGACGAGGGTGCTCAGCCAGGCGTCGTCGTAGCGGCCGCCGGTGGTGTTGTCGATGATCGCGCGCCGGTTCGCCGGTTCCTCCGCGGCTCCGGCGAACAGCTCCCAGGTGTCGCCGTCGAGGGGGAACCCGGCGGCGGAGACGGGAGAGATGCCGATGATCGAGCGGACGCGGTCGGGGGCGTCCAGGAGCATCAGCTGTGCCGCCTTGCCGCCCATCGAGTGGCCGATGACGGAGAAGGAGTCCCAGCCGAGGTCGTCGGCGACCGCGAGGGCGTCGGCGGCGACCTCCTCCATCGTGTAGGCGCCCGTGCGGTCGAGAGCCTCGCCGTAGCCGCGGCAGTCGACGAACGCGTAGGAGCCGTCGGTGTCGCGGAGATGGGCGCGCAGCGAGGCGAAGCTGGTGCGGTCGCCGAACCAGTTGTGCAGCACGAGGGCCCGCCGGGGGCCGTCGCCCTGTACGTCGTACGGAAGAACGCGGTCCGTCATCGTGCCCCCTGAGCGCGAGATGGTGGTGGCGCCGCGCGACTGCGGGCCGGACTGACTACCGAGTGTGACTGTCCAGGCGCATGCGGTCAATACACCCAGGGGTGGAGGCCCGCCTCCGGGATGCAGGGCGTTGCCGGTGGGGGGCATGCTGGCCGTGTGACCTCGCACGGCACGTCCGGCCCCGGCCCGGCCGGCGGAACCGGGCGTCCGTCCGGGACCGGAGCCGCGGACGGGCCTGCTTCCGGTGCGCTGACCTGGGCCCTCGCGGAAGCGGCTCTGGGGGCGGTCGAGGATGTCGGTGGGTACGCGGGCGGGGTGTACCTGCGCTCCGGAACGACGGGGCTGCTCAGGCTCGCGGTCCTGGTGGGGCTGCCGGGGCCCTTGTTCCGGCCGTGGTGGCGGATGCACGAGAACCGGCCGTTCCCGGTGGCCGAGGTGCATCGCTCCGGCCAGCCCGTCCACCTCGCCGACGTCGAGGAGGCGATGCGACGGTTCCCCCAGCTGGTGGCGAGCCTGCCGTTCCCCTTCTCCTCGCTGTACGCGCCGGTCGTCGCGGGCCGTGAGCGGTTCGGGGTGCTCGTGGCCCTGCGGCCGCCGACGCCCGGGGTGCCGGTGGACGCACGGGACCGGAGCCGGATGACGCGGGGAGCGCTCCGCCTCGGCGAAGCCCTCGCCGACCTGGCCCGCCGGGGGACGGTGGTCGAATGGCCCGGCGATCCGGTGTGCGTGCAGCTGTCCACGACGGGCGCCCCGCCGGTCCGGTTCGGCTCCTTCGACTGGGACCTGCGCACGGGCACGGTCACGATGGACGCCGGGCTCCTGGAGATCCTCGGCACGGACGTGACCTCGCCGTGCTCGATCGAGGCGCTGACGGCCCTCCTCGAACCGGAGGACGGGTACGCGCTGTGGGCGGCCGCCCGGCAGGCGACGGGAGCGGACGGACGGCCGGTGGTGCGCAGGTTCCGGCTGAGGGGGCCGGACGGCGGACTGCACCTGCTCGAGGTCTCCTCGCGGGCGCGTACGAGCCCGCCGGAGTCCGCGAGCGGTGCGGGAGGCTCCTCCGGTGAGGGCGGCGGCGCCGTACGGCTCATGTGCACCCTCGTCGACCTCGGCACCGGGCTCATCGGCTCGGACGCCACGGACCGGCTGCCACGGGCGATCCTGGCGATCGACCGCCTGGGCCGCGTCACCTACGTCAACGAGCGCACCGAGCGGCTGCTCGGTCGCCCCCGCGGAGCGTTGGCGGGGCGGCCGTTGTGGGAGGCGCTGCCCTGGTTCGGTCTCCCGTTCCACGAGGAGCAGCTGCGCGCCGCCCTCGTCTCCGGTGAACCGGTGCGCTTCCTGGCCCGGCCGGAGCCCGGCCGGTGGCTGTCGGTCTCGCTGCATCCGGGGCGGGACGGGGTGACGATGGTCCTGGTCCCCGAGGAGGGGCCGGAGCGGATCACGCCGGGGTCGGACGCCGAAAGGGTCACGGACGACACCTACTCCCTGCCCGGTGACCGGGCGGTGGCCCCGTACCGGCCGGTCGCCCTCGCGATCGCGCTCTCCGAGGCCGTGACGGCCCGCCAGGTGTCGGCGGTGGTGACGGAGGAACTGCTTCCGGCGTTCGGCGGGCGCCAGTTGGCCATCTACCTGCTGAGCGACCGGCGCCTGTACCTGGCCTGGGAGACCGGTTTCCCGCCGGGGTTCCTCGAATCCTTCGACGGTGTGGCCCTGGACGCCCGGTTGCCGGGGGTGGAGACACTGACCACGGGCAGGCCGCTGTTCTTCGAGTCGATGGAGCAGCTGGGCCGGACGTATCCGGGGCTTCCGCTGGACGCCCACACGGGGGCGCGGGCGTTCCTGCCGCTGATCGCCTCGGGCCGGCCGGTGGGCTCCTGCATCCTGGGTTTCGACCGGCCGCGCGGCTTCAGTCCGGAGGAGCGGACCGTACTCACGGCGCTCGCGGGCCTCATCGCACAGGCCTTGGAGCGGGCGCAGCGGTACGACTCGGAGTCGGCGGTCGCACGGGGGCTCCAGGACGCGCTGCTCCCGCACCGGCTGCCGGTGCGGGAGGGGGTGGACACGGTGGGCCGGTACCTGCCGGGCACCCGGGGCATGGACGTCGGCGGCGACTGGTACGACGTGATCGAGACGGAGGAGGGGCGCCTCGCCCTGGTCATCGGTGACGTGCAGGGGCACGGCGTGGCGGCGGCGGCCACGATGGGGCAGTTGCGCAGCGCGGTGCGGGCGTTCGCGTTGGGCGGTCATCGGCCGCAGGACGTGATGCGCGGGACGAACCGGCTCCTGATCGACCTGGACCCGGGGCAGTTCGCGAGTTGCTGCTACGTACTCCTCGACCCCGCTACGGGCGAGATGCGGGCGGTGCGGGCCGGGCATCCGCAGCCGCTGCTGCTGCGGCCGGACGGGTCGACGGAGCTGCTCGACCTCGCGGGCGGGGTGGTGCTGGGGGTCGACGACCGCGCGTCGTATCCGGTGACGCGGCTGCGGTTGGCTCCCGGAGCGGTGCTCGCGCTCTTCACGGACGGTCTGGTGGAGCTGCCGGGCCGGGACATCGACGAGGGGATCGAGCGTCTGCGGCGGGCTCTCGCCGCGGCCGCTTCGCTGCCGCTCGCGGAGGCCGCCGACCGGGTGATCCGGGAGGCCCGGCAGGCCACGGCCCGCCCCGACGACATCGCGCTGCTGCTCGCGGCGCGCTGGCCTGAGCACGGCTGAGGATCACCCGGTCGGGCCCGTGGCACTGGTCGGCGGCCGTGCGCGCGGGGAGGCTGGGGGTGCCCGTGCCGACCTGGCCGGGCGAGTCGGGGCGGCAGCCCGAGGAGGACACGTGCAGCAGGACAAGCAGCCCGAGTACGGCCCGGTGGTGTTCCGTGACCGCTCGGCCGGGTACGCCTTTCTGACCCGGTCCACCGCGACCAGCGACCGGACCATCGAGTGGGACGACGGCGTCACGTACCCGGTGATCGACGTCGAGATCTCCTCCGAGAGCCACCCGTTCTACACGGGCAAGGCGCGGACGGTGGACTCGGAGGGGCGGATCGCCAAGTTCGAGCGGCGCTTCGGCGAGACGGGCTGAGGCTGCGGCTGCGCTTCGGTTTCCGCTGCGGCTCCGAGCTCCGGCCGCTTTTCTGAACCCGCTCGTGAAACTGGCCAGAAGGTGGCCAGTTCGCCTTCCAGGATGAGGTCACGAAGACGGCGGAGCGCTCGCGCTCCGCCGGGGACTCCCTGGAGGGGAACTGTTGTGATCGTGGTGACCGGAGCGACCGGGAACGTCGGACGACCGTTGGTGGAGCTGCTGGCCGCGGCCGGTGAGCGGGTGACGGCGGTGAGTCGGCGGCCGGCCGCCGGGCTGCCCGCGGGGGTGACGCACCGCCAGGGGGACCTGGCCGATGTGGAGGGTCTCAAGGGCCTGTTCGAGGGTGCGGAGGCGGTGTACCTGCTCGTCGCCGGCCTCGGGGACGAGCTGAGTCCGCGTGAGATCGTGGCGGCGGCGGTGGCCGCCGGGGTGCGGCGGATCGTGTTCCAGTCCTCGCAGCTGGTGGGGACGCGGACCGGTTCCGTGTCGCACGAGCTGCTGCGGGCGTTCGAGACGGCGGTGAGGGGGTCGGGTCTCGACTGGACGGTCCTGCGGCCGGGCGGATTCGCCTCGAACGCCTTTTTCTGGGCCGAGCAGGTGCGTTCGGCCCGTACGGTGGCGGCCCCGTTCGCCGATGTGGCGCTGCCGGTGGTGGACCCGGTGGACATCGCGGCGGTGGCGGCCGAGGCGCTGCGCGATCCCGCGCACGCGGGGCGGACGTACGTCCTGACCGGGCCGGTGGCGGTGTCGCCGCGCGAGCAGGTCGAGGCCCTCGCCGGGGTGGTGGGCGGCCCGGTCGGGTTCGTGACGCTGAGCGCGGGTGAGGCGCGGTCCCGGCTGGTGCGGTTCCTGCCGGAGGAGGCCGTCGACGGGATGCTGTCGGTGATGGGCGAACCCCTGGCGGAGGAGCGACGGGTGAGCCCGGACGTGGAGCGCGTCCTCGGCCGGGCGCCGAGTCCCTTCTCTGCGTGGGCGGCGCGCAACGCGCTCGCGTTCACCTGAGGGAACGTCCGAAAACGGCCCGAGACCCGCGGGCGGGGGCGGAGTGCGCGTCACGTGGACGGCGTTCCCCGCCCCGGCCGGGGTGGTCGAGCGAGGGCGCTCGGCGCCCTCCGCTCAGTTCGGGAAGGCGATCAGGCCTTCACGACGCCGGATTCGGCGATCTTGATCTTGGCGCTGGTGGCGCCGGAGCGGGAGCCGAGGCCCTCGATCTTCTTGACGAGGTCCTGGCCCTCGACGACCTCGCCGAAGACGACGTGCTTGCCGTCGAGCCAGTCGGTGACGATCGTGGTGATGAAGAACTGCGAGCCGTTGCTGTTCGGGCCGGCGTTGGCCATCGAGAGCAGGAACGGGCGGTCGTGCTTCAGCTTGAAGTTCTCGTCGGCGAACTTCTCGCCGTAGATGCTCTTGCCGCCGGTGCCGTTGCCGCGGGTGAAGTCGCCACCCTGCAGCATGAACTGCGGGATGACGCGGTGGAACGGGGAGTCGGCGTAGCCGAAGCCGTGCTCACCGGTGCAGAGCTCACGGAAGTTCTGGGCCGTCTTCGGGACGACGTCGTCGAACAGCTTGAAGGTGATCCGGCCCGCGGGCTCGTCGTTGATGGTGATGTCGAAGTAAACGTTGTCGCTCATGGGGGCATCCTTTCATCACTCGCGGACGGCGCGCGCACGGGCCGCCGCCTCTTGGGTCACGGCGCGCCGGTGCCCCGCCGCCCGATGGGGGCGCGGGGCACCGGTCGTGATGTGTGGGGGGGGTCAGAGCAGCCCGCCGGTCTTGGGGACCGGGAGTGCGCCTTCGGCGCTCTGGATGGTGTCCTCGACGATGGTCCCGACGGCCTGGTCCTCCTGGAGAAGGCCGGTGGCGCCGCCCAGGGGGCTCTCGGCGGCGCTGGCCTGCGGCGGAGGGGTGACGAGGGCGGTGACGACGCCTGCGGCGAGGGAGGCGATGGCGAGCATGCTGCGCTTCTTCATGCCCTGGTCAACTACTGAGGGGCCTCGGGGTTACGGCCGGCCGCCGCCGGATCCAGACGAGGAGCAGCAGCGAGGCGACGGCGGCGAGGGCGCACCAGGTGGAGAGGAACTCGGTCCGCCACAGCAGGGCGCAGACGGCCGCGCCTGCCCCGGTGACGAGCCCGAGGAGCCGCAGGAGGGGGTCGCGGGCGAGGAGCAACGCGCCGACGGTGGCGAGGAGGTACCCGGCGAGGACCAGGGGCGCGTACGGCAGGTCGACGGCGTAGCCGAGGGTGTGGCCCCTGACCTCGGCCGTGACGGGGCCGGTGGCGAGGCGGTACGCGAGGAACGCGGCGGTCGCGGTTCCCACGGCGAGCGGGGCGATCAGGCGTGGCCGGTCGGCGGGGCGGGCGGCGGCGAGGACGCCGGCGGGCACCCACAGGGGCAGCAGCGGGAGGGCGATCACGGCCCAGGCGAGCGTGGCGGTTCCGGTTCCGCCCGCGGCGCGCCAGACGGCGGCCTCGACGATCTGGTGGGCGCCGAGGAGCAGGGGCAGGGCGGCGAGCGGCGCGTCACCCGGGCGGCGTACGGAGGCGAGGGCGGCCACACCGACGGCGCCGATCCCGAGGCCCGCCCACAGGTCGGCCGTCGCACTCCAGCACATAGCGCCGTTTTATCCCATTTCTGATGGAACCGTACGGTTGTGGTGGGTGTCTCTGTCAGTGACACCACTGTCCCCGAGCAGGAGAAATGGGGGACGTCATGCATCACCGTCACACCCTCGCGGCCGTCGCCGCGGGAATCCTGTCGTTCGCCGGGATCGGCGCCACGATCCCGGTGGACGCCGCGACCACCCCGCCCCGGAGCGTCTCGGCCCAGGCCACGGCCCTGGTCGTCAACGCCCGCTGGGGCGGTCACGCGACCTTCGACCGGCTCGTGATCGACGTACGGGGTGTCATGCCCCCGGTCACCGTGCGCCAGGTCGCCGCGCTGTATCAGGACGGCTCGGGACAGAAGGTCCCGCTGGCGGGGAAGTACTTCCTGGAGATCAGGCTCTCCCCCGCGGCCGCCCACGACGACGCCGGAAGGTCCGTATACCAGGGCCCCCGGCTGCTGAAGATCCATCTCCCCGCGCTCAAGGGGGTCGCCCTGACCGGCGACTTCGAGGGCGTGGTCACCATCGGAGCCGCCTTCGACACCAAGCCCGCCTACAAGACCTTCCGGCTGCACGGGCCGGAGCGCTTCGTGGTCGACATCTCCCACCCGGTGGGCTGCCGGGCCTGAGAGGTACGGGGCGGGGCCCCTCCCGCCGGCGGCCCCGCCCCCCTGTACCCCGTCGTCTCAGTCCGTCAGGGGCCGGTGTCCAGGTACACCGGTACGCCGGTCCTGCGGGCGCGGTCGATCCCGACGAGGCGGCTGAACTCCCCCGGGTTCATCTCCCGCTCCCACTCGTCCAGGGTGCGCAGGCTGTACTCACTGTGCTCCTCGGGGTCGAGGACGACGGCGGCGATCTGCTCGTCCGTCAGCTCTCCGCCGTCGAAGATGAAACCGATGTGGTTGGCGGGCCACTCCTCGCCCCGGTCGGTGACGAAGTGCGTGCCGAGGAGCCGCGGCTCGCCGGTGAAGGTGAGGCCGGTCTCCTCGTGGCACTCGCGGACGGCCGTCTGCCAGGGGGTCTCCCCCGGGTCCATGTTGCCGCCGGGCCACTGCCACAGCTCGGTGCGGTAGCTGGCGCGCAGTTGGAAGGGGCGGCCCGCGGTGTCGGTGAAATACAGGCAGGCGTACGCCGTCGCTCTCGGCAGGGTCGCTACGTACTCGACGGGCGGCAGCCAGATGTTCGCCATGGGCGGCTCTCTCTCGACGGACCGATGGTTCGCCTTCATCCAAGCGGGCCCCGCGCTCCCGCCCGGCAGCTCGCGGGTCGATCACCGGATCGTGTGACCGCGGCGGTCCCGGTCGGTCCGACGGTGGTCGTGGTGCGGCGCCGCGGCCGGTGAGGTCAGGGACCGTCGGGCGGGGTCCCGGCGAGGCGGCGCCCCAGGAGGTGTTCGTGGACGAGGCGTCCGACGAGGGCGCCTCCGTACACGACGAAGCCGACTCCGACCAGCCAGGACTGGAGCACGAGGACGGTGCCGAACTGGCCGTACGTCACCGCGTTGGAGGCGATGAGCGGGGAGAACACGAGCTGGGAGAAGATCCGCAGCCCGAGGAGGCCGAGCGCCGTGAGGGCGGCTCCGGGAGCGAGGGCGCGCCAGCGGATGCGGCCGCAGAGCAGGAAGCGCTGCGACCACCAGAAGAAGACGAAGGTGCCGAGCAGGTCGGCGAGGGCGACGAGCACGGTGATCGAGGCCGGGGAGTCGGCGGGCGCCGCGGAGGCTACGAAGAGCAGGAGGGCGGCGACGAGGACGGCGAGCCAGACGACGTGTCGCCACATGGTGTGCCACCGGGCGGTGGGGAGGTCCCAGACCCTCTCGTACCCGGTCTGTACGGCGGATCCGAAGGTGACGCCGAAGGCCGCGAGGGCGGCGAGTCCGAAGGCGGTGGTGCGTTGCAGGGCCTGTCCCGGCTGGCCGAAGAGCCGCTCGACCTCCTCCTGGGAGACCTCGGAGACGCCGAGGCCCTGGACGAGCCAGCGGGCGAAGCCCTGGCCGCTCGCGAGGTCGGCCGCGGCGACGACGATGAGGAGCGGGACGAGGGTGAGCAGGCTGAGCGCCGCGAAGCCCATGGCGCGGTGCATGAGTTCCATGGCCCGGCCGCGGTTCCAGGCGAGGCCGAGGGAGGAGCCGGCGACGCGCGCGTGGAGTCGCCGGAACCAGTGGCCGTGTTCGGTCGGGGCACCGTCGTGCGGCGGACCGGGTGTGAAGCGCATGCTTCGTGAGGTACCCGGCCGGGCGGCGGGACCTGCCAGGGGTGCGGCCGAACGGGTGCCGGACGTTTCCTGGAACGGCGGGACGCGGGGCCTCGGCGGTAGAGCGGGCGGGCGGAGGGGGCGGCCAGGCTCAGGGGTGGAGCGGGCGGGCGCCCGGTCCGGGGTGGACGGTGACGTCACGGGCCGTGAGGGTGGCCTGTTCGTCGCCCTCGCACTGGACGACGACCCGGACGGGAGCGCCGCAGTCGGTGTGCCGGATGTCGAGGACGGACCCCTCGGGCTCTCCGGCGTGGGTGTCGCCCCACTGCTTGAGGGCGAGGAGCACGGGCCACAGGTCGACGCCCTTGGGCGTGAGCCGGTACGCGTACCGGGTCCGGGAGCCGGGGTCGCGGTAGGGCTCCGCACGCAGGACGCCGGCGGCGACGAGTTTGCGGAGGCGGTCGGCGAGGACGGCCTCGGAGAGCCCGAGGTGCCGGCGGAACTCGTCGTAGCGGCGTACACCGTTGAAGGCGTCCCGCAGGATCAGCAGGGTCCACTTCTCGCCGACCAGATCCAGGGTGCGGCGGACCGGGCAGTTCTCCGTGTCGGTCTCCAGCCACTTCATCGTCACACTCTAGCCACCTGACTGCGTCGTTGACAGTCAGCTGCGGCGAAAGCTAGCTTCGCCGTACAGAGCCAGCTGGGAGTCAGCCGGCCACGGCGGGCGGAGAGTGGTCATGGGGCGGTCGCGCACGGTCGAGTGGGAGGACGCCGGGGCCACCGCGCGGGCCGCCGGGACGATGGCGGGGCTCGACTTCCTGCGGGAGATGGTGGCGGGACGACTGCCCGGGCCGCCGATCTCCGCTCTGATCGGGTTCTCCCTCGAAGAGGTCGAGGACGGGCGGGCGGTGTTCGTCTTCGAGCCGGGCGAGGAGCACTACAACCCGATCGGCAGCGTGCACGGCGGCGTGTACGCGACCCTCCTCGACTCGGCGGCCGGCTGCGCGGTGCACTCGACGCTCCCGCAGGGCATGGCGTACACCTCGCTCGACCTGTCGACCCGTTTCCTCCGGCCGCTCACGTCCGGCACGGGCAAGGTCCGGGCGATCGGCACGGTGCTGTCGCGAGGGCGCAGGACCGCGCTCGCGGAGGCGGGCCTGTACGACGCGGAGGACAGGCTGCTCGCCCACGCCACCAGCACGTGCATGCTGTTCCCCGTCCCGGCGGAGGGTTCCGGCGGCACGCGCGCGTAGGTTCGCCGTACTCCCCCGCGCCCGGGCCGACGCGACCCGGCGTACGCCCGCGCGCCGGCTCAGCGCATTCCGGGGATCGGGAGGGTGCGGGTGCAGCCGTCCGGCGAGACGTCGGGGATGCCGTTGGCCTGGAGGGCGGCGCTCACCAAAGTGGCGAGCAGGTCGATGTCCGACCCGATGTCCAGGCGGACCGTCACCCACCCCGATCCGGCCCGGAGACGGACCGCGCTCGACCCCAGGAGCGCCGGGCGCAGCTTCGCGATCATGGCGCGGGTGAGGTGGACGTCCGCCTCGTGTTCACCGTGGAAATGCACGATCTCCTGTGTCGCGGTGCCCAGTCCGACCTCGGCGCCGCAATGGGCGCGGCCGGGGGTCAGCGAGGGCCAGCTCATCAGACGTTCACTGGCATGCCTGGCCGTGTTCATACGGAGGAGCGTGCCGGGCGCGGGGGCCGCGCACAAGCGTCCTGCCGGAAGAATCCCGCGCAGGCGTGAAACATGCCTCTGGCAGGGGCGGGGTGACCGTGCGTCACGGCGGCCCGTGGGGAGGGTGTGACTCCGTGTTATTGGGGTGCACGCGCGCGGATGCGTGCGGCGAGTACGGCGACGTCGTCCTCCGCGCCGTGCGCGCCGAGGCGGCGGAGCACCTCGTCGACGACCTGCCCGGGGCCGGAGCCCGCGGGGAGCCGCAGGTCCGCGAGACGGGCAAGCGACACGTCGATGTCCTCGCCGCGCCGTTCGACGAGTCCGTCGGTGAAGATCAGCAGGGTCTCGGCGGGGGTGAGCGGGCGGGTGGTCGGTTCGTAGCCGCCGACGCCGGTGCCCAGAGGCGGGCCGACCGGCAGGTCGACGAGTTCCGCCGAGCCGTCGGCGGCGAACACGGCGGGCGGGAGGTGTCCGGCGCTGGCGAAGGTGGCGGTGCCGCGGGCCGGGTCGACCCGGACGAGCAGGCAGGTGGCGGGGCGGCGGGCGTCGTCCTCGGCGACCACGGAGTCGAGGTGGCGCAGCACCCGGTGCGGGGGCAGGTCGGTGGCGGCGACGTCGCGGAGCGCCGTGCGGTAGGCGTTCATGTCGACGGCCGCGTCCAGGCCGTGGCCCATGACGTCGCCGACGACGAGGAGGCTGCGGCCGAAATGGAGCCGTACGGTCTCGAACCAGTCACCGCCCACGAGGGTGCGGGACCCGGCGGGCAGGTAGCCGCCGGCGACCTCCAGGTTGGGGTGCGGCCGGCCCGGTTCGGCGACGAGGGCGCGCTGGAGGTGGAGCGCGGTGTCCTCGGTGGCCGCGAGCTGCCGGGCATGCCCGAGGTGCCGTGCCGCGAGCCGGACGGCGTGACGGAGGATGGCCACCTCGTCCCCGGTGAAGGGCGCGCCGCCGGTCCGGGTGAGGGTGACCGCCCCGAGGGGCTCCTCGTCGTGGACGGCGAGGGGAAGGGAGAGGCGGTGGGCGGGGACGCGACCGGTCTGACCGCCGACGGCATCACCGGCCCCGGCGTCGGCGGCCCCGGCGTCGGTGGTCCCGGCGTAGGTGGCGTCGGCCCGTGTCGGCGGTTCCGCGTGGGCCGCGCGTCGTGGTGCGGCGCCTCGTTCCGGCGTCAGGTCGACCGTCGCGGCGGCGCGCAGGTGGCGGGCGGCGAACGTCGCGAGTTCGCGGCAGGTGCTCGTCTCGTCGAGCGTCGTGCCGATCTCGCCGATCGCCTGCTCCATGGCCTCCACCCTGGACAGGAGGGCCTCGTCCCGTTCCGCCACGACACCTCCGTACCCGGTCACCCCCATTGCACCAGCGGGTGGCGCCCCGCGCGCGGGACGGTTGTGCGGTGGGGCTCGATCTGATCAAGTACAGCAGAGGCTACTGGCCAGTAGAGGACTCGCTCCCCGGGGGGACCGTCATGACGACCGGATTCTTCAGCTCCGTCGACGATGTCGCGGATCGACTCGCCACGACCGGCTATCTGGCGTCGCCCGCCGTCGCCACCACCGTGTTCCTCGCCGACCGGCTCGGCAAGCCGCTGCTCGTCGAGGGCCCGGCCGGCGTCGGCAAGACGGAGCTCGCCAAGGCCGTGACCGAGGTGACGGACGCCCGACTGGTCCGGCTCCAGTGCTACGAGGGCGTCGACGAGTCCCGCGCGCTCTACGAGTGGAACCACGCCAAGCAACTGCTGCGGATCACCGCCGGCCGGGGCGAGACCTGGGACGAGACGCGGACGGACATCTTCGGCGAGGAGTTCCTGCTCCCCCGGCCGCTGCTCACCGCGATCCGCTCCGAGCAGCCGACCGTGCTCCTGATCGACGAGACCGACAAGGCGGACGTGGAGGTGGAGGGCCTGCTCCTGGAGGTCCTCAGCGACTTCCAGATCACCGTGCCCGAGCTCGGCACGATCACGGCGACCCGGCGGCCCTTCACCGTGCTCACCTCGAACGCGAGCCGCGAGCTGTCCGAGGCGCTGCGCCGACGCTGTCTCTTCCTGCACATCGGCTTCCCCGAGGAGGAGCTGGAGCGCCGGATCGTCACGCTCAAGGTCCCGGGCCTCGACGCCGCGCTCGCCGCGTCCGTGGTGCGGGTCGTGGGGGCGCTGCGGGCGATGGACCTGCGCAAGGTGCCGTCCGTCTCGGAGACGATCGACTGGGCCCGCACGCTGCTCGCGCTCGGCGCGGACCGGCTGGACGAGCGGATCGTACGGGAGACCCTGGGCGTCCTCCTCAAGCACCAGGAGGACATCGTGAAGGCCGGCGCCAAGCTCGACCTGGACGTGGTGTGAGCCAGGCGGCCGTCGCGCGGCTCACGGGTCTGGTGGGCGCGCTGCGGGCCCACGGCTTCGGGATCGGGACGGGCGAGACCGTGGACGCCGGACAGGCTCTTGAGGCGGTGGGCTTCACGGACCGCGAGCGGGTACGGGAGGCGCTGGCGGCGACCCTGTTGCACGGGGAGGGGCAGCGCCCGGTGTTCGACCGGGTCTTCGACCTGTACTTCCCGCTCGGCCGCACCGGGGCGGCGGAGGCGTACGACAGCACCCCGGGAGGCCTCGCCGCGCTCCGCGAGCGGATCGCGGAGGCCCTCACCGCCGGTGACGATGCGGCTATGGACCGGCTCGCCGCCGAGGCGGTGGGTGGTTTCGGCGGCTACGGTTCCGGCCCCGGGTCGGACGGCTGGTCCTCGTACCAGACACTCTCCCGGCTGCGCCCGGAGACGCTGCTCGCCCGGGTGCGGGAGCGGCTCGGGACGGCCGTCGGCGCGGAGGATCCCGAGTTCACCGAGCGGCTGATCGACGACGAGATCCGGCGGCGGATCGAGGCGTTCCGCGAGCGGGTGCGGACCGAGGCGCGGCGGCGCGTCGCCGAACGGCAGGGAAGGGATCCGGTCGCGCGCCGAGCGGTCGCGGGGACGGCGGACACCGTGGACTTCCTCCTCGCCGGGCGGTCGCAGCTGGACGAGCTGCGGCGTACGGTACGGCCGCTGGCGCGGAAGCTGGCCACCCGGCTCGCGGCCCGGCGGCGCCGGGCGGCGCGCGGGGAGATCGATCTGCGGCGGACGCTGCGCCGGTCGCTCTCGACCGGGGGCGTGCCGATGCGCCCGGTGCTTCGACGGCGCCGTCCCCGGCGGCCCGAGCTTGTCCTGCTGTGCGACGTCTCGGGGTCGGTGGCGGGTTTCGCCCAGTTCACGATGCTGCTCGTGCAGGCCCTGCACGAGCAGTTCAGCCGGGTGCGGGTGTTCGCCTTCGTCAACCGCGTGGACGAGGTGACGCGGCTGGTCGCCGGGGGCGCGGCGGACCCGGCGGGGCTCGGCGAGCGGATCCTCGCGGAGGCGGAGCTGACCGGCTGGCACGGGCAGAGCGACTACGGGACGGCGCTCGGCGAGTTCGCCGACCGGTACGCGGAGGCCGTCGGGCCACGCACGGTCGTCTTCGTCCTCGGCGACGCCCGCACCAACGGCTCCGACCCGAACCTCTCGGCGCTGAAACGGATCGCGGACCGGGCCCGGCGGGTCCACTGGCTCAACCCCGAGCAGCCCTCCCTGTGGGGTACGGGAGACTCGGCGGCCCCGGCCTACGCCGCTCTCGTCGAGATGCGCCCGTGCCGGAACGCCCGCCAGCTGGGGGCGCTGATCGGGCGTCTGCTGCCGGTCTGAGAGCGGGAACGCGGGCGCGGGCACAGCCGCGGGGGCACCCTGACATGCGCAGCGGTTGTACGGCGGGCAGGTGCTCGAACTAGCGTGGCCCCCATGGAACTCTTGGGAGAGATCGCCGCCGACCGTCCTCTGCTCGTCCTCGCCGTCAAGGAGGAGGCGCAGTTCCTGGACACGGACCTGCCGGTGCTCCTGACCGGCATGGGCAAGGTGAACGCGGCGACCGCGCTCGCGACCGTCCTCGGCAGGGGGCCCCGGCCGTCGGGGATCGTGAACCTGGGGACGGCCGGAGCCCTGCGGCCCGGCTGGACCGGGACGCATGTGGTCGGCACCGTGGTGCAGCACGACCTCGACGGCGAGCTGCTCGCCACGCTGACCGGCGAGACGTACGGTGCGCCGCTGTCGCTGCCCGACGGCGGAGACGTGGTCCTGGCCACCGGGGACGCGTTCATCTCGGACGAGGCGGCCCGGGCCCGGCTCGCGGAGCGGGCGCCGCTGGTCGACATGGAGGGGTACGCGCTCGCGGTGGCCGCGGAGCTCGCCGGGGTGCCGCTGCGCATGGTGAAGCACGTCAGTGACGAGGCCGGTGACGGTGCCGCGCGCACCTGGCGGGAATCGGTCGCCGAGTGCGCGCGGGCGCTTGCCGTGTGGGCGGAGGCGAACACGCCGTACCGCTCCTGAGGACCGTGGGCCCCCGGTCTGTCAGCGGTGCTGGAAGTGGACCTCCGGGTTCGTCGGGGAGGGCCCGTCGAGCAGGGGACGCGGGAGTCCGCGGAGGTGCTGGTCGAAGAAGGCGGCCACGTACGTCCGGGTGACGGCGACGGCGCGGTCGACGGGCAGTTCGGGCTGCGGCAGACCGAAGTGACGCTTGATCACGGGTCCGTCGCTGAAGGTGAAGTGGTCGGATCCGGCCACCGTGATCCACCGCTTCCACCCGTCGAGCACCGGCCACGCACGGTCCCAGCTGGTGTCGATCCCTCCGGGCAGATGCATGGCGTCGTGCGTCCCGAGCATCATGAACGGGCGGCCCCGCAAGCCCTCCGCGGGGAGGTCCGGCCAGAAGGACCCGTCCATGTTGACGCCGGCGTCGACGCGCGGATCGGCCACCATCGTGGTGGCCGCGCTCGCCCCGCCGATGGAGTGCCCCGCCATGCCGATCCGGCGGGCGTCGATCATGCCGGCGTGCCGCCAGGCGGGCCGGGGCCCGGTGAGCCGGTCCAGGACGTACCGCGTGTCGGCGGCGCGGGTCGAGGTGACCACGCTCTCGGGGACTCCGCCCTCGTCCACGGCGGTACAGGCGACGCAGGTGAGGGTGCGGCCGCCGGGGAGGCTGATCCCGTAGGACTCGTAGGCGTGGTCGACGGAGGCGACGACGTAGCCGCGGGAGGCGAGGTCCTCGGCGAGGTGGGTGAGCGTCCAGCGGGAGACGCTGAAGCCCGGCGAGAGCACGACCAGGGGGTGGCGGCCGGGCGCGGGACGCGCGTCGGTCCTGCTGTGGGTGCGTGTCCGGGCGAGTACGTCGCCGGAGACGGCGGGTCCCAGCTGTTCGGCGAGCAGCCGCGCCTCCTCCGGGGTGGCGTACGGGGCGGGTCGGCCGCCTCCGGCGCGTGCGGCCGGGTAGTGGAGCGTGACCATGAGCGCACGTCCGTCGGCGGTGGGGACCCACGGGTCGGTGCGGGACCGGTCGACGAACGGCAGGACGGTACTGCCGATGGGGTACGGCCCGGTGGGGGCGGGAAGCTCGGCCCGTGTGACGGCCGACGCCGGCGGTACGGCCGACGCGAGGGGTACGACGGGGGTCGCGGCGACGGCTGTCGCGGGGGCCGCCGTCGCGGGGCCCGCTGTGACGAGCGCGGCGGGTAAGGCGAGGGAACAGGCGAGGAGAGCGGCCGCTGCCGCCCTGGTGATTCGGGTCATGAGGGCACGCTAGGGCGGGTGGGCCGGTCGAGGCGTCCTGCTGGGGGCCCATGTTCCGTCAGACCGGGGGCTGACGCGGGGGTGGAGTGCGCGCCCGGCATCAGCCCCTGGTCCGATGCGGGGTGCGCGCGCCCGGCCAGGCGCGCGCACCCGTCCGCCGTCCGGCTGCCGGAGGTCAGCCGAGCGGCAGTTCCAGGAAGGACGGTTCGCCGTCCGGGGAGCTGATCACGGTCTGCGTCCAGGTGACGGAGGCGTCGCCGTACAGCGGGTCCTTGCTGTCCACGACCAGCATCAGCCGGTGGCCCGGGGCGATGTCGTACGCGGCCGCCTGGAGCTTCCAGGTGACGGTGGTGTCCTGCTCGGGCGTCAGGCCGTACACGTTGAGCGGCTCATGGGTGATGATCCGGGCCGTGTCGTCCTCGGCGACGTCCAGGAGGTGGGCGTAGAGGCTCGCGGAGGTGGCGGTGGAGCGGACCGTGAGGCGCAGTCGGGGGATGCCGCGGACGCGGCGGCCGGCCGTCTGCTCCCCGCTGGACGGGACGAGCGGGTCGGTCGTCCACGCGACCGCGTGCCGACGGTCGATCTTGCGGGTGTCGTAGATCTTGGGATTGCCCTGCCACTCGGCCTGACCGGTCTTCATGATCGCGTCCATGGCGGTGGCCTCGGTGTCGACGCCCGCGAGGAACGCGCGCCGCCAGCCCGTCTCCTCCGTCCTGGGCGCTCCCCCGTCGGCGACCGGGTCGGTGGGGAGGAGCCGGCCGTCGGAGCCACCCGCGCCGTCGCCGGTGAGGCCGAACACCTCGGTGCCGCGGGTGACCTCGCTCCAGTCGGGGCTGGTCTCCCGGTGGGCGGGCGTGACGATCCGGTTCTCGCCCGTCGGCTCGCCGGTCTCCGGGTCCGTGACCGGCTCCGTCTCGTACGTGAACATCACCTGGTTGCAGACCTGGGGCCAGTCCTCGACCCCGTTGCGTTCGCCCTTGAGGTGGTGGTCGAGCCAGGCGTACGCCTCCGCCATGGGGAGGTTGACCTCGTCGGGCGTCGGGGGCGGGCCGATGAGCGCGGGGCCCTCGGGCGCGGCGTGGTCGCCGATCCACAGGTTGAGCCGCTTGGGCACGTCGAGGCCGTTGAAGGTCTCCAGGGTCTGGTTGACCGCGAAGAGGCTCTCGTGCCAGGTGTTGGAGAAGAAGGTGGGCGTGCCGTTGTCGTTGGTCAGGTCGAGGTACGACTCGGGGGCGCGCAGCCGACCCCACTCGACGACGGTGTCCAGGTTCCGGTCGGCCTGGAAGTCGGCGAGGATCCGCTGGTTGTCCTCGTCGAACTTGCTCTCCACCGGGCCGCCGGTGAGGGCGAGGAGGGCCTTCACGGCCGCGAGGTGGCGGGTGTCGTGGTCGTAGAGGCTGGTCGCGAGGTTGCCCCAGGTGCTGAGGGCGACGACGGCGGCGACCCGGTCGTCGTGGGCGGCGACGAGCTGGCTGATGCCGGAGCCGTAGGACTCGCCCATGAACCCGATGGTGCCCGGGGCGAAGTGGTCGACGGCGAAGTCGATGACGGCGGAGCCGTCCGCCCAGTCGTGGGGTCCCGCGACGTCGACGAAGCCGCTGGAGGTGGACGGCAGGCCGGGGATGCCGAGGCCCCGGGGGGTGTAGGCGAGGACGTGGTAGCCCTTGTGGGCGAGGACGAGGTACGACCAGAGGAACAGCGGCCAGCCGAAGGGGGTCCAGCCGGCCGGGACGACGACGAGCGGGTGCGGGCCGGGGCCGAGCTGCCGGAGGCTGAAGGCGGAGAGCCGGACGCCCTCCGTGGACGCCTCGATGCGGTGGTACGCGGGCAGGGCGAGGCCCCGTACCTCCCTGACGAACGCGGCGAGTTCGGGAGGGAGCAGCGCCTCGGGACTGTTGGCGGCGCTGGTGGTGCTGGTGCCGTCGGGGCTGGCGGTGCCGGCGGGCGTTTCGCTCAGGAGGGCGTTGGCGAGGGTCTGGCCGAACCGGACGGCGCCGGGGTCCACCGTCGCGTCGGCGGCCCAGAGGCCACGTCCCGCGATCCGGCTGGTCTCGGCGGCGGTCAGGCCCACCGTGACGTCGGGGAAGCCGGGAAAGTGTTCGGACGAGCCGGTGGTGAAGGGGTTCTCCTGGGGCACGTGCACCCGTTCCTCTCGACTGGACTGGTGACTGTCCGCGATGCGGACGGTCGCAAGCCTCACGTATGCGGGGACGAGGTACCAGAGCGCACGAACAGCGCACGTATCACACAACCCGTCAGGAACGACACAAGCCGCCCCGAAGTCGATGTTTGGTGACGAGCGGGACGGGTCAGCGGGCCTCGGGACTGTCCGGAAAGACCACGAGCAGGGCGGCCACGTCGTCGTCGAGGCCGTCGGCGCCGTAGTCGGCGAGGTCCTTGTGCAGGAGTTCCGGCAGCTCCCCGGCCGGTTCCGCCGCCCAGCGGCGCAGACGCGGTTCGAGCGGGTAGAAGGTGCCGGTCCGGTCGCGGGTCTCGCTGACCCCGTCGGTGTAGAGGAGCAGCCGGTCCCCGGGCCCGAAGGGGACCTCCTCGATGCGGTGCCGGGAGTCGGCGAGGCCCGCGAGGTTGACGGGCAGCGAGGGATCGGCGAAGTGCACGGCGTGGACGTCGGCGCAGTGCTGGAGCAGCGGGGCGGGGTGGCCGCAGCTGAGGAGCCGTGCGGTGTCCTCGTCGTCGGGGAGTTCGACGAGGACGACGGTGGCGAAGCGTTCGGCGGCGTCGGAGTCCGGGTCCCACGCTCCGTAGCGGGCGAGACCCTCGTCGAGCCGGTCGGCGAGGACCGCCAGGTCGGAGGCGTCGTTGACGGAGGCGCGGAAGGAACCGAGCAGGACGGAAGCGGTCTCGACGGCGCCGAGGCCCTTGCCCTGGACGTCGCCGAGCATGATCCGCACCGCGCCGGGGACCCGTACGGCCTCGTAGAAGTCGCCGCCGATCCTGGCCTTGGCGGCGGCAGCCACGTACAGCAGGTGCAGGTCGAAGCGGCCGAGGCGGGCGGGGAGCGGACGCAGCACGACCCGCTGCACCACCTCCGCGACGGCGGTGAGCTCCCGGAGGTCCTGCTCGTAGCGGGTACGGACCTGGCTGACCCAGGCCGCGGCCGCGGTGACGGCCGCGAGCACGGTTTCGCTCGCGACGAGTTCGGGGGCGAGCGGCTCCCCGCGGATGATGCTGAGCAGGACGCGGGCGGCCATCGCGAGCAGTCCGATGCCGATCGTCCCGCGCACGCTCCAGGTGACGGCGGCGAGCGCGGGCGCGGCGACGAGGAGGCGGTCGAACCGCTCCCGGTCGGGGGTGATCACGTCGGCGAGGAAGGTCAGGGCCAGGACCAGGAAGGGCAGTGCGCGACCGAGGTTGAACTGGGTGCGGGCCGCTGTGCCGGGACGGCCCCGGTGACCGTCGGGCATCTCATGATCGTACGCAGGATCGGCGACCGGGCCGGGGTGACGTCGGCCCCGGGCGTGTCCTGCGCCGGTCCGTGGCGGCGCCGGGCAGGGCGAGCGCGGCGGGGACGGCGAGCGCGGCGATCACGACGAGGGCCGGGAGGGCCGCGCCCGCGGCCGGGACGAATCCGCCGAGCGGGACGCGGGCGAGCAGCAGGGTCGCGACGGCGACTCCGAGGGCGGGTCCGACGTTCATCGCGGTCTGTTGGAGGCCGCCGGCGACTCCGGCGTGGGCCTCGGGGGCGCGGTGCACGACGACCGAGGTCGCGGTGACGAGCAGGGTGACGAACCCGGCGCCGAGCAGGGCGGCGGAGGTGCCGACGGAGACCGCGCCGGCCGTCGCGTCGAGCCGGGAGAGGAGCAGCACCCCGAGCGTGAGCAGGCCGGTGCCCGCCGTCGCCGTACGCCGGGGGCCGAACCGGCGCTGGAGCGGCGGGCAGAGGGGCGCGCCGAGCACCATGAGGACGGCGAGCGGCAGGACGCGCAGCGCGCAGCCGAGGGGGTCGAGCCCCTGGACGTCCTGGAGGAAGTACGTCGCCACGAAGAGCGAGCCGAACAGGGCGGCCGAGGCCGCGAGGAGGACGGCGAGGCCCGCGACGACGGGCACGCTCCGGAGCAGCTCCGGTGGCAGGAGGGGGCGCGCGGCGCGGCGTTCGTGCCGGACGAGGGCGGCCGCGGCGGCGGCGGCCCCGGCACAGGCGAGCGCGCCGGCCCTCGCGCCTCCCGGCCGGGCCGCTTCGACGAGGCCGTTCACGAGCAGCCCCAGCGCGGCGGCGAGCAGCAGCGCCCCGAGCGGGTCGAGGGCGTCCCGTTCCACGTGACGTTCAGCGTGACGTCGAGCTTCACCCTCCACCTGACGTTCAGTGTCTCGTTCGCCGGTGGCGAGGGCGAGCAGGCCGATCGCGAGGGTCGGGGGTACGCCGAGGAGGAAGACCGAGCGCCAGCCGTACGCGGAGACCAGCGCGCCGCCGACGAGCGGTCCGGCGGCGGCGGCGAGTCCGATGGCGGCGGTGCGCACGGCGATGGGCGTTCCGAGCCGCTCCGGCGGGTACGCGGTCTGGAGCATGCCGAGGGTGGCGGGCTGGAGGAGCGCCCCGCACACGCCCTGGAGGACGCGCAGCGCGATGACCGCGCCGATGCCGGGGGCCAGCGCGATGCCGGTGGAGGCGGCGGCGAAGCCGAGGGCTCCGACGGCGAAGACCCGGCGGTGGCCGTAGCGGTCACCGAGCCGGCCGGCGAAGACCAGGAGGCTCGCGACGGCGATCAGATAGCCGGTGCTGGTCCACTGGACCTGGTCGAGGCCGGCGTGCAGATCGCGCTGGAGGGCGGGCTGGGCGACGGTGAGCACGGTGCCGTCGAGGGCGACGACGGCGGCGCCGACGACGCTGCACGCGAGGACAGGGGCGCGGCGGGAGGTCACGGGGCGGGCTCCACGGGCCCGAAGTTGGTGTCGAGGAGCGGGGCGGGCTCCACGGGCCCGATATACGAGGCGGGCTCCATAGGCCCGAGGTGGGCGTCGAGGGCGGTGGCGAGGAGCGGGGCCGGGTCCGCGCCGCCGGTCGCGAGCGGGAGGCTGCCCCAGTGCCAGAGCTGGGCGATGCCGTGGAGGTTGGCCCAGAGCGCGCCCGCGACGACGACGGGGTCGGCGCCGGGGCGGACGCGGGCGACGAGCCCGGTGAGGTGGGCGAAGAGCGGCAGGCTCGTCTCGCGCAGTCCCAGCCGGCCGCTCTCCAGGAGGTCATGGCGGAACATCAGCTCGTACATGCCGCGCCGGGCGCCCGCGTAGTCGAGGTACACGCGGCCGATGACCGCGATCCGTTCGCGCGGTGCGGCGGTCTCCCGGTCCTCGGCGGCGAGGCGGGCGGCCAGTTCGGCGAAGCCCTGGCGGGCGATGGCCGACAGGAGGTCGAGATGGGTCGGGAAGTGGCGGCGGGGCGCTCCGTGGGAGACACCGGCGCGTCGGGCGATCTCGCGCAGGGAGAGAGCCTGGGCCCCTTCGGCGTCCACGAGCTCGACGCCGACCCGGACGAGCCGGGCCCGCAGCCCGCCGCCGTCACGGTCGCCCACACCTTCATGACCGTCGCGGCGGTCGTCCTCGCCGTCGTACGTCTCGGGTTCGTCATGCATAGACACTGTCTACCAAGATCGAGTAGACGGTGTCTACTCACTCGTGCGCCCTCGTCGGTTACACTGAGGAACAGCGAAGGGGAGTAGCCCCGCAAACCGGTCGTCGACATACTGGAGCCCCCGGGTTCCCGGTGACCGGGTCCGCGTTCGGCGCGGACGGGCGAGACCTTCGGCCAGGCATCAACCGCGTCCGCGCTTCCGTGGGCGTGGTCCGTCATGCCGGGCCGAGTGGTCCTCCCGTCGCCCACCGAGGCGCCGTGCCGAGTCCACGGGCCCGGACCGAGCAGAGAGCCCCGGTATGCACCTCGACCCCTTGGCGATCCTCACCGCCTTCGGGCTGATCTTCCTCGCCGAGCTTCCCGACAAGACGATGTTCGCGTCCCTCGCCATGGGCACGCGCATGCGTCCGCTGTACGTGTGGATCGGCACCTCCACAGCCTTCCTCGCCCATGTCGCCATCGCCGTGGGAGCCGGCAGTCTGCTCGGGCTGCTCCCCGGCTGGTCCGTGAAGCTCGTCTCGGCCCTGCTGTTCGGCTTCGGCGCGTTCATGCTGCTGCGCGGCGGGGGCGACGACGACGAGGCCGACGCGGGCGGGCGGACGGTGACCGGCTTCTGGCCCGTCTTCTCCACCGCCTTCATGGCCGTCTTCATCAGCGAGTGGGGTGACCTCACCCAGATCACCACCGCCAACCTGGCCGCCACCAACGGCACCTGGTCGACGGCGATCGGCTCCCTCGCGGCCCTGATGAGCGTCTCCGCGCTCGCCCTGGTCGCGGGCAGGTTCATCGCCAAGCGGGTGCCGCTCAAGACCGTGCAGCGCATCGGCGGTGTCTGCATGGCCGGCCTCGCGATCTGGTCGCTGACCGAGGTCTTCACCGGCTGACACCGGGCCACGGACCGACGACTCGCGCGCCCTCACCCTCCTGGGGTGGGGGCTTGCGCCGTTCACGCCCCCGCCGCGAACCCTTGTTGAAGCAGTGAATCACTGCTTCACTTCTTCCATGCCCTACCGCCGTACCCCCGCCGTCCAGGCCCGGCTCGACGCCCAGCGCCTCGCCGTCGTCGACGCGGCCCGAGAACTGCTGGCCGAGCAGGGCTACGCGGGCTGCTCGGTGGCGGCCGTGGCCGCCCGCGCCGGAATCGCCACGGGCAGCGTGTACCGCCACTTCCCCAGCAAGGCCGCGCTCTCCGTGGAGCTGTTCCGGACCGTGGTGAGCAGGGAGGTCGCGGCCGTCTCCGAGGCGGCCGGGCAGCCCGGCCACCGTTCGGCCGCCGAGCGGGTGGTCGCCGTCGTCGAGACCTTCGCGCTGCGCGCCCTGAAGTCGCCGCGCCTCGCCTACGCGCTGCTCGCCGAACCGGTCGATCCGGCCGTGGACGCCGAGCGGCTGGTCTTCCGGCGCGCGTTCCGGGACGTGTTCGCCTCGCGCGTCGAGGAGGGCGTGCGCTCCGGCGAGCTGCCGCCCCAGGACCCGGTCCTTACGGCGTCGGCGCTCGTCGGCGCGGGCGCGGAGGCGCTCGTCGGCCCGCTGGCGGAGGGGTCCGTCGGACCCGGCACCGTACCCGCCCTCGTCACCTTCACCCTGCGAGCACTGGGAGTTCCCGATGCCGACCACGCATGAGGTCACCAACCAGGTACCGCCCCTGACCGGCTACGACGTCTCCGCGGATCCCGCGCTCCTGGGGGCGCTGCGCCGGGAGGGCGCCGGCTGGGCCGAGGCCGAGGTCCGCGAGCTCGGGGTGCGGGCCGGTGGCGCACAGGCCCAGGAGTGGGGCCGGCTGGCCGAGCGACACTCCCCCGTCCTGCACACCCACGACCGGTACGGGCACCGCGTCGACGAGGTCGAGTTCCACCCGTACTGGCACGAGTTGATGGACGTGGCCGTCCGGCACGGGCTGCACGGCGCTCCCTGGCGCGACGAGCGGCCGGGCGCGCACGTGGCCCGCGCGGCGAAGGTCTTCGTGTGGGGGCAGGTCGACGCGGGACACCTGTGCCCGGTCTCCATGACGTACGCGGCGGTGCCGGCGCTGCGCGTCCAGCCGGAGCTCGCCGAGGTGTACGAGCCGCTGCTCACGTCCCGGTCGTACGACTTCGGGCTGCGGGTGCCGACGGAGAAGCGCGGGATCATCGCCGGGATGTCGATGACGGAGAAGCAGGGCGGTTCGGACGTCCGGGCGAACGCGACCCGGGCGGTCCCGGCGGGTGAGCCCGGCCTGTACGCGCTGACCGGCCACAAGTGGTTCACCTCGGCGCCGATGTCGGACGTCTTCCTCACCCTGGCACAGGCGCCGGGCGGTCTGTCCTGCTTCCTCGTGCCCCGGGTGCTGCCGGACGGCAGCCGCAACGCGATCCGCCTCCAGCGTCTCAAGGACAAGCTGGGCAACCGGTCCAACGCCTCCTCCGAGATCGAGTACGAGGGTGCCCTCGGCCGGCTCGTCGGCGAGGAGGGGCGCGGGGTGGCGACCATCATTCGGATGGTCAACATGACGCGGCTCGACTGCGCCATCAGCTCGGCGTCCGGGATGCGTCTGGGGCTCGTACAGGCGGTCCACCACGCCACGCACCGGGAGGCGTTCGGGGCGCGGCTCGTCGACCAGCCCCTGATGCGGAACGTGCTCGCCGACCTGGCGGTGGAGGCGGAGGCGGCCACGGCGGCGGCGCTGCGTCTCGCCGGGGCGGTGGACCGGGCTGCGCGTGGCGACGCGGAGGAGGAGCAGCTGCGGCGGCTCGGTCTCGCGGTCACCAAGTACTGGGTGTGCAAGCGGGCGCCGGCGCACGCGGCGGAGGCCCTCGAATGCCTGGGCGGCAACGGCTACGTGGAGGACTCGGGCCTTCCGAGGCTCTACCGCGAGTCGCCGCTGCCCTCCGTCTGGGAGGGCTCCGGGAACGTCGCCGCCCTCGACGTGCTGCGGGCGATGGGCCGTCAGCCTCAGGCGGTGGAGGCGTACTTCGCGGAGGTCGACCGGGGCGCGGGCGCCGACCGGCGTCTGGACACGGCGGTCGCGGCCCTGCGCAAGGACCTCGCGGGGCTCGGCGACCCGGACGCGATGGCGTACGGGGCCCGGCGGCTCGTCGAACGGCTCGCCCTCGTCCTCCAGGGCTCGCTGCTCGTACGGCACGGGCATCCGGCGGTGGCGGACGCGTTCTGCGCCTCACGGCTCGACGGCGACCGCGGCCTCGCCTTCGGCACACTGCCGACCGGGGTGGACACGGCGGCGATCATCGCGAGGAGCGGCCCGGGCGCGGGCTGAGCGGCGCGGGCTGAGCGGCGCGGGCGCGGGCAAAGGGTCCGAGCGGCGCGGGCGCAAGCCGAGCGGCCCGGTCCGCCCCAGGGGCCGTCCGGCGGATCAGATGCAGGGGGCTTCCCTCCCGGACGGTACTTCACCCGGGTGCGGGGCAACCGGCCGCATGTCGTGGGCCACGCAGGCGATCCCCTGGGCACGGCTGCCGCCGCCCCGGGGCGGTGTGCCGTCATGTTCGTCTGGCGCCACGCTTTCCGGCGCCTCTCGTGCCCCGCCCAAGGAGACGTCCATGTTCCGACTGCCTCGGCTGGCCGCCACGGCCACGGCTGCCGCCGCCCTCACCGTGTTCGTCGCGGGTTCCCCCGCGATCGGTGGACCACCGGTGCCCGACCCACACGTCGTCGCCCGCTTCGACTACGCCCTCGGGCAGACTCCGGAGAACATCGCCCTCGATCCCGACGGCTCCGCGAACCTGACCCTGTCCTTCGCCCGTCAGGTCGTCAACGTCGACACACAGGGGACCAGACGGACCCTCGCGACCCTGCCCGCCGTGGCGAACCCGAACACACCCGTCATCGGTGCGGCCGCCGCCCTGGGTATCGCGCGCGCCGACGACGGGACCCTCTACGTCACGTACGCCACCGGAACGAGCGAGACCGGCATCTGGCGCATCCCGCCCGGCGGCGGCGCGCCCGTCCAGATCGTGCGGCTGCCGGCCGACGGCTTCCCCAACGGCATCGCCCTCGACGAGGAGTGCGACGTGCTCTATGTCGCCGACTCGGTCCGCGGAACCGTGTGGAGCGCCCCGCGGGAGGGCGGCACGCCCACGGCCTGGGCCACGGGAACCGTGCTCCAGCCCCTGCCCGCTCCCGACGGCTCCGGCGTCGGCGCCAACGGCATCAAGGTCCACAACGGCGCCGTGTGGGTGTCCAACACCGACCGGAAGACGCTTCTGCGCGTCCCCGTACGCGACGACAAGAGCGCCGGGGTGATCGAGACCAGGGCCGAGGGGCTGAACTGGATCGACGACTTCGCCTTCACCGGGCGCGGCGACACCGTGCTCGCCGCCCTGATCATGGACCGCGAGGTCGCTCTCGTACGCCCCGACGGCTCCCGCGAGACCGTCCTCACCCGGCAGGACGGGCTCTCCAACCCGACCTCCGTGGCGGTGCGCGGCAAGAGCGTGTACGTCCCTAGCGCCTCCTACTTCACCACCGTGAAGGAACCGAACCTCCTCCTCGCCCAGTTCCGCAAGCTCCACAGCCAGAGCACGTCCTGATGGGAGCGACCCCTGCGGGTCGCGGACTCACCGGGGCGCCGGGTCCAGCCAGGGCCGCCAGTACGGGGCCTCCACCCTCGTCCGTATCGTCGTCACCGGCGAGCAGACGCACGGGTCCACGCCCTGGGAGGGCATCGACCCGATGCCCGCCGTCGGCGCGGTCCTGACGGGCATCGGCCGGCTGTACCGGCAGGTCTCCGCCTTCGACCCGGTCACGGTGTCGATCGGGCACATCGAGGACGTCGGCCGCTTCAGCATCGTGGGGCAGACGGTGACGCTGTGGGGCACGGTCCGCTGCGCCGTGGAGTCCGACATGGCGCGGGTCCAGCGGCGGCTGGCGACCCTCGCGGAGCACTCGGCCGCGGCGTACGGGGCGACGGCGACCGTGGAGTACCTGCAGTCCGTGCCACCCGTGCACAACAGCGGCCCGTGGGTCCAGGCGGGACTGCCGACCTTCCGCCGGGTCGTGGGCGAGGAGCGGGTGGTCGAGACGGGCGGGACGCTCGGGTACGACGACGTCTCCGAGTTCGTGAGCCGGTTCGGCGGCCTGTACGTGATGCTCGGCGTCCAGGACGCGACGCTGGACGCGGCCGGCCGGCCGGTGCCCGCACCGGGCGGTCGTGGTCTGGTGACCAACCACAACCCTCGCTTCTACGCGGACGACGACACCCTCGTCACCGGCGTCCGGCTCCACGCGCACGTGGCGTACGACCATCTGACGGGGGCGCTCGTGCCGCGTGGCGGCGGTTGACCGGCGGCCCGTCAGGCCCGCCGGGTGCCGACCGCCGTCACGAAGGCCCTGAGCAGGGCGGAGTCGGCGGCGGTGGGCCAGACCAGGCCGTATTCGAGGGGCGGGGCGTCGCGCAGGGGGACGTAGGCGACGCCGGGGCGGGGGTGGTAGCGGGCGCCGCGCGCGGCACCGGGGGCGACGCCCCGGCCCGCCGTGACGTGGGAGAGGACCTCCTGCCAGGTGGCGGCGACCGGGCCCCGCCCGATGGGCGCTCCGGACGGGGTGCGCGGGGGGTAGTGGTGGTCGAGCCAGTGGCGGGCGTTCGCGCCGCCGGTGGTGATCAGGGGCAGCCCGGCGAGGTCGTCGAGGCCGAGGGACGGGCGGCCGGCCAGGGGGTGGGCGGCGGGCAGCAGCAGGGCCCGGTCGTCGCGGACGACGGCGGGGCCGGTGGTGAGTTCCGGCTCGCGCACGGGGAAGGCGGTGAGTTGGATGTCGAGTTCGCCGTCCTTGAGGGGCCGGACGCCGCCGTCGAGGGGGACCTCGTGGAGGGTGATCTCGCAGCCGGGATGCCGGGTGAGGAAGGTGTCGGCGGCGGCCGTCAGCAGTTCGCCGCCCCAGGGGGTGCCGAAGCCGGTGCGCAGCCGGCCGTGCAATCCGCGTCCGGCCTCGATGGCGCGTTCCATGGCCGCGCGGAGCTGCTGGTGGGCGGGGCGGAGGTCCTCGTACAGGCGTCGGCCGACCGGGGTGAGCCGGACACTGCGGCTCGTACGCGCGAAGAGCGGCGTGCCGATACGACGCTCCAGCTTCTTGACGGTCTGGCTGACCCGGCCGGTGGAGACGCCGAGGCGCTCGCCGGTGCGCCCGAAGTGGAGCTCCTCGGCGAGCGTGAGGAACGTCTCCAGTTCGTGGCGTTCGAGCATCCGGCCCCTCCTGATCCTTCACGATCTCTCGCGATCGTTGAGTCTGGCTCAACGTCGGTTTCATGATGACATCTTGATCGTGCGGTCCGGCTGCGAGGAGCCTGGAGACATCAGCCTCCCCGCGCGGAAGAGAGTCCGTGGAACCCAGCCTCCGATCCAGCCCCGGGCCCGCCCGGCCCGTGAACGTCCTGCTGTTCGCCGTGGCCGGGGCGGTCACGGTGGCCAACATCTACTTCCCGCAGCCGCTGCTCGCCGCCGTCGCCCACGGCCTCGACGTCTCGGAGCGGACGGCGGGGCTCATCGCCTCCGCCGCGCAGATCGGGTACGCGCTCGGCATCCTGCTGCTCGTGCCGCTGGCCGACACCGCGCGGCTGCGCCGCCTCACCTCCCTGCTGCTCGCCCTCACCAGCGGGGCGCTGCTCGTCGCGGCGGCGGCCCCCGACGTGCTCACGCTGACGCTCGCCACGCTCGCGCTGTCCACCACGACAGTGCTGCCGCAGATCCTCACCCCGGTGGCGGCGGTCCTCGCCGGTCCGGGGCGCCGGGGCCGGGTCGTGGGTCTGGTGGGCCTCGGCCTGACGCTGGGCTCCACTCTCTCCCGTACGGTCTCGGGCGCCGTGACCGACGCGAGCGGTAGCTGGCGGGTGGCGTACCTGGTGGCCGCCGTGGCCACGGCGACCCTGCTGTGCGTCCTGCCCCGGCGGCTGCCCGAACGGCTCGGCCCGCCAGGTCGCACCTCGTACGCGAAGCTCCTGGCCGGGCTGCCGCGCCTGCTCACCGCCCACCGCGCGCTCAGGGTGGCGGCGCTGCTCGGGGCCTGTGTCTTCGCCGCGTTCAGTGTCTTCTGGGCGGTGCTCGCCTTCCATCTGGCGGCGCCGGCGCTCGGGTACGGGCCGGGGGCCGCCGGGCTCTTCGGCGTGCTGACCCTGCCCGCCGCCCTGCTCTCGGCGACGGCCGGGCCGCTCACCGACCGGTACGGGGCGCCCGCCGTCAGCGCCGCTGGGCTGGCCCTCGCCGGGCTCGGTCTCGGTGTGGCCGGCCTCGCCCCGTACTCCCCGGCGGCCCTGGTGGCCGGGGCGAACCTGCTGGTGATCGGGGTCAGCTCCTGCCAGGTGGCCAACCAGGCGCGGGTCTTCGGGATCGATCAGGCGGTGGCGGCGCGGGTGAACACGGTCTTCATGCTGGCCACGTTCGGCGGCGGAGCGCTGGGCACCTTCGCGGGGTCCTGGCTGTACGCGGCGTACGGCTGGCCGGCCGCCCTGTTCGCCGCCGGGGCGTTCGTCGCCGTCGGCGCGCTCGTGGTGGTGCGTTCGGCGCGGCCGGCGGCCCCGAGTTGCGTACCGGACGTCACACGAGAGGCTGGGGGTGTCCGCCCGCGCACCCCGCAGGGAGAGTCATGAAGCTGGACCTCACCGCCCTCGCCGACGAGCATCTCGCCGCCGCCCGCACCGCGCCGCACGGGCGCAGCGCTCATCTCCTCATGCACGACGGGGTGCTTCGGCAGACCGTCATCGCCCTGACCTCGGGCACGTCCCTCGACGAGCACAACGCGCCGCCGGCCGCGAGCCTCCAGGTGCTGCGGGGCCGGGTGAACCTGACGGCGGCCGGGTGGGCGGAGGAGCTCGCGTCGGGCACGCTGCGGATGATCCCCAAGGAGCGGCACGGGCTCACCGCCCTCGAGGACGCGGTGGTGCTCCTGACGGCGGTGAACGACTGACGGTACGGGGCCGGACCTCCCGTCATTCGGTCGCGTCGAGGTCCTCGGCGTAGTGCTCGATGGCCCGGCGGTAGGCGCGTACGGACGGGTCCTCGCTGGTGGTGGCGAGCAGCCGGAGCAGCAGGCGGACCGACTCGTGGTGCCGGCCCGTGTTGTAGAGGGCCATCGCGAGGAAGGTCCGCAGCGAGCCGTCCTCGGGAAACTCCTCGGCGGCGCCGGTGAGCAGCGTGACGGCGTCGTCGTGGCGGCCGAGGACCCGGTAGGTGCTGCCGAGCCCGAGAAGCGCACCGCGGCGGTCCTCGGAGGTGAGGGTCGTACGCCGGTCCTCGTCCTCGGAGGTGAGCCCGGTGCTCGCGAGTGCGCGTTCGTAGTACGGCACGGCCTCCGCCTCCAGGCCGAGGGCGTCGTGCGCCCAGGCCGTCTGGTACGCGATCTCGGCGTCGTCCGGGTGGTGGGCGGCGAGCGCGACGAGCCGCTCGCGGGCCTCCTCCGTCCGGCCCTGTCGGCGCAGCGCGACCGCCTCGGCCAGCGGGCCGTTCCTCACGTCGTGGAGTTCCGTGACGGCATCCTCGCAGCTCGCGGCGGGCGCCCTTGGGGCGGCTGCCAGGTGATGGGCCGCCATACCCGGCGGGCCGGATTGTGGCGTCCTCGCCCATGGAGGAGGACGCCCACCCGCCCATAGCCTCCCGGCCGAACCTCCGTCAGGAACGAGCCATCCGGGAGCCCCCATGCGTTCACCCCGTCCCACCCGCCGCAGCGGGCCACGCCGTGTCGCGGCGCTGCTGCTGTGCGCCGCCGCGGCCCTCTTCCCCACGGCGGTCCCCGCCGGGGCCGCCGCTCCCCCGCCCGTGCCCGGCACGCTCACGCCGTACGACATCGGCTCCGTGTTCAGCGCGGGCGTGTCGTCCGGCGGCTACATGGCCACCCAGCTGCACGTGGCGTACTCGGGTACGTTCGAGGGCTCCGCGGTGTTCGCGTCGGGGCCGTACGACTGCGCACGCGGGCAGCTCGCCACCGCGCTCAACGCCTGTATGGACACGACCCAGAACCTGTCGCTCGCCACCTTGGAGCAGATCACCCGCGACCGGTCGGCCCAGGGCCAGGTCGACCCGGTGGCGAACCTGGCCGGTGACCCGGTGTACGTCTTCGGCGGCTCGAACGACACGACGGTGAAGCGGCCGGTGGTGGACGCGCTCGCCGACTACTACGGCCGGTTCGGCGCCCGGGTGCGCTACGACCGCTCGACGGCCGCGGGGCACGCCTGGGTCACTCCGCTCGGCCCCAACTCCTGCACGGTGACGCAGAGTCCGTACCTCAACAACTGCGGGATCGACGCGGAGGGGGCGCTCCTCGGGCACCTCCTCGGTTCGGTCGCGGCGCCCGGGTCAGGCACGGGCGGCTCGCTGATCCGCTTCGACCAGAACGCGTATGCGCCGGGCGGTTCGGCGGCCGCGCTCTCCATGGGCGGCGAGGGCTTCGCGTACGTACCGGCGTCCTGCGCCGAGGGGGCGCGGTGCCGGCTGCTCGTGGCGCTGCACGGCTGCAAGCAGGGGTACGCGTACCAGGGGTTCGGGACCCGGTTCGTCGAGGGCGCCTACCTGAACGAGTACGCCGACACCAACGACATGATCGTGCTGTACCCGCAGGCGGCGCCCACCACGACCCTGGAGAACCCGAACGGCTGCTGGAACTGGTGGGGCTACCTCGGTGACTCGGCCTACGCGCGGCACGGCGGGAAGCAGATCGAGGCGGTCATGGGCATGGTGCGGGCCCTGCGCGGCACGGGGACACCGCCGCCCGCCCCGGGCCGGGCCGTCCTGTCCAGTACGGATGCCGAGGACGGGTACGTGAAGGCGGCGGCGGACGGCTCGGGGGCGGCGGTCGGCACCCTGGAGGACGTGTCCGGCCTCGCGCTCGGCCGGGGCACGGACGGCAAGGTGAACCGGTCGCTCGTCTCCTTCGACACCTCGCGGATTCCGGCCGGGAAGGAGGTCACCCGGGCGTGGCTGACCGTCACCCGGTCCGGGGGCTCGGGCGATCCGTGGGCCTCACCGGTGGGGAACCGGCTCCTGGTGGACCTGCGCACGGGCTGCTTCGGGGGATGCGCGGTGGAGCCCGGGGACTGGTCCGCGGCGGCCTCGGTCGCGGGTGCGGCGCGGATCGAGGCGTTCTCCTCGGGGAGCGCGGTGTCGACGGACCTGTCGGCGGAGGCGCTCGCGGCGCTGAACCGGGGCGGGGTCACGCAGTTCCGGCTCGGGTTCGCTTCGGCGCCGACGGGGACCGCGTATCTCTTCGTGAACCGGGACACGCCGGTGACCCTGACGGTCGAGTACCGGTAGAGGCGTCGGGTGGGTGTGGCCGTCCGGCTCGCTCAGCGGGGCGGCTTCTCCCATTCGAGGGTGACGCGCAGGCTCGCGTTCGCGCTGCCCTGGACGACGAGGGCGGTGAGCTTGCCGGCGTCGAGTCCGAGCTGGCAGCCGAACTCGACGGTCGCCCGGTCCGGGGCCGCCCGGTGGAGGGCGTCCCCGATCTGCCCGGCGAAGGAGGAGAGGGCCTCGGTGACCGCGGAGAGGTCGGGAAGACGGCCGCCGAGCCCTTCGAGGTCCGAGTCGGGGCCGAGGCGCCGCGCCTCCACGAAGAGGGTCGCGTCCCCGACCTCGACCCGCGTGATGTCCGTCATCGAAGCTCCCTACGGTCGGCGGGGGGGGTGGTCCGGGGCGCGGACGAGCGGTTCCTTTCAGCGGGGCGGCTCCGGGAGTTCCTCGCCCGTCTCCAGGAGGGACTTGAGGCTGGAGATCAGCGCGGGCCAGCCCTCGCCGATCAGGTCCTTCATCAAGCCGTCGGTTTCGAGTTCGCCGTGCGTGACCGTGAGCTTGACCGTGTCGCCGGAGGGTTCGATCGCGAAGGTCACTTGGGACCGGCGCTCCCGGGCGAGACGCTCGTACACGTCCTGCCCGAGATGCACGGCCTCCGCCCAGGCCGGGGTGAAGGTGTGCCAGGTGTACGAGAGGAGGCGGCCGGGCTCGGCCGCGAGGACGACCTGCTCGGGGTCGGCGGTCCTGCGGCCGCCCTCGTTCCAGACCATGGACGCGCCGGGGGTCCACTCCGTCTCGAAGGCCACGCCCCAGTAGCGACGGGTGAACGCCGGGTCGGTGAGGGCCTTCCAGAGCTCGTCGGGAGTGGTCCGCATGTAGCTGGTGTAGACGAACGTGCCGCTGTCCATCGCGCTGCCCCTCGGGTCTGCCGTCCCCTCTCTCCAGCCTAGGCAGGCGCCCGACGGACGTGCCAGCGAAGCGCCCCCGTACGGCAGGGCCGCACCGGTTGAATAGGTGCGGAAGAAACTATTCAACGTGCTGCTAGCGTGGCCGGATGTCGCTCAAGCACGCCGTCCTCGCAGCCCTCCTGGAGGGCGAGGCCTCCGGGTACGACCTGGCCAAGATCTTCGACGTGTCCGTGGCCAACTTCTGGGCCGCCACCCCGCAGCAGCTCTACCGCGAGCTGGACCGGCTCGCGGAGGCGGGACTGATCACGGCGCGTGTGGTGGAGCAGGAGCGGCGCCCCAACAAGCGGATGTTCAGCCTCACCGAGCCGGGGCTGCGGGACCTCGCCGCGTACACGTCGACGCCGCCGCGGCCCAGCGCCGTCCGGGACGAGCTGATGGTCCAGGTACAGGCCTGCGACGAGGGGGACACGGCGGCCGTCCGCGGGTTCGTGGCGCAGCGGATGGAGGCGGCGCGGGCGAAGCTGGCCCGTTACGACCGGCTGCGGGAGCGGATGCTCGACGGCCGGGACGAGGAGCGGTACCTGGCGGAGACCGAGCGGGTGGGCCCGTATCTCACCCTGATGCGGGGCCGGTTCTTCGAGGAGGAGAACGTGCGCTGGGGCGAGCAGGCCCTCGCCGTGCTCGACCGGCGCGCCGCCGCGCGGGGCGGACGGCCGGAGGGTGTGCCCCAGGGGTGACGCGGGCCCGTACGAGTACCGGGCCGGGGGCGGTGAGGGGTGACGGCGGAGCTACTCTGCGGTAACGTCACCGGCCGCGAGTACCGGAGGTGCCGGCCGCTCACGGGCACGGATCGGGGATGGGCCTGCAATGAACGTCGGTGACCTCGTCGAGGACTTCAGCCTTCCGGACGAGACGGGCGCCCCGCGCTCCCTGACCGGGCTGCTGACCGAAGGACCGGTCGTCCTCTTCTTCTACCCGGCGGCGATGACGCCGGGCTGTACCGCCGAGGCCTGCCACTTCCGTGACCTGGCGGCCGAGTTCCGGGCTGTCGGCGCGCTGCCCGTCGGGATAAGTTCCGACGGTGTGGAGCGGCAGCAGGAGTTCGCCGAGCGGCACTCCCTCGGCTACCCCCTGCTGTCCGACCCGGACGGCGCCGTACGGGCACGGTTCGGCGTGAAGCGTGGGTTCTCGCTCGCGCCGACGAAGCGGGTCACCTTCGTGATCGGCCAGGACCGACGGGTGCGCGAGGTCGTGCGCAGCGAGCTACGGATGAGCGCCCACGCGGACCGCGCCCTCGCCGCCCTCCGCGACGCCTGACGGAGGAGCGACCGGGCCGGGCCGTCCGGCGGTCGGCGGTGTGGGGCGGGTCAGCAGCCCGTCGACCAGATGTGGGAGTCGCCGCGGTCGTTGGCCGCGCCGTTGTAGCCCACCTCCTGTCCCGGGGCGAGACAGATGGTCATGCTGCCGCCCTGCCAGGCGCTCTCGTAGACCTTGACGTGGTCCTTGATGCCGGGTCCCGAGATGCCGTGGTTGGCCCAGGAGGAGTCGGTGTCGGAGATCCAGCTCTCCCACCATCCGTCGTCCCCGCTCCAGTTGGCGCGCTGGCCGCCGAAGTCGGAGTTCTGCCAGACGCAGAACTCACCGCTGGGGCATTCGGCGGCGATCGCGGAGGTCGCGAGGGCGAGGCCGGCGGTGGCGGCGAACAGCGCCGCGGCGGTGGTGACGAGAAGTCGCTTCACGAGAGGGTGGGGCCTTTCTGCGGGTGGGTGGGCGCGGGCAGTTCGGCTGCCCGCCGCAGCGCGCGGTCGCGCAACTGCTTGTACGTGGTGAGCTCGGCGCGGCGCAGGGTGCGCACCGTGGCCAGCTCGGCGGGCTCCAGCCGCGCGCGGACCTCGTCGAGTCCGCTCTCGCGGGCGCAGCGGGCGGCGACGGCCGGATCGGGACGGTCGGGGCGGGGCCGGTCGGGTGGGGTCACGCACCGGGTCCAGCGGTCGAGCGCCGCCCGGTGGTCGGGGTCGGCGCTCATCCGGGCCTGGGCCTCGGTGCGGAGGTTGTCGACGATGACCTGGGCCCGGAACCAGCGGCGCTGATCGCCGTACAGCCGGTGGCGGGCGGTGGCGAGGCAGCCGTCCTCGTGGGCGGTGACCGTGGCACCCGTGGCGAGGGTGACGGAGAGTTCCGGGGGTCCGGCGCCGAAGAGTGCCGCCCGGAAGGTCCGGTCCTCGTCCGGCGCTCGGGGCCTGGACGTCAGGGACAGCCCATGGTCGTGCAGGCAGTCGGCGACGAGCCGCTGCTCGGCGGCCTTGAGGAGCGCGTCCTGGGCCGCCGCGCCGGAGGGGACTCGGGCGGGACCGGGGGGTGTCTCGGGGCTGACGGTGGTGCAGGCGGAGATCAGGAGTGCGGCTGCCGCGGTCAGTAGGGCGTGGCGGGTGCGCGAGGTGGTGCGGAGCACGGGGTCCCCCTTCGATCGTCCCTGGTCGGAGGGGCCGGCGAGTGGTCGTCCCGACGGCCCGGGAAGATCACTTCCCGGGGGCGGAGCCGCCATGCCGGGCCTCACTCGAACGAGTCGAAGGCGCCGGAGTGCGCGCCCCTCGGGCGCCGTCGGCGAGCTGTGCGGGAGAGTGCCGTGCGGGGGCAGGAGCGGGGGCGGGAGCGGGGGCGGGAGTGGGGGCGGGAGTGGGGTGGGGGCGGGAACGACAAAGCCCCGGTTGGACGGGGGATTCCAACCGGGGCCGATCGCCGTGACGCGAAGGGCGGTCACCTCTGGGGGGGACCTTGGGGACCGGGCCCCTTCGCCGTCACATACGTATGAACGGTAAACCTTTCCCGAATGTTCCGAGCGTTCCCGGGTGGGTGGTGTGAGACACCTCACCCGGTTTCGGTCGGCTTGTCAGTCTTTCTCGGGTCGGTAGACGGTGCCCGGTTCGGCCGTGCCGGGGGCGAGGAGCTCCGGCACCGTCACGAAGGTGAAGCCTCGCCGCTTGAGCTCGTCGATGATCGACGGTACGGCCGGGACCGTGCCGTCGTAGATGTCGTGGAGCAGGATGATCCCGTCACCGTGCGCCTGTTCGAGGACGCGCTGTCGTATGAGAGCCGAGTCGGTGGTGGAGTAGTCCTTGGCGGTGATGCTCCAGAGGACCTGGGCCAGCCCGAGTTCCCGGCTGATCTCCGACACCGTGTCGTCGGTACGGCCCTGCGGCGGGCGCATGAGCGTGGGCTTCCGACCGGTGATCTTCTCGACGGCGTCCTGGGTGCGGGACAGCTCGTCGCGCACCTCCGCCTCGTCCAGATCGGTCAGGATCCGATGGGTCCAGGTGTGGTTGGCGACCTCGTGCCCCTCGTCGGCGATGCGCTTGACCACCTGGGGGTACCGGTCGACGTGCCTGTGGCCGAGGAGGAAGAAGGTCGCGGGGACCTGCTTCTCCTTGAGTATGTCGAGGAGCCGGGGGGTGTCCTTGCCAGGCCCTGCGTCGAAGGTCAGCGCGATGCACTTGACCTTGGCGCAGTCGACGCGGCGGGCCGCGGAGCCGGCCTTGTCGTCGGTTCCGCCTTCCCCCCGGGCGTCCTGCGGGGTGACGGGGTCGACCCCGCAGCCGCCGAGCGTCAGCATCAGCGACGCGGCGGCGAACAGGGCAGTGGCCGTCCCCCGGCGTCGGCCCAGCCTGGATCGGAACATGGTGGAACCCGCTTTCCCCTGCGATGTCTTCGATGCAGCCGGAAAACCGCCTGGTCAGGGCGTGACGCACGGCTGCCCGAGCACTCTACACACGGTGTATACCGGGGAGGTCGGGGGGTCCCGCGATCGCGCGGGCACACGTGAACCCCGGACGGCGCCCGTCCGCTCCGTCCGGGGAGTTTCGCGCGCTCGCTCAGCGCGAGGCGAGCAGCAGTCGGGCCTCGGTCTCCTGGTCACCGGAGACGGACTGCAGGGACTGGATGTCGAAGCCGGCGGCGAGCACCTTCTCGACCTCGTCGACGGCGTGGTAGCCACCGGTGAGCGTGGCACCGACCGGGGAGGTCAGAGAGGTGGGACGCACTTCCTCGTGCCGTCCTCCGGCCGTGTCGAAGGTGGCCGTCCAGACGGTGGGGGCAGGGCCTGTCGCCGTCTGCGGACCGGGGGCCGTCATGTCCTCCAGCTGGTAGACGCCGTCGAGGACGTCGAAGACGGCCTGTGCGTCCTCCCGGCTGCAGTCGCACAGCTGCACGGTGACGTCGGTGTCGATGTGCAAGTCGTACACGTCGCTCATCTCCTCGCGGCCCGCCGGGCGCCCGCGGCACCCCGCGCTCGTCGTACCGGCGCTCGTCGTACCACGACTCCAGCATCCCTCTCGGGACCGCGTCGCGCGAGGCCCGCCCCCGTCCCTCACCGGCGGCCGACGACCTCCTCGACCGTGTCGGCCTCCGAGGCCGGCTTGTCGGGGCGGTGACGCACGACGCGGGCGAAGCGGAGGGTGACACCGGCCGGGTAGCGCGTCGAGGTCTGGAGACCGTCGTAGGCGATCTCCACGACGAGTTCGGGGCGCACCCGTACGGTGAATCCGTCGTCCTCCACGGCGAGTTCACCGAGCCGTTCGGTCTGCCAGCGAAGCATCTCGTCGGTGAGCCCCTTGAAGGTCTTGCCGAGCATGACGAAGCCGCCGTCGGCCGCGCGGGCGCCGAGATGGAGGTTGGAGAGCAGCCCGGTCCTCCGTCCGTGGCCCCGTTCGACGGCGAGGACGACGAGGTCGACGGTGTGGACGGGTTTCACCTTCAGCCAGGTACGCCCTCTGCGGCCGGCGACGTACGGCGCGTCCAGGGCCTTGACCAGCACACCTTCGTGCCCATGAGCCAGTGTGTCGGTGAAGAACCGCTCGGCCGCCGCGATCTGCGCGGGGTCGGCCGGGTCGGTGACGAGGACGCGACGGACCCGCTGGGACTCGGGGAGCAACCGGGAGAGGACCGCGTGCCGCTCGCGGCCCGATCGGTCGATCAGCCCCTCTCCGCCGGCCGCGAGCACGTCGAAGAAGACCGGTGTGAGGGGCAGGACGGCCCGCGCACCGGCCACGTCGGTGCGGGAACCGACCCGGGCCGCGATGGACTGGAAGGACACGGGGCGTCCGGTGGGGTCGAGGGCGATGACCTCGCCGTCCAGGATGAAGGCGTCGGCGGGCACGGCGCGGGCGGTCGCGACCACTTCGGGGAGCCGGTCGGTGATGTCGTCGAGCGAACGGGTGTGGACACGGACCTCGTCTCCACGTCGATGGACCTGGATGCGGATGCCGTCGAGTTTCTCCTCCACGACACACGCCCCGAGGGCGGCGATCGCCTCGGTGACGGATGCGGCGGTGTGCGCGAGCATGGGCTGCACGGGGTTGCCGACCCGCAGGGTGAACCGGTCGAGGGCGGTGACTCCCTCGGCGAGCACCGCCTGGGCGACCCTGGGCAGCGCGCCTTCGAGCATCACGGCGCGCCGCAGCTCGGCGGCGGGCACGGTGGCGGCCAGGGCGACGCCCTCCAGGGCGATGGCGTCGAGGGCTCCCTGACGCACCTCTCCGGTGAGCAGCCGCAGCAGCAGTTGCTGCTCGTCGTGGGTGGCGGCGGCGAACAGGGCGTGAACCAGCCGGGTCCGCTCGGCACGGGCGCCGGCTCCGGAGACCGCGGCGAGCTCCGACATCACCTCGTCGACCCGCCCGAGCGTGAGACCCGGCAGCTCGGCGGGAGGGACGGCGGGAGGGACCACTCCCTTGAGGACGCTCCACCCGACGCCGAGCCGCCCCTGCGGGAGCCGTCCCGACAGATACGCGATGACGAGCGGGCTCTCCTCCGGGGCCGCCTCCGCGAACAGCTCGGCCAGCAGGCCGATCTTGCGCGAGCGCGCGGAGGCGGCGGTGACCTCCCGGGACACCTCGGCGACGCGGGCGAGCAGCATGAGCCCATCCTCCCCACAGCTTCCGACCGCCGCACGCCGACACCCCCGCCCGGTGCCTGCGCCCCGTACCCGATCGGGACGACGGCCCCCTGGGCGCCGGCGTCAGGGCCAGGACACCGGCCGCTTCCGTCCCCTGGGCCGCCCGGCGTCCGGCCCCTTGCGGCGGAACCGGTCGAGGAGCCTGCTGCGGGCCGGACGACCCGGCGGACGGTCCGTCAACGCCGCACGCCCGACCGGGCCGGGCACCACCGGATCCGCCCGCCCGGCCGGGACCGATACCTCCAGGTCCGGCGTCTCCAGGTCCGGCGCCTCCGGGACCGGTACCTCCGGGACCGCGCGCCCCGCCAGGACCGCCACCTCCGGGACCGTACGCCCTGCCAGGACCGCCACCTCCGGAACCGCGCGCCCCGCCAGGACCGCCACCTCCAGGCCCGCACTCCCCGCCGTGACACCGACGCCCGGCACGACGGCACCGGCCTCGCCCGGATACGGAGCCGGTCGCTCGGCCCGCGCCTCGTCCAGGGCCATCGCGAGACTGATCCGCTGCCACAGGATCTCGTCCGGGGCGTCGGCCCGGGTGAGCCGCTCGGCGATGTCCCTCGCCGCCGCTGCCACCGGCATCCCCGGCGGAGGCGGTGGGCGCAGTCGGTCGAGTTCGGCGCGCTCGTACGGGTCGTCGACGACCTCGGCCACCTGGACCGGGTCGAGCAGCGAGGCGATGGCCGCGGCCCGCGCCCAGGGATCACCCGTGGTGCGGAGCAGCACCGCGAGCCGCTTCGCCCGCCAGTTCCTGGGCCGCAGGTCCTCGTGCGCGGCGAGGCGTTCACGAAGGTCGAGGGGCAGCCGCCCGGTGAGCAGCGCCGGGCAGGTGAGGCCGAACTCGGCGACCTCCTCCGCGAGGTAGGTCCACACCACCGCCCGGTACCGGTTCAGGGAGAACCGCACCGGGCTGACGTGCCCCGTCCGGGCCAGCCTGCTGAACCGGTCCGGGGTGATCTCCAGGAGTGCGGCGGCCTCCCCCGTACCGACCGCGCGCACCCGTTCCCGCAGGCCGGCGGGAAAGTCCGGCGCCGCCCTGAGACGGTCGAGCTCGCACCGCTCGACCCGCCGCTGCCCGCCGACGCCCACTCGCGTCGGCGCCGTCCTCACCAGGCCCAGCTGGACCGCGAGCCGGAACTCGTCGCGCCCCAGTTCCAGTTCCTGCGCGGCCCGCCCCGGTGTCACCGTGCGCGCCCCTCCGTCCACCGTCATCCCGTCGCCCTCCCCCGTACGTACGTCCATGTGTCCTGGGGTCGCGGTTCTTTCCGCCCCCACCAGAAACGTAACGCAGAGTGACGACATGTGCGCGACCTGTGGACAACTGCCTGTGGACAACGGTCCGGCGGCGTCGAGGTCGGGCCTCAGGGCGTCAGAGCACACCGCCGCCCGGCCGGCCCGGCTGTCGTGCCGCCACGCCGAGGTGCTCGCCGACGCGGTTGACCAGGAGAGTCATCTCGTACGCCACCTGGCCGACGTCCGCCTCCGCCGCGCTCAGGACGCAGAGGCAGCTTCCCTCCCCCGCCGCCGTCACGAAGAGCAGCGCCTCGTCGAACTCCACCATCGTCTGCCGCGCCCTGCCCGCCCGGAAGTGCCGGCCCGATCCCCGGGCGAGGCTGTGCAGGCCGGAGGAGACGGCTGCCAGGTGCTCGGCGTCCTCACGGGCGAGTCCGCTGCTCGCACCCGTCACCAGCCCGTCGTTCGACAGCACGAGCGCGTGCCGTATGAATCCGACCCGCTGGGTCAGGTCGTCGAGCAGCCAGTCAAGTTCCTTGTCCAGCGCCATCAGTGGTCCTCCCCCTAGGTGGTGCGTCCCCCGTCGGCCGGTTTCCCGTGGTCCTGTGGTCCTGTGGTCCGTGCCGTCGCGGTCCGCCGTGTCGCCGTATCCCCGCAAGCCTTACGCACTGCCGTGGACAGGGCAAGCACTGGACCACGCCCGCGCGTTCCCCTTCCGGGCTGTCTCCGGGCCGGCGGCTCAGCCGACGGTGTCGAGGAGCCGGGCGGTGTGCATCCGCCCGGCGTACTCGACGAGGCGGATGAGCACCTCCTTCCCGGAGTCGCGGTCGCGCGCGTCGCACAGCACGACGGGCGTGCCGCGGTCCAGGTCGAGGGCGCGGGAGACGTCCGCCGCGCCGTACGCACGCGCGCCCGTGAAGCAGTTGACGGCGACCACGAAGGGGATCTTCCGGTGCTCGAAGTAGTCGACCGCGGGGAAGCAGTCCTCCAGGCGCCGTGTGTCGGCGAGGACGACCGCCCCCAGGGCGCCCTGGGACAGTTCGTCCCACAGGAACCAGAACCGGTCCTGGCCGGGCGTCCCGAAAAGGTAGAGGGAGAGCCCGGCGCGGATCGTGATGCGGCCGAAGTCCATGGCGACGGTCGTGGTGGTCTTCTGGTCGACTCCGCCGGTGTCGTCGACGAACTCCCCGGCACGGCTGAGCCGTTCCTCGGTGCGCAGGGGCCGGATCTCGCTGACCGCGCCGACGAGGGTGGTCTTGCCCACGCCGAACCCACCGGCGATCAGGATTTTCAGGGCGAGGGCGGTGGTGTCCGCGCCGTCGTCCGCGCCGGTGCTCTCAGAGCGCTCGTAGGCCATCGATTACTTCCCTCAGGATTCGTTCGTCAGGGAGCTGTGCGGGCGGTACGGGCCGGCTGACACGTACGAAGCCCGATTCGAGGAGGTCGCCGAGGAGGACCCGGACGACGCCGACGGGGAGGTCGGCGTCGGCGGAGAGTTCGGCCACCGACTGGGTCTCCGCCCGGCACAGGGCGAGCAGGGACCGGTGCTCGGGGCCGAGGAGCGACTCCTCGGCCGGTCCGGGCGGATCGTCGTCCACGACGACGAGGGCGATGAGGTCGAACCGTACGTTGCTGGGCCCCGGCCTGGTCCGTCCGCCGGTCATCGCGTACGGGCGTACGAGCGGTCCGGCGTCGGCGTCGTACCACTGACTGCCCGGCGCGGACGGGCCGCCGCCGGTGCTGTCCTCGTTCATGGGGGTTCTCCGGGTCAGCCGGCGGCGGGCGGGGTCACCGTGAGCCGTGGCGGGGTGTGGAGGTGCTCGCCGACGCGTTTGACGAGGCGGGCCATCTCGTAGGCGATGAGGCCGATGTCGGCGCTCACGGAGCTGAGGACGGCGAGGCAGGAGCCGTCGCCCGCCGCGGCGACGAAGAGGAAGCCGTCGTCCATCTCGACCATGGTCTGCCGGACGCCGCCGGTGTGGAACTGGCGTCCGGCGCCCTTGGCGAGGCTGTGGAAGCCGGAGGCGATGGCCGCCAGGTGCTCGGCGTCCTCACGGCTGAGTCCGCTGGAGGCCCCCACGGCGAGTCCGTCGTTGGAGAGCACCACGGTGTGGCGGACCTCCCGGACCCGCATGACGAGGTCGTCGAGGAGCCAGTCGAGCTCGCCGGACCGGTGATGGGAGATCCTCTCGTGGTCGATCATGCGTGGTCTCCTTCGGAACGGGGGTCGTCGAGGGGTGTGGTGCCATGGCCGGTGCCGCTGCCGGGCTCCGTACGGGAGTCGGTACGTGGCCGGGTGGTGGGGTCCGCGGCCGGGTCGCCGTCGAAGCCGGTGCCGAGCGGGCGTCTGCTGCCGGGGGCGGCGCCTCCGCCGCGCTGCCAGCCGTCCCGGTAGGCCGTCATCCGGTCCCGTACCCGCTCGGGGGTGCGGGGGTCCGCGTCGGACGCGGACGGTACGAAGGCCGGTGCGGGAGCGGGTGCCTCGCGCAGCTGCGGTACGAGGCTCGCCTGCCGTACGCGACGGGGAAGTTCGGCCTCGGGGCCGCCGTGGCCGGGGGGCGGGCCGAGCGGCTGTTCCCGCGTCGGCGGCGGTACGGCGGGACCGCGGCGGCGCAGCTCGGTCACCCCGGCGGGCGGAGGCCCGGACTCCGGCGGCGGCGCGAGTGCGGGGACGGCGGTCGGGCGTGGCAACGGGCGCGGCTGCGGCTGTGGTCGGGAGGACGGTGGGGCCTGGGGCGGTCCGGGAGGCCGGGGGTTGCCGTACTCCCTGGGCGGGTGCACCGGCCGCGCGCCGGCAGGCGGCTGTGGGTCGATCCGGCGGGGTTCCGGGACGGACCCGCGGGGAGAGGCTCCGGCGATCGGGGTGTCGGCGGGGGCGATTCTCGTGATCGGCGTACCGGCGGGCGGGGGCGGGCCGACCTGTCCCGGAGTGCGGGTCATCTGGGGGCGGCCGAAGCGGCGCGCCTCGGCGCGGTGCTCCTCCTCGCGCTCGCGTGCGGCACGCGAGTCGTCCGTACGCCGGTCGGCATCGGTCCGGTCGGTGCCGAGCCGGTGGGCGCTGGTCCGGTCGGTCCCGAGCCGGTCGGCGGTCCCGTGTTCGGGGGTGCTTCCACGGTCGGCGGCGTCGGGGGCTCCAGAGCCGGAGGCAGGCGTACGGGCATCGCGCGCGTGCGGGGGTCCGGCGTGGGCCGGTCCGAGTCCGTGGCCGGGCGCGGGGGCGCCGCGGCCGGGCGGCAGCGCGCCCTGGAGCAGGTCCGTCGGGAGCAGCACGACGGCGGTCGTGCCGCCGTACGGCGAGGTCCGCAGCTGGACCTTGATGTCATGGCGGGAGGAGAGCCTGCTGACCACGAAGAGGCCGAGCCGGTCGCTGTCGAAGAGGTCGAGGGCCTCGGACTGGGCGATGCGGGCGTTGGCCTCGGCGAGGGTCTCCTTGCCCATGCCGAGTCCCCGGTCCTCGATCTCCAGTGCGTATCCGTTGCCGACGGGTTCGCCGCTGACGCGCACCTTGGTGTGGGGCGGGGAGAACTGGGCGGCATTCTCGATGAGTTCGGCCAGGAGGTGGGTGAGGTCGGCGACGGCGCCGCCGACGACGGCCGTCTCGGGGAGCCGGCGCACCTCCACGCGCGCGTAGTCCTCGATTTCGGAGACGGCGGCGCGGACGACGTTGGTGAGGGGGACGGGCATGCGCCAGGCCCGGCCGGGGGCGGCGCCCGAGAGGATGATGAGGCTCTCGGCGTGGCGTCGCATCCGGGTGGTGAGGTGGTCGAGCCGGAAGAGGTCGCCGAGCTCGTTCGGGTCGTCGGCCCGGCGCTCCATGCTGTCCAGGAGGTTGAGCTGGCGGTGGACGAGGACCTGGCTGCGCCGGGCGAGGTTGACGAAGACCCCGGAGATGCCGCTGGCGAGTTCGGCGCGCTCGACGGCGGCGGAGAGAGCCGCGCGGTGGACGGTCGTGAGTGCTTCGCCCACCTGCCCGATCTCGTCCTGGGAGACGGGTCCCGGCGGTGCCTCGGCCCGGACGTCGATCTCCTCTCCGGCACGCAGTCGGCGCATGGCGGCGGGGAGTTTGCCGCGCGCGATGCCGAGGGCGGTGTTGCGGAGGCTGACGAGTTCGACGACGAGTCCGCGACCGATGCGTACGGAGATGACGAGGGAGACGACGACGGCTCCGAGGCCGAGGACCACCGCCGCGCCGCCCGCGCTGAGGACGCCACCGGGGAAGGGGTCGGCCCGGTCGGCCGCCGCGGTGCGCGCGTCGGCCTCGATCGCCGTGAGGGCGGTCCGTACGGCGGCGAGGGTGTCGTCCCAGTCGGCCGAGGTGACCGCCTGGGCCGCACCCCGGCCCGGGCTCGCGGTCCGGATCCGGTCCTCCGCCCGGGTGAGCCGGGTGTGGTCGCCGCTCGCGGTGAGCCGGGTCCACGCGGCGCGTGCCGCGGCGGGCAGATCGGCGGTGGCCGAGGCGGTGAGGGCGCGTCGGGTCTCGACGGCGCCGGAGAAGGCGCGGAGCCGGTCGTCGGTGAAGCTGCCGTCGAGGTGGGCGGCGGTGAGGAGGGCGTCCTCGCGGGACAGCATCTCGCCGGCCCGGCCGAATTCCAGGAGTACGCGCGCGTCGGATCCCTGCTGGGCGTCCTGGATGCCGGTGAGGGCGCCGCCGACGGCGAACGCCGCGGATACCGCGGCCGTGTACTCCTCGTACACCTGGTCCCCGTCGGCCCGCCCGTCGGTGGCGGCGGTACGGAGCCGGGCGAGGCCCTCGACCTTGCCGACGAACGCGCCCACCCGGTCCCCGACGTCGCCGGGCAGGTCCCCGGTGTCGCCGACGGTGTGCGTGTCGTCGAGCTGGAGCCGGTCGACGGCCTCGTCCGTGCGGCGTATCCGGTCCTTGAGTTCGGCGGCCCTGGTGGCACCGGGGGCGGCGACCTGCCGTACGGCGGCGCGCCGTTCGGCCTGGAGGGCGGCGAGGGCGGCCGTCACGGGCTCACGGATCACCGCGTCGACGCGCTGGAGCTGGCGGAGCCGTGCGACGTCCTGGGCGGTGGTGACGGTGGCGAATCCCCAGAGTGCGAGGAGAGAGACGACCGGGACCATCAGGAGCGAGACGATCTTGGCGCGGACGGTACGGGGCCGTAGGCCGTGACGCAGGGGGCGGAGCCGGCGCGGGGCAGTGGCGGGCGGGGCCGTGGGCGGGGCCTCGGCACCACCACCCGCCGCGGGCCCGGCGGTCGTGTGTGCCCCAGCCGTGTGCCCGGTGGCCTCGCGCCCAGCGGTCGCGTGGGCGGCTGTCGGGAAGGCCTCGGGGGTGGGCTCCCCCGGTTCTTCGGCGGGCGGCCCGGCGTGTGCGCGCCGCCCGCGCGCGGCCCCCGTCGGCGGCGCCGTCGCCTCGGCGTCCTTGGTCTTGCGGGGAGTTCGCATGGCCTCCTCGTTCCGGCTGCGGCTGTCTCTGGTGGCAAGTGGGGTGAGGGTCAGTTCAGGGGCGTACGGGCCGGCTGTGCGGTGCGGAAGCCGGGCGGGGCGACGTCGACGGCGCGCTCGTCCGGCTCGGTGAGACGCCCCGCCGAGTCGTACGCGGCCCGTTCCCCGGCCGTCGGGGAGAGGGCGACGAAGGCGGAGGTGATGAAGAGGTACGAGCCGAGGCCGACCGCGAGCGGGAAGATGAACTGCATGACCGTGGCCCCCGGCAGGCCCGCGCCGGAGGGGACCACGTCCACCCGTACGGCGAACATGCCCGTGTAGTGCATGCTGCTGACGGCCGCGCCCATCACGAGCGACGCGACGGCCACGGCGGCGGGCGCGTGGATGTTGAGGGCCGCCCACAGGGCCGCGGTGGCGGCGACGACGGCGATGAGGACCGAGAGGCCGACGAGTACGGGGTCGTAGCGGACGTCGCCGTGGAGCCGGAGGGCGGCCATGCCCATGTAGTGCATGCTCGCCACACCGACGCCCGTGGTCAGCCCGCCGATCAGGAGCGATCGGACCCGGTCACGGCCGTAGCCGACGGCGAACACGCCGACGCCGACGACGGCCATGGCGATGACGAGGCTGAGGATGGTGAGCGGAACGTCGTAGCGGATGTCGGTGCCGGTCACACCGAAGCCGAGCATCGCCACGAAGTGCATCGTCCAGATGCCGGTGCCGAGGGCGGAGGCGGCGGTGAGCAGCCAGTTCCGCCGCGAGCGGCCGGTCGCGTCGAGCGCTCGTACCGTGCAGCGCAGCCCGAGGGCGGCGCCGACGCAGGCCATCGCGTACGACAGTGCAGGTGTCAGCCAGCCGAAGGTGGCGTGGTCCAGGTGTCCCATGGCTCAGGGACGCTAGTGCGCATCGGGGGGCGCACCAGGGGCGCATTTCGAAAGCTGATGGAATATGACAGAGAGATGGTCCCGAACGATCGCGCCGAGCTCGAACGTGCACACAGAACGTTCACAAGAACGTTCACCCCACCGGGTACGGAATCATGAGCGCATGAGCGATGACCCCACACACGTCCGAGAGTTCTTCGGCGCCCGCGCCGCCGACTGGGACAGCCGCTTCCCCGACGACGGGCCCGCGTACGCCGCGGCCGTGGCCGAGATCGGGCTGCGTCCGGGCGACGCGGTACTCGACGCCGGCTGCGGGACCGGGCGGGCCCTCCCGCCGCTCCGCGCCGCCGTCGGCCCCTCCGGCACCGTGCTCGGCGCCGACCTCACCCCCGAGATGCTCGAACAGGCGGTCCGGGCCGGGCGGGGCGGAGCGGGGGGCGCCGCGACGCTGCTGCTCGCGGACGTCGGCCGTCTTCCGGTACGCGACGGGGCGCTCGACGCCGTCTTCGGAGCGGGGCTCATCTCCCACCTCGCGGAACCCGCCACCGGCCTGCGCGAACTCGCCCGTGCGGTACGGCCCGGCGGCCGGCTCGCGCTCTTCCACCCGATCGGCCGGGCCGCCCTCGCGGCCCGCCACGGCCGCCGGATCACGCCGGACGACCTGCGCGCCGAACCCCGGCTGCGCGTCGTGCTCGCCGAAGCGGGCTGGCGACTCGTCAGCTACGTCGACGAGGACGCGCGCTTTCTGGCCATGGCCGTCCGCGAGGGCTGAGGGCTCGGGCCGGCACGGCGCTTCCGGGAATGTGAGCCGGCCGGTGAACGCACCCTTCTGTCACGGCACTTCACTGTCTACGGTGGACGTACCGGGCAGTCGTGCCCGGGAGAGGCGGTGCGGCGTGGCACGGATACCGGAAACACTGCGCAGGCTCCTTCCCTCCGCCCGGCGAGCGCCCGAGCCGGCCCTGCCGGCGCCACCGCGCCCCCGGCAGGGGCACAACCTCTTCGAGGCCGCGGCGGACTACGTGGCCGCGTGCGCCGAGAACGACGCGGCCCGCGCCGAGGAGGCGGCGGGCCGGGTCTCCCCCGGGATGCTGTCGTTCGGCGTCAACGAACTCGCCTGCCGGGCCCTCCTCGCTCTCGCCCGGGAGCGGGACGAGACGCCGAGTGCGGTGGCCCGGTCGCTGCTCGGCCTCCGGGACCAGCAACCGAGGCGACCGGCGGGTGACGCCTAAAGCCTGCCGCGAACGCCACCCCTCCGCCGCGTGAAGCACCGGTGAAAACCCGGTGGAAGCGGTGTCGGTGGGCCCGCTTATGCTGCACCGGACTCATACACGGGGCCTGGGGAGGGCGCGGCGATGTTCGGCAGGTTGTTCGACAGGGGTGCGGGGGGAGCGGCGGCGGATCCGTACGCCCTCCCCGTCACGCGCAGGCAGAGGAACGGGATGTACACCCTGCGCGCACTCGGCGACACGCGGGTGCTCGCCCTTGTGGAGGCGGCCGACGCGGGTGACTGGGAGGCGGTCAAGGCGGCCCTCGCGCCCTTCGACCTCGGCCGCGACCACCAGGTCCTGGGCGAGCTCGCCGACATGGACGGCGTGCAGGACTGGATCGGCCGGGCCGTCGAGGAGGACAAGGAGCACCGGGCGACCGCCCTGCTGATATCCGGGGCGCGCCACCTCACGTGGGGCTGGGAGGCGCGTACCGCCGCGCGTGCCGTGGACGTCACGCAGGAGCAGTGGCGGATCTTCCGCGATCGGCTCGGCATCGCCGAGGAGCAGTTGCTGGAGGCCGCCGAGCTGCGGCCGGAGTGGGTCACGCCGTGGCGCCGCCTCCTCACCTCCGGCCGCGGCATGTCGCTGGGCGCCGCCGTCAACGAGGCCCGGCTCGACGCCGCCCTGCGCCGCGATCCGCTGGACCTGGAGAGCCACATCCAGTGGCTGTCGCAGTTGCAGCCCCGCTGGGGTGGCGAGCCCGGCCAGGCGATGGCGTTCGCCCGTGACGCCCTCGCCCGCACGCCGCAGGGGCACCGGCTCGGTTGTGTGATCGCCATGGCGCACATCGAGGACTGGGTCGAGTCGGACCGGGAGGACTGTCTCGTGGACCCGGCGATCCAGGCCGAGCTGCGGAACGCGGCCGATCACAGCATCCTCCATCCCGCCCACGAGCGGCGCCCGGGTTGGCAGCACGACTTCAACATGTTCGCCATGGCCCTGTCGCTCGCGGGTGAGCGGCACACGGTCCAGCGCGTCTTCCAGGCGCTCGACGGGGCGTACACCAGTTGGCCCTGGACCTACTTCGCGGATCCCGAGAAGCAGTTCGCCCGCCGCCACCGCCGCGCCTGAGCGCGCCCCCCCCCCCCCCCCCCAACCCCCCCCCCCCCCCCCCCCCGACCCCCCCCCCCGGCCCCACCACACGCCCCC